>DXRF01000180.1 GCA_019411205.1 Parabacteroides sp. | reverse complement strand
GAAAATATATTATTATGTACGCGGAAAAAGAAATGATACTATATTTTTTACAATAACCGACTGTTTTTCTATTTTGATCCTCAAAAGCGGATGATTTTAAGTAGGCTTTTTCTGCTCTAAAAAAAACCTACTTTTTGTGATATACGCGTAAAAAACCTGCGTACTTCACCTCATCTTACACATTCCAATAAACCTTAACACTCAGAGAATCGAATATTTGAACCCAGACAGGGGAACTATACGAAACAAGCAAGAAAATAGGAGCTATTTTTGAGAAGTCAGACACTTCATTTCAACAACGACAGTCTTCATCGATATGAAGTGCAAAACCATCATGCACGAAATCGAACTTCACTGCAATAAAGACTGTCGTCATGAATTTTTTTGCATTTTACGAAATAAATCGTTTTTATACCTAAAAATTATATCTCAAATACAACTTGATTCGAGATTTCTTTTTAGCTTTCAGGATCATTTTATACAATAAGGGAGATATCCTTTAGCAAACAACATCCTATAAGTTCAAGGGACAATACCTCCATATTTCCGAATTAATGTTTTTAGCTCCTCAATAGATAAATCGACCGGAGATTTTCCTCTCACACAAGCCAAAACCGCTGCTGCTCCTGCTACCTGCCCCATCCCCATGCAAGAAGCTTGTACACGCAAAGCAGAATTGGCTAATCGGTCACTACTAACACAGCGGCCTGCGACCAAAAAATTGCGACTATCTTTTGGTATTAAAGCACGTAAAGGAACTGTTGCAACTACTCCTTCAGCCAAATGCTTTGGTGAGACACCATGTGTAACATGTAAATCTATAGGATAATAAGAATAGGAAAGAGAATCATCAAAAATTTTTCCTTCTATATAATCCCGATGAGAAATTTTGTATAAGCCATCAATTCGGTAAGTTTCACGAATCGCAGTTTCAGCTTGCATTTTTTTTATTCGTGCACTCTCACATCCTGGTAAAGTATGTACAAAACGAAGAATCCTTAACAAGGAAGTACGCCCTTCAATATTGGCCCGTGTATGCAATTCCGAAGTTGAAGAATCTGCATTCAATATATGTTGTGTAGCCAAACCTCCTTTAACCGTCAGCAATCCTTTTATTCCAGCATATGCATCTGTCTTTAGTAGTACTCCCCTCTTTAAGGCATCATCAAACTTATTTGAAAGATCTGAAAAATCCAAAGATGATAAATCATACCCTTCCAACTCAAAAATTAAAGACCCTGGTTGTACTTCCTTTTCCTTTAAACGTCTATATCCAGCCAAAGCCGCAACAGAAGCATTCCCCGTTGCATCAATTATTTGTTTACAGTTTATTGCTATATGGGTACCTTTTCCCAAAACCTCAACATTCCAACCAGACTTGAGAGCCGTTACACTTACTGGAGTTTCATAATACCGGATGGAAACTCCGGCCTTTATGCATTTTTCTTCCGCTAACATAGCAAACAAAGGGGCATTCAACAAAATCTGATGTTTAGGATGACTTCTTCCAAAAGGCTTATTAAAATCCGGCAATACATCGCCGTTCATTTTTACAGCCTCTGTAACAAGTTCCCAACCTATTCCCCCAACAATCTGTTTACCCCATGCATAAAATAATCCAGGAAAACAGACCCCTCCAGTCGTCATAGTCCCACCAAGCTGGTTGCCGCTTTCCAATAAAATAACATTACAACCAGCCCTACCTGCTTGGATTGCGGCAATAGTACCTGCAGTACCCCCTCCAACAACCAAGATATCAGTCTCTATCCTAGGGAAATCTATCCTCTCGTCGACTTTTTCAGCTTTTAATGTTGTAATTAGACCAGTCGCCGGGATTATCCCCAGCGACCTAATCATTGTTCGTCTATCCATAATACTTACACCTAATTTTAATAACCTGGATTTTGGTCAGTTTTAGGATCCAAAGCTCCATTATAATTAATCTCGTCTATCGGAATAGGCCACAAGAAACTTATATCAGAGACATCCAGCCCCTTCGATGCCTTTATGATTTCTACAGCTTTTCCCGTTCTTTTAAGCTCCAACCAACGTTTACCTTCTACTTGGAATTCATATCCACGCTCCTTCATAATCAGATCTAATAAGGTACTCGCAGATGGGCAATCCGACTGCTTGTAATCAAATTCAGAAGTAGCCATCACATTCTGCCCATAAGCTCTACGTCTAACCTGATTGACTGCCTCCAAAGCCTCGACCGTAACTTTTCCAGTTTCCATCACCAAGGCTTCCGCATAGATCAATAATAAATCCGAATATCCGTAAACCGGATCGTCATTAGCTCCTCCAGCCTTGCTAATTGCATTTTTATCAACGAACTTCGTGCAGACCAAAGTGTTTGCACCTAAACCAAACTCTACTGGGCTCCAGAGTTGCTTCCTCAAATCCCTGTCATCCCATTCCTTATAAACAGGATTCGTCAAATCTCCATATATTGCATAAGCTCCTCCAAACGGAAAACCACCCGTTTCAAAATGATTCAGAATCCACAACATATAATTACTTTGGCCGGACACGATATTAGAATACTTCAAATAAAAGATTTCTTCACTGGAAGTTATAACAGAAGGCCCAAATACATTTTCTTGAAAATCCTCTTTCGATGCAACTGGAACCAAAGAAAAAGCACCACTCTTTACAACCTCTTCAGCTTTCACACGTGATTTGGAATATTCGCCTAACTGTAAATAGACATCCGCTAACAATGTCTTTGCCGCCCACTTAGAAGGACGTCCACTCATATTTCTCTTTTCAGGTAAAACTTTTTCCGCTTCAAGTAAATCATTTATGATAAAAGCATAAACCTCATCTTCGGAAGCTCTGGGTACATCTATTTCAGACATATTCTCTTCTGTACGCAAAGGTACTCCTCCCCAATTACGAACCAGATGAAAATATACGAATGCTCGCATGAATTTTGCCTCTGCGACAAAAACATCTATATCCGGATTCCCTTTCGGAGAATTCTTGATCACAAGATTTGCACAACGTATACTGATAAAGAAACTCTTCCATATGCCGGAAACTCTCGTTATATTCGTATCATTTAACTTCTTATACTCTCCGATTTGTGTCCAACTTCCACGTCCATATACAAAATCAGAGAGACACTCCAGCGTCGCCTCATACACAGACATTTGAGTGGTCGTTCTCAATTGATTATAAATCGCATTTGTGGCACTTTCCACCTCTTCCGGAGTTTTATAGAAATTTTCGACAACCATTGCTTTCGGATGTTCGATCAATTCGTCACTACAGGAAAGAAACAGAGCAAATGATAACAATATCCAACTACATGGATTTATGAATTTATGTATTATACTTGCTTTCATTCTTTAATTATCTTTTAATCGTTCTTTAATTAAAATCCAAATCTTACCCCAAAAGTATATGATTTCGAAGAAGGATAACTATTAAAATCTATCCCTTGTGATGTGGAAGATGACCCTCCAAATGAATTAACTTCCGGATCCCACCAGGAATATTTCGTAAATGTCAAAAGATTTTGCCCGCTGGCATAAATCTGAATGTCATTAATCCATTTCCAATGTAACTTCTTTACAGGTACATTATATGTAAGCTGGATATTCCGCAAACGCAGAAACGAGCCATTTTCAATAAAACGGTCAGAGACCTTTACTGTTGTATTATAGCTGATTGCCGGATACTTAGCATTCACATTTTCCGGAGTCCAGTGATTGTAAAAAACTTCTTTCGGCATATTCAGCCCAAAACCATAATCGATCGTATTGGATATAGCACTGGCATTGAATAAATCATTTCCCTGACTTCCCTGAAAAAATAAACTCAGCTCAAAACCTTTGTAGCTGACATCCGTCGTAAATCCATAAATAAAGTCAGGATTCGGATCACCAATGAATGTTTTATCATTTTTAGTAATCACATTATCTCCATCCAAATCTTTAAAGACAATCCGCCCTTCGCTGTCATATCCATCTTCAAGATAACCATAGAACTGTCCGATCGGATATCCTTCCCGCAAAATATTCGTTTCATCACTAATCACAACGGCATTTACGCTTCCGCCATAAATATCCTCTCCTCCGTTCAATTTCTTTACTTTATTCCGGTTAAAAGAGATATTTGCATTGACATTCCATTTGACCTCTCCCGTCAGAATCCGGGCATCCAAAGAAGCCTCAAAACCTTTATTCTGGACTTTTCCTACATTCCTTATCGTACTTGTATAACCGGAAGAACTCGGTAGAATAACCGTATTAAGTAAATCACTCGTATTTTTCACGTAACCATCTAATGTTATATTCAAACGGTTCCACAAACCAATATCCACTCCAAAATCATATTGTTCGGTTGTTTCCCACTTCAAATCACCCGGCAAACGTGTTCCCGGTGCAAAAGTGTTGTAAAGGGCATCATCAAAAATCACCTTACCATTTGAAAGCGTATTTAAGGTTGCATAAGCAGCGATAGCCTGACTACCGGTTTTTCCCCAGCTTGCACGAACTTTCAAGTTAGACAAAGCTTTAACATCTTTCAGGAAATCTTCGTTTGAAACTCTCCAAGCAAAGGCAGCAGACGGAAAATTACCCCATTTATTTCCATCACTAAACCGAGAAGAACCATCTCTACGAATACTCGCAGTTAGCAGATATTTATCATTGAAACTATAGTTTACCCGAGCTAGATAAGACAACAGGACAGACTTTGCATAGAAAGAAGAAGGAACCCCTGGAGTTGATGCCGATTGCAAGCTATACACATCAAAAACATCATTCAAAAAACCGGAACCGGAACCGGAAACATTCGTATCAAGAAAATTCTGATAAGTAATCCCTCCTAATACAGAAAATGAATGTTCCCCGATTCTCTTATTATAGTTTACCGTATTTTCACTCAACAAACTAGTAAATTGAGTTGCTTTCAAACTAGCATTTCCAGAAGAATGCAAAAACTGAAGGCTCTTGTATCCGGAAGTAAGTTCGTCATTATTCTGAATACCTCCCATAATTTTAATCGTCAAATCTGAAATTGGAGTAATGACAAAAGAGACATTAGCTAGAACACTGTTCTTCCGGACATGATTACTCTGTTCATTAATGAAATTAATCGGATTAATTATATCCGTAGCAACAAAAGGATATTCTGTAGCCAACACCCGATAGCTACCATCTTCGTTATAAGGAGTAAGTGTCGGAGGAGCCGAGATTGCAGATGAGATCATCGAACTACCTCTTGCACCACCTCCACTGTCCTTACGATCCGTTTCTGCTCTGGTTAAAGAACTGGAGAAATTGACCGCAAAATATTTATTTACCTTATGGTTTATTTTTGCCAACAATGAATACCTGTCATAGTCACTACCTTTTATAATACCATCCTGCATATACACACTTCCACCCAACATAAACTGGGTTTTCTCATTACCACCGGTTATCGACAAATTGGTCCTTAAAATTGGAGCATTCCGAAATATCAGATCTTGCCAGTCATATCCTTCTCCGAATTCTGAGATTTGATCAGCTGTAAAATATTCTTTCCCCGTATCATTTAACTGCTGCATGTTATAAAACTGTGCATACTCTGTTGCGTTCATCAAATCCAACTTTTTTACGAGAGACTGCGTAGTATAACTAGCATCCAGTTCCACCCGAGTTTTACCAGTCTTACCCTGTTTTGTCGTAATCATCACCACCCCATTCGCACCTCTTGAACCATAAATAGCCGTAGCTGATGCATCTTTCAAGATTTCAATACTTTCTATATCCGAATTATTCAGATTAGTCGGACCACCGGAAATAGGAAAGCCATCAACCACATACAGCGGTTCATTGCTACCCTGAACAGAATTTGCACCACGAATCCTCACGCTGATGCTCCCCCCCGGTGCACCAGTATTCTGTTTGATCTCCATACCGGATGTTTTGCCAGAAATGGCCTGTAGCAGATTAGCAGAAGGATAAGCATTAACTTCTTCAGATTTTACGGAACTAACCGAACCTGTCAAGTCACTTTTCTTTACCACACCATAGCCAATCACAACTACTTCGTCCAAAAGTTCTGTATCCTCTTTTATCTGAATAGTCAGATGTGTCCGATTTCCAACACGCATTTCACTAGAACTATACCCGACATACGAGATTTTCAATATTGCATTATCTGCAACTTCGATTGTGAAATTTCCGTTCAAGTCGGTTATGACACCGTTAGTCGTTCCCTTTTCCACAACATTAGCACCAATCACCGATAATCCGGTCTCATCCGTAATTGTCCCAGTTACCTTCCTTTTCTTACCTTTCAACGGCTGGACTTTAATCAGAATATGCGCCCCTTCAAACGTATAGGTATATCCTGTATTTTGGAGCAACTGCTTCAAAAGTTCGTTAACTGTCAATGTTTTTGTTACAGTAGGAACTCGGCGGAAGGTATTGACCACTTCTGCATCGTAATCAACAGACATCTTGGTTTGCTGCTCAATTTGTTTAAAAGCAGCTTTCAACGTCAGATTCTCTCCACTCAGTCGTACTTTCTGATTTTGTGCATTTGCCAGAGATACAAAAAGAAACAAGACAAACACAATATGTATACATGAAAAGATTTTTTTCTTTCCGATTAATTGCAT
>DXRF01000018.1 GCA_019411205.1 Parabacteroides sp. | reverse complement strand
GGTACGCGCACCTCTTGAACCATGTAAAAAAATAACTAAAGTAACAAATGGCTTATGTCTTACTCTAACTATTATGCGGCTTCCGGGCTTTTCCATGGATCTATGTCGTCGGTAATGGGTACGCAGTTCGACATCTTGATGGTCGGTGGTGACTCCCGTCTTCTTGGTACGGTATGGGAAAAGATCGAATCGGAAGTGCGGCGGTTGGATAAGATGCTGAACCGGTTTGATCCGGAGAGTGAAGTTTCGTTTGTTAACCGGGAAGCCGGACATTATCCGGTGACAGTGGGGGAAGAGCTTTGGGATATATTGCTGAACTGCAAACGTTACAATGAATTGACGGAAAGATATTTCGATATAACTTTGCAGGGATTCGATCGGGTATTGCTGACAGAGGAGGACAAAAGTATTTTTTTCTTTTCCGAATCTTTACACATTGACCTAGGTGGGTACGGAAAAGGATATGCACTTGCTAAAATACGGGAACTGTTGGAAGAGAACGGAGTTGCAAAGGCTCTTGTCAATTTCGGGAATAGTTCGGTTTTGGCAGTCGGTACGCATCCGTGTGGCGAGTATTGGCCGGTTGGTCTTGACAATCCGTTTACGAAAGAGCGGATTGCAGATTTGAAGTTGTGTGACAGTTCGCTATCGACATCGGGAAATATGCCTTCCCATCCGCGCCATATTGTGAACCCTCATACGGGAACATTTGTGGATGATAAGAAAATGGTGTCGGTGGTGGCGAAAGATCCGGTAGTAGCAGAGATTCTGACAACTGCCTTTATGATCTGCGACGATGAGCGTATTCCGGTAATCGCGTCTCATTTTGATATTTATGAAAAACATGTATATAAGTTATGAAAAATGATGAGAATTCAGTCAATTTAAGCCGGCGGGACTTCTTCAAGGAGCTGGGAATGATTGGTGGAGGCGGTGCGCTGCTTTCAGCATTTCCTTGGTTGCAGTCCTGCAGTGCCGACGATAAGGTGCAGATCGCAAAGGAGAAAGTGCGGATCGGATTTATCGGTACAGGTTCACGCGGACAGTACCACCTGAATAACCTGAAAATGATTCCGTATGCCGATGTGGTTGCCTTGTGTGATAATTATCCTCCCCACTTGAAAGAGGCTTCGGCTCTCTATCCGAAAGCCAAGACATATGACGATTACCGGAAGCTTTTGGAAGACAAAGATGTGCAGGCTGTCATGATCGCAACTCCGTTGTATGAACATGCGCATATCACGATAGACGCTTTGCATGCGGGTAAGCATACGTTCTGCGAGAAATCGATGGCGATGACATGTTCGGATTGCTTGGATATGTATAATGTATTTAAAGAATCCGGTAAAGTGATGTTTATAGGCCAGCAACGCTTGTATGATCCGAAATATATAAAGGCCATGGAAATGATTCATGCCGGATTGTTGGGTGAGATCAATTCGATACGGGCGTATTGGTTCCGTAATAACGACTGGCGCCGCCCCGTTCCATCTCCCGATTTGGAACGTAAGATCAACTGGCGTCTGTATAAGGAATATTCATGTGGTCTGGTAACGGAGTTGGCAACCCATCAGTTGCAAGTCGGAAACTGGGCGTTGAAGATGCTTCCTGAAAAGGTGGCTGGCATGGGAGATATCGTCTATTGGAAGGATGGCCGTGAAGTGTATGACAGCATCAATTTGATTTACCACTATCCGAATGGTGTGAAGATGACCTACGAGTCAATGATTGCCAACAAGTTTTATGGCCTTGAAGAAGAGATTATGGGTAGTAAGGGTACGATGGAACCGGAAAAAGGGAAATATTATTTTGAGGATGTCGAACCTGCTCCCGGAATCATGCAATTGATCAATCAGATCGAACATAAGATTTTCGATAATGTTTCATTCGCCGGTCCGAGTTGGGTGCCGGAAACCGCGTCGGTAAACAAGGGGCATCTGATCATGGATAAAGTGACGAGCATCAGCGGACAGTCCTCGGTCGGAGCATCCGGAGACGGCTCTATCGAGCTGGTTACGGCTTTCTGTGAAGCGGCCATTACCGGTAAACCGGTTCCTGATTTGGTAGAAGAAGCTTACTATTCTTCTGTTTTGGGTTTGTTGGGCTTGCAGGCGATTGATGAAGGACGAGTGATTACTTTCCCGGATGAATATAAAATACCGTATCTAAATTTTGCATGATTATGAAAGAAATCGTATTATCTGTAAAGAGACAAAAAACGGAAATTAAGATATTCTGTGTCTGTATCGCGCTCGCCTATCTGATGAATATTATCTCTATCGTCGCATACGGTACAAGCTGGTCTGAGCTTTGGACACAATCGTTGTGGATGCTGCTCATCACGTGTGGCTTTTACGGGTTGTCGGTTGTACTTCGTCTGTTGTATTACGGAGTGTGTCGGTTAAGAAAGTGACTGTTGCTTTTCTTTTGAAAGAGAAGTCGCTGAAGGATTTAAGATCGTTCTATTACTTTTTCATCAGGAGGAAGTGATAGAACGATTTTTATATGTTTTTGATTGATTTCTTATCCTGTTTTTCTGTCGGATTCCTTTCCTTTGGCTAATAAATCTGATAAGCATGAAAAAGACGATTTTACTTTTCTCAATTCTGTTGGCGTCGTGTGCAGGAAAACAGACGCAAGAGATCCGGACGATGGAACGTTTGTCCACAGCATCTCGTAATGACTACTATGTAAGCAACCGGGCCCCATTACAGCCATTGCAATTTATCAAGCTGCCTGCCGGAAGCATCGAGCCGGAAGGCTGGATCAGGCGGCAGATCGAATTACAGAAAGACGGACTTTGCGGGCATTTGGGGGAGATTAGCGCTTGGCTGCAAAAAGGAAACAATGCTTGGTTGAAAAACGGAGGCGAATGGGGGTGGGAAGAAGTGCCCTACTGGCTGCGCGGGTATGGTAATATGGCGTATGCCTTGAAAGACGAGGCTTTGTTGAAAGAAACGAAATTCTGGATAGAGGCCATTTTGGCAAGCCAGCGGGCGGATGGTAATTTCGGGCCGGTACATCTGAATAACGGCAAGCAGGATTTTTGGCCGAACATGATCGTCCTCTGGATCATGCAGTCCTATCATGAATATACGAACGATAACCGGGTGATCGACTTCATGACCCGCTATTGTCATTATCTGCAAACAGTACCCGATGACGCTTTCCTGTCGAGTTATTGGGAGAATAGCCGTGGAGGGGATAATCTTTGGAGCGTGGTCTGGTTATATAACCGCACGGGTGACGAGTCGCTTCTTCCGTTGGCTGAAAAGATTCATCGGAATACGGCGGACTGGACAAAATCGACTCAGCTTCCGAACTGGCACAATGTGAATGTCGCCCAGTGTTTTCGCGAACCTGCCACTTATTATCTGTTTACAAAAGATTCGGCGATGTTGGCTGCCAGCTATAATGTCCAGAGTTTGATACGCCGAGCTTTCGGCCAGGTTCCCGGCGGGATGTTCGGGGCGGACGAGAATGCCCGTATCGGTTTCTTCGATCCTCGGCAGGGAACGGAGACTTGTGGTTTTGTGGAGCAGATGGCATCAGACGAGATCATGCTTCTGATCAGTGGCGATCCTTATTGGGCCGATCACCTCGAAGATGTTGCGTTCAACAGCTATCCGGCTTCGTTAATGCCGGATTACCGGGCGCTTCGTTATCTGACTTGCCCGAATATGGCGATCAGCGATTCTCGCAATCATCATCCGGGACTGGATAATTCCGGCCCTTTCCTGGCCATGAATCCGTTCAGCAGTCGTTGTTGCCAGCACAACCATGGTTTCGGCTGGCCCTATTATGTCGAGCATTTGGTATTGGCAACGCCGGACAACGGAGTGGCTGCCGTTTTATATAATTCTTGTAAGGCTAATGTAAAGGTGGGCGACGGAACGGAAATCACTTTGCATGAACAGACGAATTATCCGTTTGAAGAAATGACATGTTTTACTGTTGGAACTCCGAAAAACGTATCTTTCCCTTTTTATCTCCGTATCCCGTCCTGGTGTAAAAATGCTTCTGTCCTGATCAACGGGAAACCTCAGCAAACGAAGCTCGCTCCCGGAACATACGCTTGTATCGAACGGGAATGGAAAGATGGTGACAAGGTCGTCTTGAACCTTCCGATGGAATATGCCGTTCGTCAGTGGCAGGTAAATAAAAACAGTGTCAGTGTTGATTACGGTCCACTTACCTTGTCTTTGAAAGTAGAAGAAACATACAAGCAAATGCCCAGCACCGAGACTGCTGTTTGGGATTCCAAATGGCAGGAAGGAGCGGATGCTTCTGCATGGCCGACTTTCGAGATCCTTCCGGCAAGCCCTTGGAATTATGCATTGAAGGTCCAGTCGCCTATTACTTTGCAGCGTAAAGACTGGCCTTCGGACAACAATCCTTTCACCCTTTCTTCCGTCCCGATGGAATTTAAAGCACAGGGACGTTTGGTGCCAGAGTGGAAAATCGACGAATACGGATTATGCGGAGTCCTTCCATACGAAAATGCCCGCAGGTCCGACCGTTTGGACGAAATCACTTTGGTCCCTATGGGAGCGGCAAGATTGAGAATTTCTGCTTTCCCGGTGGCAGAGTGATGATAGATTAAAAAATAATGATCGGTCTCTATTTTTAACTTTCAATTTTTAAGTGCTTCATGTATTCCGATGGTGTTTTCCCGTATTGCTTCTGGAAGCAGGTGGAGAAATAAGCCGGGGAGGAGAAGCCGACTTGGAAAGCGATCTCGTTGATGCGGTTCTCTCCGTTCTGCATCAATAGGATTGCTTTTTTTAAGCGGGCAATGCGAATGAAGTCGTTAGGAGAGAGACCGGATAAGCCCTTGACCTTGCGGTAGAGACTGGAAGTGCTCATACCCATCGTATCGGCAAGCATCTCGACGGAGAGGGCTTCGCTGCTGAGGTTCTCTTCCAAATAGTCGTTCAGTTTGCGAAGGAAAATATCATCCACCTGTGAAACGGCGAGAGAGGCTACCGGGGCAAGCGGTTTCTCTAAATAAGTTTTGTTCAGTAGCTCACGGCTTTTCAAAAGGTTGCCTACCTGTGCCGTCAGCAGTTCGATGGAGAAAGGTTTTTCCATATAGGCGTCGGCTCCCGTATTCAGTCCCTTCAAGCGTGATTGCAGGTTATGTTGTGCCGTCAACAAGATAAACGGAATATGACTGACATTGACGTCGTTTTTCACTTCGTTGCAAAGTTCGAAACCATCCATAATCGGCATCATGACATCGCTGATAATCAGATTGACCGTGTTTTTACGGATCAGTTCGAGAGCGACTTTTCCATTTTCCGCTTCTAATACTTGATATGTTTCCGCCAGTTCACGGGCGATAAAATGGCGCATATCATCTTGATCCTCGACAATCAAGATCACCGATTTGCCGGTTTCGGTTAAAGTGATCATTTCTGCTTTCTCATTTCCGGCTGCTATCCGGTAACTGTCTTCCTGCTGTTCCGGCAGCATCAAGACAAACTGGTTCAAACCGTCCGGTGTTTGCCGATAGAACAGTTTGCCACGATGGAATTCAGCCAAAGAATGGGCGAGCGACAAACCGATACCGCTTCCCTGTTGGTGCTCTGTCTCTTTGAGGCGGTAGAACGGATTGAATATGTTTTCAGTCTCACTGTCGGGTATCAGATGTCCGTCATTGGTGACGAGCAGGGTAAACATGCGCTCTTCACCTGAAGGGGGGAGCAGTTCGAGTGATATCCGGCTGTCTGAGTACTTCAGTGCGTTGCTGACCAGGTTGCTGACGATCTTGGAGAAAGCCTCCCGGTCCAGACAGGCCTCGAAAGACAGTTCCGGCAGCTTGACCGTGAAATTCTTGTTGCCCTGTTCGAAAGCCGGACGGAATGGATGCAGGATCGTTTCCAGCCAAAGGACAACATCGGTCGTGACATAGTTCAGTTTGAACCCGCGGCTTTCCGTCTTGCGGAAGTCTAATAGCTGGTTACTGAGGTCTAACAGCCGTCCTGTGTTTTTTTCGATGATCCGCAAGTTTTCCTGTGTAGCGGGTGTTCCATCCCCTGAACGAAGTATCTTTTCCAGCGGAGCCTTTATCAAAGTGAGCGGTGTCCGTATTTCGTGCGTGATAAAGGTAAAGAATTGTATCTTTGCATTATAAAGTTCTTTTTCCTTCTTGCTTTCAAATATTTCGCGGTTGATGCGGTGTTTTTCTTCTAGTTTGGCTTTTTTATAGTTATACCAAAGTAAGATCAGCAGACATAAGATCAGAAAATAAATGAACAGTGCCCATCCGGTAGCCCAGAACGGCGGTGTCACCTTGATTCGGAGAGTCGTCTCGTTATTCTGCCAAATCCCGCTGCTGTTAGTCGATTTGACTCGGAAAACATAATCGCCGGGTGAGAGGTTGGCAAAGGTCACGTCTTTATTCTGCTTCATATAGATCCAGTCCTTGTCACTCCCTTCCAAGCGGTAGGCATATTGGATCGCGTCCGGCGAGGTGTAGCTCAATGCCACATACGAAAGGGTAAAAGTGGAGCGGTTATGCGGGAGTTTCAATTCTCCGCTTTTCATAATCCGGTTGACATTATATTTAGGGGCACCGATGCGGTCGTCCTGCACATCTATGCGGGTGATGCATACCGATGGCGAGTAAACATCCTCTTTGAAATCACGCGGATTAAAGGCGATCATTCCGTTGATCGTTCCCATATACATGGTCCCGTCCGGCATCTTGTAGGCGGAACAATAGTTGAATTGTGCTTCGGGCAGGCCATCCGTGTATGAGAAAGTCTTCATTACGTATGTTTCGGGATTAAAACGAACCAGCCCGTTAGCCGTTGCAATCCAGAAAAGATGTCCGTCGTCTTCCAGGATACGGTGCACGATATTGCTGGGCAGTCCGTTTTCGACCGTGATGCGGTTGAATGAATCCGATATTTCGTTGTAGAGGGAGAAGCCATAGACGGTTGCCACCCAAATCCTGTTTTTCGAGTCTTCGAATATGGAAGTCACGTTGTTGTCGCCGATGGTCTGCGACCGCTCGCGGTTAGAAGTATAGTGCGTGAACTTCTTTTCGGTTTTGGAATAGCGATAAGCGCCGGAGGTGGTCGCAACCCAGATATCCCCTTTGCTGTCTTTGTAGATTTGGCGTACCATCGATTTGATCTCTGTTCCCCAAGGGGTGAAACATTCTTCTTTTTTATGAAAGAGGACAAGTCCTTCGGATGTTCCGATTAGGATTTCATCTTCGGAGAGTTTGCAAAAGCAGAGTATGAAATCTGCCGGTAGCAGGTTCTCGGTATTGTTTCGGGTATATCGTTTGATGATTTTCCCGGAAGGAATATCCAATAGGTCGATTCCGGTGTTGAACGTTCCTACCCATAACTGGTTACCGTCGGCAAGCAGACCGTGGATATTGGTTGCTGAGAGTGGGTGGGCAGGATTGGTGCGGGAGAAGTTCGTGATCTCGCCGGTAGTTGGGTTGTAGCGGTTGATCCCGTTGTCTTCCGTTCCTAACCAAAGGTTGCCGTACTGGTCCGGACAGATTTCACGTACTGCATTCCCCGGCATTCCCGGATGGGTTTTTCCTCCGATAAAATATTTGAACGGAACATATTCTTTGGGTAGATAGTTGATTCCTCCGAAAAAGGTGGTAACCCATATTCCTCCTTCACGATCTTTTGTGATCGAATAGACCGCATTGTCGGAGATCGTATATTCGTTTGTCAATGATTTCTGCAAGTGTGTGATGCTCCGGTCTGTCATATTCAAGATATAGATACCGGATTCGGATGCGATCCAGTAAGTATTCTCACTGCACTGCTTGATGTCCCGAACCTGTATGTCCGGGATGACCGTTTCCGTTTTCCGGTTGTGCCGGTCGTAAAACTTGAGTCCCATCCGGTCTGTCCCGACCAGTATACCCCAGTCCGGCACGAGGCAAAGCTTGGTGAGGCTGATCGGATTTCCTTTTTCCTTTTCTGTCAGTACCGGGATACGGACGAATTTGTCTGCCTCCGGTTTGTAGAAAAACAGGTCACTGCGTCCGGCGAGGATCGGTTGGTTCTCTTCGTCCATCGTGATGTCTATCAAACTTATCTGTTCCCCTTCGGGATAGAAATGCGGACTGCTTTCGCCTGAAAGGGCATAACGGGCAATCCGATTGTAGCTCATCAGCCACAAATTCCCTTTTTTATCTTCCCTGATTTGCTGGAAATATTCCGGGGTGTTGTTGCTGTCGGAAAAGGTCAGGGGATGGAATGCGTCTGTTTGATAGTCGTAATAACAGGTGTGGGAGTAGGTGCAGACCCATATCCTACCGGTTGAATCTTCGAAAAGGCTGATGATCCTGTCGTTCGGCAGACTTTCCGGCTCGTACGAGTTGTAACGGTAGATTCGGAATTGATGTCCGTCGAAACGGTTCAATCCGTCGTCCGTCCCGAACCACATGAATCCTTTTTTATCCTGTAGGGCACAATAAACCGTGTTATGCGACAATCCTTGTTTGTTGGTATAGTGACGGAAATACAAATCGTGTGCCTTGCCGGAGTTGGGAAGGAGTAGCAAAAGCAAACCAGTTATGGCAGTCAGGAAAAGTCTCATACAAAGTAATCGTTCATCTTTTGTGTGCTGCAAAAGTAAGCAAAAAAACGCTATTTAAGAGGCATTTGTGCAATTTTGATTGATATTTGAAAGCTTCTGATTGATCCTTGAAAGAGGTTTTAGAGGCCTGGAAATATCTTTGCGTCAAAATTTCAGACAAAAGGAAATTTCTGTTCTTATGAATGTTGTGTTTTATTATATATATGAAAGAATGAAGAGAACCTCTCTGATACTATTGGCTTGTTGCCTTTGGATACTGAACGTATCCTGCGGTTCAGGGAATTTGTTTCAGCCGGATAAGAAGAATGACCTGCGTGCCCCTTCTTATCCACTGATAGCAATCGATCCTTACACCAGCATTTGGTCGTTTACGGACCGGCTGAATGAGGATGCAACCCGTCATTGGACCGGAAAGGAACAGGGGCTGTTAGGTGTCATCGAAGTTGATGGGGTTTCTTATCGTTTTATGGGAAAAGAAGCACCGGAGGAGGGAACTCCGGTGCGTTTTGAAAAGACTGCGGTTCAACAGTCTGTGAATGTCCTTCCGACACAAACCTATTACACATTCGGATGTGGTCCGGTCTGTCTGGATCTTATTTTTACATCTCCTCTTTTGTTGAATGATTTGGATCGTATGTCCACACCTGTCAATTATATATCCTGGCAGGTTCGTGCCACGGATGGAAAAGCGCATGAAACTCGTCTGACGGTCGAGGCTTCTCCTTCTTTAGCCGTTCATTCGGACGATCAGGCCGTGACAGTGGCTTTTGAAGAAGAAAATGGCATTTCATATGTAAAAGCAGGAACCGTTGAGCAGCCTGTGCTGGCACGTAAAGGAGATGATGTTCGTATCGATTGGGGCTATTTCTATCTGGCTGCCCAGACGGAACAACAAACGGAGATGAAAGTGGGTGACCGGCAACAACTTGTTTACCGCCGTGATGTAGGGATGGTGTCTGATTCTCCCCAATCAGGTTTCTTGATGGTTGGGTATGATGATTTGTATTCTATCCAGTATTTCAACGATAACCGTATGGGATATTGGAAGCATAACGGGAAGAAAAACATCCGACAAGCCTTTGAAGGATCGGCTGAAGAATATCGTTCGGTTATGGATCGTTGCCGTCATTTCGACACTCGCCTGATGGAAGATGCAGAAAAAGCCGGAGGAAAAGAATATGCAGAGCTTTGTGCCGTCGCTTACCGACAGGCGGTAGCCGCTCACAAACTTATAGAAGACAAAGACGGTAATCTATTGTTTCTTTCCAAGGAGAATTTTAGCAATGGTTCGATTGGTACGGTCGATGTGACGTATCCGTCCGCCCCTTTATTCTTGCTTTATAACCCGGAATTATTGAAAGGAATGTTGAATCCGATTTTCCATTACAGTGAAAGCGGACAATGGAACAAGCCTTTTGCCGCCCATGATGTCGGTACCTATCCTCATGCCAACGGGCAAACGTATCCGTTCGATATGCCGGTCGAAGAATGTGGAAACATGTTGATTCTGACCACTGCCATCGCTTTGCGTGAAGGTAATGCGGATTATGCCCGTGAACATTGGAAGACATTGGGCGTTTGGGCTAATTATTTGTTAAAAGAAGGACTTGATCCGGAAAATCAGTTGTGCACGGATGATTTTGCTGGACATCTGGCTCATAATGCCAATCTTTCGATAAAAGCGATTATGGGTATTGCTGGATACGGAAAGTTGGCCGAGATGTTAGGAGATAAGGAACAGGCAGTACGGTACATTTCTGCCGCTCGCAAGATGGCGGAGAAATGGGAACGGATGGCCGACGATGGAGATCATTTCCGGTTGACATTCGACCGGGAAAACACTTGGAGCCAGAAGTATAATCTGGTTTGGGATAAGGTTTTGGGATTGCATATCTTTCCAGACAGGATTGCCCGGAAAGAGGTCGCTTTCTATTTGAGCCGGCAACAGCCGTTCGGCCTTCCGCTTGACAGCCGCAAGACTTATACCAAGATAGATTGGATCTTATGGACGGCTTGTCTGGCTGATACACAGGAGGATTTCTCCCGCTTGTTATCGCCCGCTTATAAATATGTGAACGAGACCGAACCTCGTGTGCCTTTGACCGATTGGTACGAGGCTACCGACGGTCGATCCATCAACATGCGTGCCCGTTCGGTGGTAGGTGGCTTTTTTATGAAGATGCTGGAAAAGCAGATGTATAAACCCTCTTCCCGCCCTGAACCGGCGGAAGAACCGGTAACGGAGTCCAAGAGCACTTACCGGAATCCGGTGATCGATTACAGTTTGCCAGATCCGACCGTCATCAAAGCGAATGATGGCTATTTCTACTTGTATGCAACCGAAGATATCCGCAACACACCGATCCACCGTTCACGCAACTTGGTGGACTGGGAGGAGATCGGGACGGCTTTCACGGAAGAAACCCGTCCGGCCTTTGAGCCGAAAGGAGGCCTATGGGCTCCGGACATCAATTATATTGACGGACAATATGTATTGTATTATTCTATGTCCGTCTGGGGAGGCGAGTGGACCTGCGGGATCGGTGCTGCTATATCCGACAAACCGGAAGGACCGTTTACGGATCGTGGACCGCTGTTCCGAAGCAAGACAATTCAAGTTCAAAATTCTATAGACCAATTTTTCATGGAAGATAACGGGAAAAAATACCTGTTTTGGGGTAGTTTCCGCGGTATCTATGGGATAGAGCTGTCGGGAGACGGCCTATCTGTTCGGAACGGAGCCAAAAAGAAACAGGTTGCCGGAACCGCCTACGAAGGTACTTACATCCATAAAAGAGGCGATTATTATTATTTGTTTGCCTCGATAGGGAGTTGTTGTGAGGGATTGAAAAGTACCTATACTACAGTTGTAGGCCGTTCTGACAGCCTGTTTGGCCCGTACACCGACAAACAGGGACGACCGATGATGGAAAATCATCACGAAGTTCTGATTCATGGAAATGAAGCTTTTGCTGGTACGGGGCATAACTCGGAAATCGTTACGGACGACCGTGGGAACGACTGGTTTCTCTATCATGCCGTGAGCCGTGAGCATCCTACCGGTCGAGTCCTGATGTTGGACCGGGTTCGTTGGAAAGATGGCTGGCCGGAAGTCGAAGGGGCAAGTCCTTCTCTGGAGGCGGAAGCACCGGAGTTTATTAATTGAAAATTATAATCATTTACAAATCATAAATCATAAATCATGAAAAAGACCTTATTTGTATGTTGTGCATTGGCACTGACTTTGGGCGCACAAGCTCAATGGAAACCGGTAGGAGATAAGATCAAGACACCGTGGGCGGAGCAGGTGAATCCGGCGAATGTCCTTCCCGAATATCCCCGTCCTCAATTGGAACGTGGCGATTGGCAAAATCTGAACGGTGAATGGGAATATGCCATCAAACCGGTTGGCGATGTAGAGCCGGCAACATTCGATGGTAAGATTTTGGTTCCTTTTGCTGTCGAATCCTCTCTTTCTGGCGTACAGAAAGAAGTTGGTGAAAACAACGAATTATGGTATAAACGTACTTTTTCCGTTCCTTCAGCCTGGAAAAATAAAGACATCATGTTGAACTTCGGTGCGGTGGATTGGAAAGCGGACGTGTTTGTAAACGACATCTTGATCGGTTCTCACAAAGGCGGTTTCACTCCGTTCTCCTTCAACATCACTCCGTATCTGACAGGAAAGAACAACCAGAAGCTGGTTGTCCGTGTATGGGACCCGAGTGATAAGGGATATCAACCGCGCGGTAAACAAACTTCCCGTCCGGAAGGTATTTGGTACACGCCTGTAACCGGTATCTGGCAGACAGTATGGTTGGAACCGGTAGCTGCTGCACATGTGACTTCTGTAAAGTCTATTCCCAATATTGATAATAACACGTTGAATGTGACGGTTGGAACTTCCTGCGACTGCAATTCCGGTATCGTCACCGTGAAGTTGTTGGACAAAGGTCAGGTTGTGGCTTCCGCAAAAGGCGTTCAGGGAAAGGAATTGCGTTTGTCTGTGCAGAACCCGACGCTCTGGAGCCCGTCTAATCCGTATCTGTATGATATGACGGTTTCTTTGTCGAAAGACGGAAAGGTGCTGGATGAAGTAAAATCATATACGGCTTTCCGCAAGATTTCTTCAAAACGCGATGCTGCCGGCATTATGCGCATGCAGTTGAATAATCAGGATTTATTCCAGTTCGGCCCGCTGGACCAGGGATGGTGGCCTGATGGGCTTTATACGGCTCCGACAGATGAAGCATTGCTGTTCGACATCAAGAAAACAAAAGACTGGGGCTTCAATATGATCCGTAAGCACGTGAAAGTAGAACCGGCACGTTGGTATTATCATTGCGATAAGGAAGGTATCTTGGTATGGCAGGATATGCCGAGCGGCGATCATGGCTCTTACATCTGGGATCACCATGTGTATAACGGTGGAAAAGACAATGAACGTACACCTGAATCCAAGGCCAACTATTACCGTGAATGGAAAGAGATCATGGATCTTTGCATATCCAATCCTTCCGTAGTCGTTTGGGTTCCTTTCAACGAAGCATGGGGACAGTTTGAAACGGAAAAAGCAGCTGAATGGACAAAAACTTACGATCCTTCCCGTCTGGTGAATCCGGCAAGCGGCGGCAACCATCGTCCTTGTGGTGATATGCTGGATTTGCATAACTATCCGGCTCCCGATATGTTCCTGTTCGATCCGAAACGTGTGAATGTGTTGGGCGAATACGGCGGAATCGGCCTTCCGGTGGAAAATCACCTGTGGTGGAACAAACGCAACTGGGGATATGTGCAGTTTAAGAACAGCGACGAAGTGACGGCTGAATATGTCAAATACGCCAATATCCTGAAAGATTATGTGAAACGTGGTTTCTCTGCCGCTGTCTATACGCAGACAACCGATGTGGAAGGTGAAGTGAACGGTTTGATGACATACGACCGCAAAGTGATCAAGATCAACGAAGCTGCTGTAAAGAAAGCCAATCAGTCAGTTATTAACGAATTAAAGTAAAAGCATGAAACGGATTAGCATAGCTTTTTTATCTCTTTTTCTGTGCGTGGCCTCTGTCTGGGCCATGCCGCGTCCCGAATATCCCCGTCCGCAGTTTGAGCGGGCGGGTTGGGTCAACCTGAATGGGGAATGGACCTGCTCGTTTGATTTCGGCGGTTCAGGAATGGAACGCGAGTTCTATAAATCGAAAGGTTTTGACAAGAAGATCACTGTTCCCTTCTGCCCGGAAAGTAAATTGTCCGGTATCGGATATACGGACTTTATCAATCATTTCTGGTATCAGCGTCCGATCACAATCCCGCAGGAATGGAACGGAAAGAACATTCTGCTTAATTTCGGTGCGGTCTACTATAAATCGGAAGTCTATATCGACGGTGTTTTGGCTAACCGCCATTTCGGTGGGACTTCTTCGTTTGCTGTAGATATTACTTCTCTGGTAAAGCCGGGGCAGACACATAGTTTGGTTGTTTATGTGGAGAGCGACGTTCGTGGAGCCAAACAAGCAGCCGGCAAACAGAATCTGCAATATGCCTCTTATGGTTGCAACTACACCCGTACGACCGGTATCTGGCAGACGGTCTGGATGGAAGCGGTTCATCCGGAAGGATTGCAATCGGTTCAGCTTCTGACGGATATCGACCAGCAGCAATTGGTGGTCCGTCCCCGTTTCTATAAGGAAGCAGGAGGGAAATTGCAGGTGACATTGAAAGACAACGGCAAGGTGGTTGACAGCCGGACGGTTTCGGCAAGCTCTCTGTCTTCTGTGGTTCTTCCAGTCAAGAAGATGAAGACCTGGAGTCCGGAAAGTCCTTTCCTCTACGATCTGGAATACAAAGTATTGGATAAGAATGGAAATATAATTGATGAGGTTAATGGTTATGCCGGTATGCGCAAAGTGCATATCGAAGGCAATAAGATTTATCTGAACAATAAGCCTTACTACCAGCGTCTGGTGCTCGACCAGGGTTTCTATCCCGACGGCATCTGGACGGCTCCGAGTGACGAGGCGTTGAAACGGGATATCGAACTCTCTATGGAGGCAGGTTTCAATGGAGCACGCCTGCATCAGAAGGTTTTCGAAGAACGTTTCTATTATTGGGCGGATAAGATGGGTTATCTGACTTGGGGGGAAGCTTCCAGCTGGGGGATGGATTGTAACGATACGGAGACAGCTCGTAATTTCATTACCGAATGGAGTGAGATTGTGCAGCGAGACCGTAACCATCCGTCACTCCTGATCTGGACGCCGACCAACGAGGAGTTCTGGCCCGACCGTGTGCAATATCCGCGTCTGATGCACGACCTCTACAACCTGACGAAAATGATCGACCCGACGCGTCCTTTCCATGGAGCAAGTGGCGGAACGCATATCGCAACCGATATCTGGACTGTTCATAATTACGAACAGGACCCTGCCAAGTTGAAGGAAAAGCTGTATAACGGTGGCAAACTGATGGAAGCTCCGAAATGGGAAATCCATCTGATGCCGATGAATATCGGTTACAACGGCCTGAAATATACAGACCAGTATGCTTTTCCTGAATATAAGAAGGATATGCCTTACCTGATTGATGAGTTTGGCGGTATCAAATGGAATCCGGCACAACAGACGGAAAGTGCCCAGAATACATCCTGGGGATATGGCGAACCGCCCCGCTCTCTGGAAGAGTTCTATGCTCGTCTGGAAGGACAGGTGGATGCTGTGCTATCTCTCTCAAATGATATTTGGGGCTATTGCTATACGCAGCTTACGGATGTGGAACAGGAGCAAAACGGTATTTATTATTACGACCGTACCCCTAAGTTCGACATGAAGCGTATCCACGCCATTTTCAGTAAGACACCAGAATCAAAATAATAACGGACTAAAAATCAATTAGGGGACAGGGTATATCCTTGTCCCCTAATTTTTTTTGTGCCTATTCGGAGCGTTGTTTCTCAAAGTGGTAGGGAAAACGCAAAATGATCCTATCCGGGCTCTGCCCGTTCTCAAGAAGCAACTGATCCGGAACATACCATAAACTATCTCGAAAGTCATAGTAAACTAATTCAAGACATATAGCATATTATTTATATGTAGTACTATTTATCACGCATACGTAGTACTATCTATCATCAATTGGTAGTACCACATATAGGCAATAGGTAGTGACTGCCAATAAATACTTTGTTATATGTTATCATTTAGTTCTTGAGGTGTTTGGAGTTAGTTGATGGCATGAAACGAGTTAGTGTACCGGTTATCTGCAGACCGATATCATTTTGGTCATTTGTCCAGCCATGTTTTGATACGTTTGTTCATTGGCTTTTCAAAATAGTAGTAGGAAAGCAAACTAAGCAGGACGATGATACCGAATAGAACCGGAACGGCAATATACCACGCTATATGGAAGCTGCTTCCTTTCTGCCATTCCGAATAGGTGAGCAGGACAAAAAGATGAATCAGATAAAAACTATAGCTGATCTCGCCTCCTATTATTAAAAGGCGGTTGGACAGGATACGTGAGATGTGACCTTTTTGCAGGGCGAAACTGATCAGGATCATTGCTACCGGAAACCAGTAGTAGCAGGAGTACCGATATACTTTAGGTATTTCAATCGCATAGAAATAAAAGGCAAAAAATAAGGCTATGGAGGCTGTTTCGATGATAGTCCCTTGAGACAAAGAAATGTTTTTGTCTTTCAGCCGGTCATATAGCTGGAATAGAAGCATACCGGCAATGAAGTCCGGAAGCCGGGTGATCGGATTCACGTACCAATATCCTTTAATGTCGTTTTCCGGAGTAAAATACATGCCGGCAACGACCAGGATCGCAGCTATTATGAAAACGCAGAGCAGGCGTTTGTAATTTCTGGTTAACGGTATAAGGAAAGGGAAACAGAAGTAAAAAAGCTGTTCGCAACATAGGCTCCAGGAAGGGCTGTTGAATGAGAAGAAATAATCGGCTTTGGGTATGTAACCGTTTGTCAGTGTGAGCGAAGCCAAGAAGTGTTTGAACCAATCCGTTGCCCCCGATGCGGTTACATAGTTTCCCAATGCGACGGCGATCAATAAGGTCAACCAGTGCAGCGGATAAATACGTGCTATGCGTGCCACCCAAAAAGTGCGTTTGGTTATCTTGTTTTCGCTTAGCCGCTTCTGATAATTGTAGGCTATGATAAAACCACTCAATACAAAAAAGAAACTGACGCCGACAAATCCTTCTTTGAAAAAATGGGTACTGAAAAAACTGTCTATCACGTAACAGTGTGCCCCAAAAACCATTATTGCGAATATAAACCGCAGTGATGTTAAAGAATCAATCATAACTTCGCATTTGTTTGTTATCTTTCCTTCTGTTTGTTATTCATCAAGAATCCGGCAGAGCTGTTGGCCTGTCTTTCTTTTTGTATGGCGTAAATATATGAATTTAATTTCGATTTCAGAGTAGATAGCTTGTTGGCATCGATTATAATCGGTTTTCTTTCTCCTTGGTTTTATAGGCTTTTCTTAACACTCTGCGGGGTAGGAACCGTATTGTTTAAATCAATTATAATCTGTAACTTTGCCGGATAAACAGAATTTGTAATGAAATATAATACAGAAGAAAAGAAATTGGTTATGCCCGAATATGGACGCAATATACAGAATATGGTGGACTATTGCATTACCATTCAGGACAGGGAAGAACGTAAACGCTGTGCAGACACAATAATCAACATCATGGGAAACATGTTTCCCCATTTACGCGATGTAAACGACTTCAAACATATTCTTTGGGATCACCTGGCTATCATGGCCGACTTCAAACTGGATATCGATTATCCGTACGAGATTGTGAAGAAAGAAGACCTTTATTCACGCCCTCCGCGTATACCTTATAGCAATTCGCGTATACGCTACCGCCATTACGGCAAGACGCTTGAAAAAATGATCCAGAAAGCAACCGAATTCGAACCGGGTGTGGAAAAGGACCTGTTGATCAAATTGCTGGCTACCCAAATGAAGAAATCGTTCCTGACCTGGAACAAGGAATCTGTAGATGATCGGAAGATATTCAAAGATCTCGACGAATTGTCGGAAGGTCAGATCATCTTGGATGAAGAGGTACATAAGTTGGCGGAAAGCCGTGATATACTGGCTCGCAACAATACGAACAACAAGAAAAACTATTCACGTAAAGGCCGATGAGTTCATTTGTCATAGAAGGCGGTTACCGGTTGTCCGGTGAGATTGTTCCGCAGGGCGCAAAGAATGAAGCCTTGCAGGTCATTTGTGCAACATTGCTTACGCCGGAAAAAGTGACAATCCATAATGTACCGGATATCCTGGATGTGAATAACCTGATACAACTCCTGCGCGATATGCAGGTGAAAGTGGAGCATCCGGCTGCCAATACCTATACATTTCAAGCTGATGCCGTCGACTTGAACTATCTGGAGACGGACGAGTTTTTGCGTAAAAGCGGTTCCTTGCGTGGTTCGGTGATGATTGTCGGTCCACTGGTTGCCCGTTTTGGCAAGGCACTGATCCCTAAACCGGGAGGCGATAAGATCGGACGCCGTCGTCTGGATACTCACTTTGTCGGTATTCAGAAGCTGGGGGCTTGCTTCAGTTATGATCCTGACCGCCAGCTCTACGAAATAGAGGCGAAGAAGTTGAATGGCGCCTATATGCTGCTTGATGAAGCATCGGTGACCGGTACGGCCAATATCCTGATGGCAGCTGTGCTTGCGGAAGGAAAAACAACGATTTACAATGCTGCTTGCGAACCTTATCTGCAACAACTCTCTTCCATGCTGAACCGTATGGGAGCCCGTATTTCGGGTGTCGGTTCCAATCTGCTGACAATAGAAGGAGTTGAGGTGCTGGGTGGCACTACACATACGATTCTGCCGGATATGATCGAGGTCGGCAGTTTTATCGGAATGGCTGCTATGACCGGTTCCGACATCACGATCAAAAATACAGGCTATGATATGTTGGGGATTATTCCCGATTCATTCCGTCGTCTGGGAATTACGGTCGAACAAATCGGTGACGATATCCATGTCCCGACACACGATTCTTATCAGATCGAGACTTTTATCGACGGCTCCATCATGACGATTGCCGATGCTCCCTGGCCGGGACTGACGCCGGACTTGCTGAGTGTCTTTCTCGTTGTCGCGACACAGGCTGTCGGCAGTGTGCTGATCCATCAGAAGATGTTCGAAAGCCGCCTCTTCTTTGTCGACAAACTGATCGATATGGGAGCGCAGATCATTCTTTGCGATCCGCATAGGGCGACTGTGATCGGGTTGGGCAATCGTTTCAAACTGCGCGGTTCCAATATGGTTTCTCCGGATATCCGTGCCGGTATTGCTTTGCTGATCGCAGCGATGAGCGCCGAAGGAACCAGTCATATCCACAATATCGACCAGATAGACCGTGGATATCAGAATATTGACAAACGGTTGAACAGCATCGGGGCTCGTATTACCCGACTTTAAACATTCTTGTCATGATTAAGAAAGAAGACGTTTTCAAGATAGGGCAGTTTGCCAAACCTCACGGCATAAAGGGGGAGATCGCGCTGGTTACGAACAGTGATGTTTTTGACGATTCGGACGATCCGTATATCATATGCGAGATGGATGGGATTCTGGTTCCTTTTTTCATCGAGGAATACCGCTATAAGACGGATACCGTTATCCTTCTGAAGTTGAAGAATGTGGACGACGAGAAAGCGGCCCGTGAATTTTCCAACCGCGAAGTTTTTTATTCGCTCGATGAAGTGGACGAGGATGACCTGGTGGGCGATATGACTTGGGACAGCTTTATCGGTTACCGGGTCATAGACGAACATCATGGCGATATCGGCGAGATTACCGATGTCGACGAGTCGACCATCAATGTCCTTTTGCAGATTGACCATAACGGCGAAGAGCTGTTGTTGCCGGCCGCCGAGGAACTGATCCTGTCTGCCGATCATGAGAATAAGACGCTGGCCGTTTCCGTTCCGGAAGGTCTGTTGGATTTATGAAATAGATGAATACACATGGCACAAAAGCAGAGACGAACAAATAAGAAATCATTCTGGCACCGGATTAGGTTTAAATACAAACTGTCTTTCTTCAATGAAGGAACGCTGGAGGAAGTATGGTCTTTCCGGTTGTCGCAGCTTTCCGCTTTTGCGATGCTGGCTTTGTTTGCTTTCTTGCTGATCGCCTTTACTGCCTTTATCATTATTAAGACGCCGATACGGAACTATCTGCCGGGTTATCTGGATGTGGAAGTCCGTAAGGAGATCATGCAGAATGCCTTGCGTGCCGATTCGCTGGAAAGGATGATCCAGATACAATCTCTTTATCTAAATAATGTGGCAGGTATTCTGTCGGGGACGATGCCGATCGATTCGATTCGAGAGATCGATTCGCTGGCACGAGTGAACCCTGACTATGAGATCCCGCAAACGAAGGAGGAAAAGAAGTTTGTAAAGGATTTTGAAGAGGCGGAGAAATACAACTTGGCTGTCCTGGACCCGAATCCGGTTCCTACCGACGGTGTCTTTTTCTATAAGCCTGTAAATGGAGTGGTTTCTTCTCATTATGATGCCAATATCCGGCATTATGGCGTCGACTTGGTGGCTGCCCCAAAGGAAAGCGTACTGGCGACATTGGACGGAACGGTGGTCTTTGCCGGCTTCGATCCGAACTCCGGGAATGTGATACAGGTGCAGCATAAGAACGGTTTTTTATCTATCTATAAACATAACGAATTATTGCTGAAAGAGGTAGGCGACCGCGTCGTTGCGGGCGAGGCCATTGCTCTGGTAGGCAATACGGGGAAACTGTCGACCGGTCCGCATCTCCATTTCGAGTTGTGGTATAAAGGTGGTCCGGTCAATCCCGAAGAATATATAGCATTTTGATACGCATGAAAAGAAACTTGGCCATATTAGGTTCTACAGGTTCTATCGGAACGCAGGCTTTGGAAGTAGTCAGCGAACATCCCGACCTTTTTGAAGTGTATGCTCTCACTGCCAATAATCAGGTGGATCTGCTGATCAACCAGGCACGTAAATATATGCCCGAAGTGGTGGTAATCGCCAACGAACAGAAATATCCCGAATTGAAGGAGGCGTTGGAAGATCTCCCTATCAAGGTATGGGCGGGTTCGGATGCCATTGCCCAGGTCGTACAGTCGGAACCGATCGATATGGTGCTGACGGCGATGGTGGGATATGCAGGACTGAAACCGACGATCGCAGCGATCAAAGCCGGTAAGGCGATCGCGTTGGCAAACAAAGAAACGTTGGTGGTGGCCGGCGAACTGATCACGGCTTTGGCTGTCGAGCACAAAGTGCCTATCCTGCCTGTCGACTCTGAACATTCTGCCATTTTCCAGTGTTTATCGGGAGAGTGTGAGAATCCGGTGGAAAAGATATTGCTGACGGCTTCCGGCGGCCCTTTCCGTACTAAGACAATGGAGGAACTGGCAGTCGTGACCAAAGCACAGGCGTTGAAGCATCCCAACTGGAGCATGGGTGCGAAAATAACGATCGACTCGGCGTCGATGATGAACAAGGGGTTCGAGATGATCGAGGCGAAGTGGTTGTTCGGGGTTACGCCGGAACAGATACAAGTCGTGGTGCATCCACAGTCGGTGATCCATTCGATGGTTCAGTTCGAAGATGGTGCGGTGATCGCCCAGTTGGGGATTCCTGATATGAAACTTCCGATCAGCTATGCTTTCTCTTATCCCAAGCGGTTGCACAGCAAAGCACCCCGTTTGGACTTCACTCAATATGCGACGCTTACTTTCGAGGAGCCGGATATGGAGCGTTTCCGTAACTTGGCGTTCGCGTTCGATGCGATCCGGAAAGGTGGAAATATGCCTTGTATCCTGAATGCCGCCAACGAAGTGGTGGTGGCGGCTTTCCTGCGTGATGAGATTGGCTTCCTGCAGATGAGCGACGTGATCGAAAAAACAATGGCGAAAGCCACTTTCATCCCTGTTCCTTCTTACGAAGATTATGTGGCGACGGATGCGGAGGCGAGAAAGATTGCGAAGCAATTTTTCAGTTGACAATTGAGAATGGACAATTGACAATTAGAAGAAGAAACATTATAAAGATAAAGAAAGATAATAGATAATAATTAAGAACAAGGCGATTGAGGATGGACAAGGGACAAGAAGGAGTATCGAAGGTATTTAATTGTCAATTGTCAATTGTCAATTGTCAATTGACAAAGTATGGAGACATTTTTAGTTAAGGCCCTACAACTCATTCTGAGTTTATCGATATTGGTGTTGGTCCACGAGTTTGGGCATTTTATCTTTGCCCGTATCTTTAAGGTCCGGGTGGAGAAATTTTACCTTTTCTTTGATCCGTGGTTCTCGATTTTCAAGTTTAAGCCTAAAAACAGTGATACGGAATACGGTGTCGGCTGGCTTCCTTTGGGAGGTTATTGCAAGATCTCCGGTATGATCGACGAGAGTATGGACAAGGAGGCGATGGCACAGCCACCGAAACCTTATGAGTTTCGTTCCAAATCTGCCGGACAACGGTTGATGATAATGGTTGCCGGTGTATTGTTC
>DXRF01000179.1:6055-6621 GCA_019411205.1 Parabacteroides sp. | reverse complement strand
ATTTTGAAGACATCCGGTTAAGATCTTAATTTATAGTTACTTTTTTTAGATACAGATTTGGCAGATATCAATTCTTTTATTATCTTGCTGCGCAATAAACACAATGAAAGATGAAAAAAGAGAAATTTCATATCGAATATATTTTCGATAAAGTTTCACGACGAAGTTTATGGAATCACCTCACAACTCCTCCAGGGTTATCCGCCTGGTTCGCTGATGATGTTATTATTAATGGTAACATATATGTTTTTAAATGGGACAAAGCCGAACAGGAAGCGGAAGTTCTGTCTATGAAACCGGAAATGAGCATCCGTTATCGCTGGACAGACGAAGAAGATGAAAATGCTTATTTCGAATTCCAGATCCACAGTCATGAATTAACAGGATCGACTTCTTTGCAAATAACGGATTTTGCCGAACAAGATGAAAAAAAGGATTCTATCGATTTATGGGACACGCAAGTAGAAGAACTGAAGCGTACGCTCGGTATTTAGCTTGTTTTAGTGATTTCTGTTAGCGATCATATCGTTTTTTCACTACTTTTGCGCCGTCAACCGGATAAGCAA
>DXRF01000179.1:0-6045 GCA_019411205.1 Parabacteroides sp. | reverse complement strand
CATTTATGCTGCAGACTTTCCTGCCGTTGTTCTTGATGACTTTCGGCATCTGTCTGTTTATTGTGCTTATGCAGTTCCTGTGGAGGTACATTGACGACATGGTCGGGAAAGGTCTGGGGATTCCTGTTTTGGCGGAAATGTTTATGTATGCCGCCCTTTTCCTCGTGCCGATGGCACTTCCGCTGGCTATTTTGCTTGCCTCGCTTATGACTTTCGGGAATCTCGGCGAACGATTGGAATTATTGGCTATGAAATCAGCAGGCGTCTCACTTGTCCATATCATGCGCCCGCTAATCATCACCATCAGTATTATCAGTATCGGGGCTTTCTTCTTCCAGAACTATGCCATGCCTGTCGTACAAGTCAAACTTTACACGCTACTTTGGTCTATGCGGCAGAAATCGCCGGAGCTGGATATTCCGGAAGGGGTTTTCTACAGCGAAATCACCGGATTTAACGTATATGTAAAGCATAAAGATACTGAAACGGGACTTCTTCGCGACATGATGATCTATGATTATTCAGAAGGGTTCAACAAAGTAAGCGTGATGGTCGCGGATTCGGGGCGCCTGAAAACTTCGGCGGACAAAATGTTTCTGGTCCTTTCCTTATTTAATGGAGAATCTTTTAGAAGCCTGGACAAACAATCGAGCACTGCTGGCACAAAAAGTTCCGTACCTTACCAAAGAGAGACATTCAAAAGCCGGGATATCCTGATAGAATTTGATGCCAACTTCTCACGAACGGACGAATCGTTCATGCAAAACCAGTTTATGGGTAAAAATATGCATGACTTGCAAATCTTCATTGACTCTGTTTCTGTACGTTTAGACAGCATACAGAATGTCAATGCCAAGAATGTCTACGAAACTTCATACAAAAAGACACTTAAGAAGCCACAAAACATAAAGCAAAATAACGTAAAGGATGAGTCGAACAGCGATAAATCCGATACAAAAACGATACCAGGGACCCCAGAAGCGGACGAGCCGGTAATTGTCATGAATTTCGACAGCCTCTACCAAGCAGAGGCTCCTGGTAAGAAAGCGACCATCTTGACACGTGCGAAATCGAGCATCGAAAATATGAAGGCCGATTACTTCTTCAAAGCAGCCACTATCGGGGATGAGGCCTACAGGGTACGTCGCCATTTGACAGAATGGCACAAGAAGTTCACTTTGTCCTTCGCCTGCATGGTCTTTTTCTTTATCGGTGCACCGCTGGGAGCCATCATCCGTAAAGGCGGATTGGGAATGCCGGTTGTTATATCGGTCATACTGTTTATCTTCTATTACATCATTGACAACATCGGCTTCAAGATGGCCCGCGACGGCGTATGGGAAGCATGGCAAGGAATGTGGCTAAGTTCTGCTATTTTAGCTCCGTTAGGCATCTTCCTGACTTATAAAGCAGTCAACGACTCCGTCATCCTGAATGCCGACACATACCTGAATGCCTTGAAAAACCTGTTCGGAAAACGTTCGGGCAGAAAAGTTGAAATGAAAGAGGTAATCATGTTCACCCCGGATTACGGGCAGATCATCCCCTGCTTGAAACAACTGGCAGAAGAAAGCAATGCCTACCTGGCCGCCCATAAACGGTGGACAAACTATTTCCGCTTCTGGAAACAGGGCGGTCGTGACCATACGGCCGAACAATTGGCGGCAAAGATGGACGGTATCATCGAAGAATTGTCTAATTCGGACCAGAACTTGATTCTGAACAAGCTGATGGACTATCCGGTCATCAGCGGTTATAACCAGATAAATGCAAAAATAAACGGGAAAGCAGGATTGGCAATCGGCCTCTTTCTCCCGATAGGACTTCCGGTTTATCTGCTTGCCACATACCAACGCAAACTTTTACGGCACGATATCAAGATGGTACAAAAGACAAGCAATGAACTGATTGATATAATTGAAAAATTACCCGTATCTTTGTAAAATAAGAAATATAAGTAAAAAGAATATATGAGCGAAATCAAATTAAACACCATTGAAGAAGCTATTGAAGACTTCCGCGAAGGAAAATTCTTAATCGTAGTCGATGATGAAGATCGCGAAAATGAAGGTGATTTTATTATTGCTGCCGAAAAGATAACTCCCGAAAAAGTAAACTTCATGTTGAAAAACGGTCGTGGCGTACTATGCGCACCGATCACGGAAGAACGTTGTCAGGAATTGGAACTGGACATGCAAGTGGCAAACAACACCTCTTTGCTGGGAACTCCTTTTACGATAACAGTAGATAAATTAGGTGGCGGCTGCACGACAGGCGTTTCGATGTTCGACCGTGCAGAAACCATTTTGGCGCTTGCCGATCCGAAGACCAAGCCGTCCGACTTAGGCCGTCCTGGACACATCAATCCGCTTCGCGCCCGTTCGCGTGGTGTGTTGCGCCGTGCCGGACATACCGAAGCAGCAGTTGACCTGGCACGCCTCGCCGGTTTATACCCGGCTGGTGCATTGATCGAAATCATCAATGAAGACGGAACCATGGCCCGCCTCCCCCAACTGATCGAGGTCGCCAAGAAGTTCGATATCAAGATCATCTGTATCAAAGATCTGATTTCATATCGTCTGAAAACAGAATCGATCGTAGAAAACGGTGTCGAAGTTGATCTGCCCACCCAGTATGGACACTTCCGCCTGATTCCTTTCCGCCAGAAAAGCAACGGACTGGAACATATCGCTTTGATAAAAGGCAAGTTCGAACCGGACGAACCGGTCCTGGTGCGCGTACATTCTTCCTGTGCAACCGGTGATATCTTCGGTTCCATGCGCTGCGAGTGTGGCGAGCAGTTGCACAAAGCAATGCAACGTATCGAACAAGAAGGCAAGGGGGTAGTCGTTTACCTGAACCAAGAAGGACGCGGCATAGGACTGATGGAAAAGATGAAAGCCTATAAACTTCAGGAAGACGGTTTGGACACTGTCGATGCGAATTTGCATCTCGGACACCAGGCAGACGAACGCGATTACGGCGTAGGTGCCCAGATCTTGCGCCATTTGGGAGTCACCAAGATGCGTTTGATGACCAACAACCCCGTCAAGCGTGTCGGGCTGGAAGCATACGGACTGACGGTCGTAGAAAATGTTCCTATCGAAGTTGCTCCGAATCCTTACAACGAATTCTACATGAAGACGAAAAAGGAACGTATGGGACACGTCTTGCATAATATCAAATAATTCATAATTACATAATAACACTATCATGACACAAGTATCAGCACGTTTAGCAAGTTTGTCGCCATCCGCAACATTGGCGATGTCCCAGAAGAGCAGTGAACTAAAAGCTCAGGGGGTTGATGTTATCAACTTGAGTGTCGGAGAGCCCGACTTCAATACTCCCGAACCTATTAAGGAAGCTGCCAAAAAAGCTATCGACGAAAACTTTTCTCGTTATTCTCCCATCGCTGGTTATCCGGCCTTGCGTAACGCCATCGTTGCCAAGCTGAAAAACGAAAACGGATTGGAATACACAGCCAACCAGATTTCTTGTGCAAATGGTGCCAAACAATCCGTTTGTAATACAATCATGGTATTGGTAAATCCGGGTGACGAAGTGATTATCCCGGCTCCGTTCTGGGTCAGCTATCCGGAAATGGTGAAATTGGCTGAAGGTACACCTATAATCGTTTCGGCCGGTATCGAACAGGATTTCAAGATCACTCCGGCCCAACTGGAAGCAGCTATCACACCGAAAACAAAGGCGCTGATCCTCTGCTCTCCGTCCAATCCGACCGGTTCGGTCTATAGTGCGGAAGAATTGGCAGGCTTGGCCGAAGTCCTGAAAAAACATCCGGAAATCATCGTAATCGCAGACGAGATCTACGAACATATCAACTATATCGGCAAACACAACAGCATCGCACAGGTAGACGGAATGAAAGACCGTACTGTCATTGTCAATGGTGTTTCCAAAGCCTATGCCATGACCGGATGGCGTATCGGTTTCATTGCCGGACCGGAATGGATCGTAAAGGCAGTAAACAAATTGCAGGGACAATACACTTCCGGACCATGCTCCGTATCCCAAAAAGCGGCAGAAGCAGCTTACACAGGCTCACAGGCTCCGGTCGAAGAAATGCGCCAGGCATTCGAACGCCGCCGCAACCTGATCGTCGGCTTGGCGAAAGAGGTTCCGGGATTCGAAGTAAATCAGCCGGAAGGAGCTTTCTACCTGTTTCCGAAATGTAGCTATTACTTTGGTAAAACAGACGGCACACGTACGATCGAGAATGCTGATGACTTAGCCATGTACCTGTTGGAAGTCGCCCATGTAGCTTGCGTTGGCGGAACATCTTTCGGTGCTCCCGAATGCATCCGCATGAGTTACGCTACCAGCGATGAAAACATCGTGGAAGCTATCAAACGTATCAAAGAGGCTTTGGCTGTCTTAAAATAAACATTACGGATATAATTAGGTCCGGATTTCACGATCGTAGAATCCGGGCCTAAAAAATAGAAAAGGAGATGTTTTTTGAAAAACATCTCTTTTTTATTTCAAACTGCCGTAGCAAAATTATTCGGCACGCAAAGTAAAGCGTTTGAATGCCAAGATCTGCAATTCAGGATCAGCTTCCTTCATTGTTTCTTTTACAGTTTTCTTGCCATCCATGATGTCTTCCTGGTTCAGCAAGCAAACCTCCTTCAAGAACTTGCCAAGACGTCCCTTAGCGATATTCTCGATCATCTGCTGAGGTAAATTTGCTGCTTTTTCAGCTGAAACAGTAGCGATGATTTCTTTTGCTTTGGCAACATCTTCAGCCGTGATCCAGCCTTTAGCCATGTTGCTTTCCATATGGTCTTCGCTGTCAACGTGCGTCGGGTTGATTCCGGCTTTTTTCAGAGCAGCCTCAACAGCTTTCTGAACTTGTTCAGCCTTTGTCTTTTCGATTGCCACCTGAATTTCCTGTTCTTTTACAGATTCAGGAACACCAGCTTCGTCGATAGCGATCGGGTTCATGGCAGCGATCTGCATAGCGATGTTGTGAGCAGCTTCTTCAGATTCCTTATTGAACGCGGCGATTGTACACAACTGATTCTTACCCATGTGGTTGTAAACAGTGGTATAAGTACCTTCCACTACGTTATAGCCGTCCAATTCCATCTTTTCGCCAGTGATACCGCTACGGTCGGTAACAGCATCCTGTACAGTGCCCTTACCCATCGGTAAAGCTTTCACTTCGTCCAGAGTCTTGCACTTGTTAGCCACAGCAGCATCCAAGATAGCCTGAGTCAGTGCGATGAAATCTTCATTCTTAGCCACGAAGTCAGTTTCGCACTTCAAAGCAATGATAGCAGCGAATTCGCCATCTTTCTTTGCCAATACGCAACCTTCGGCAGCGTCGCGGTCAGAACGCTTAGCAGCAATAGCCTGTCCTTTTTTACGGATAATTTCCATTGCCTTTTCGATATCACCATCGGATTCGGTCAAAGCCTTCTTGCAGTCCATCATACCAGCTCCACTCATTTTGCGCAGCTTGGTAATATCAGCCATAGTTACAGCCATAATCTTATTTCCTTATTTATTAAATGTTTACTTTATTAATAGACAATGGACAATTGACAATTGACAATTCAAGTCAAAAGCCAATTGCCCATCGTTTCATTTTATGTTTCTCTTAATTTTCAATTGTCAATTTTGAATTGTCAATTGAATTACTCTTCGTCCTTAGCGAATTTGTCAGCAACGTTAGCGTTCAGAGCTTCGTCGTCTTCCTTCTTAGTACGTTCTTTCTTTACAGCAGCTTTAGCTTTGCGTTCTCTTTTAGGAGCTTCACCTTCGCCGGCAGCTTCTGTATCGATCTTTTCAGCTTTACGTTCCTGCAGACCTTCGTTCATTGCTTCGCAGATAGCGCCCAAGATTACTTCTACAGATTTTGTAGCGTCATCGTTAGCCGGAATCACGTAGTCGATGTTGTTCGGATCAGAGTTAGTATCAACCATACCGAATACAGGGATACCCAGACGGTTGGCTTCACGAACTGCGATATGTTCTTTCATTACGTCAACAACGAACAAAGCGGACGGAAGACGAGTC
>DXRF01000178.1 GCA_019411205.1 Parabacteroides sp. | reverse complement strand
CATATTCAGTGCCGTTGTGTCGCGGACCATCACTGTAAAGTTCCCTTGGAAGATTCCGTCTACCGAGTCGATGTTCAGAGAGCGGAGCGTGACACCTGCTTCTTTACTGATGACGGAAGTGATGTTGGTGACAATCGCGATGTCGTCACGGCCGATAACCCGGAGCGTGACGATATATCCGTTGTCTCCCTTGCCGCTCCATTTCGCTTGGATGATGCGGTAGCCGAAGCGGCTGAACATCTCCTGCGCGTTCGGGCAGTCCATCCGATGAATCTTGATCCCCTGTGTAGAGACGAAGCCGAAGACCTCGTCTCCGTAGATCGGGTTACAGCACTTCGCTAACTTATATTCGATACCTGTCAGGTTCTTGTCGATCACCAGGACGTCCTTGTTGGCCGAGATTTCCTCCACCTCGGTGGTCGTGATGTATTCTTCGGCACTGCGGACTTCGGTGTGCTCGTTCGTTTCCGTTTCCCGGCGTAGCTGCTCCAGGTATTCATCGATTACCTGGTTCGGGTCGAGGCGTTCCTCGGCAATCTCGACATAAAAGTCGGTGACGGTCTTGAACCCCTTTTTCTTGATGTAGCGCATCAAGGGCGCTTCCTCCATCTCGATCTTCCGGTTCTTGAAACGGCGTTGCAGCATCTCTTTGGCAAAGTCCACCGCTTTGGCCGTCTCTTCTCGGAGTGCCTGTTTAATCTTTACTCGTGCTTTGGAGGTGACGACGATGTTCAGCCAGTCACGTTTGGGTGTCTGGGTTGGAGCGGTGACGATGGAAACCGTATCGCCGTTGTTCAATTTATGTTTGATCGGTACATTCTTCTCGTTTACCTTGGCCGAAACACATTTGCATCCCAACTTGGTATGGATCGCGAAAGCAAAATCGAGCACGGTCGCCCCTTTGGCCAGCTTGATCAGTTCGCCTGTCGGGGTGAAGACATAGATCTCGTCCTTGTACAGGTCCATCTTGAAATCCTGCATCAGGTCGAGCGGGTTGTTCTCTTTCGTTTCCAAGGCGGCGCGTACGGTATTCAGGAATTCGTCCAGCCCGCTTTCCGCCTTTCCTCCTTTATATTTCCAGTGAGCGGCCAGTCCCCGTTCGGCGATCTCATCCATGCGACGGGTACGGATCTGTACTTCTACCCATTTGTTCTGTGGCCCCATCACGGTGATATGCAGGCTTTCGTAACCATTCGTTTTCGGGATAGATATCCAGTCCTTCATTCGTTTCGGATTCGGCTGGTACATATCGGTGATGATCGAGTAGACTTGCCAGCAGTCCGAACGTTCCTTTTCATACGGTGTGTCCAGGATAATACGGATGGCAAACAAGTCGTATATGTCTTCGAACGGGATGTTCTGTTTTTTCAGCTTGTTGTTGATAGAGTGGATGGACTTCGTGCGTCCCTTAATGTCGAACCGCAGTCCTGCTTCCTCCAGCTTGCTTTTGATAGGGGTGATGAATTCGGCGATGTAGGCGTCGCGCGAGCGTTTCGTTTCGTTCAGCTTCCGTTTGATAAAGTCGTATTGCTTGCGGTCGGTATATTTCAGCGACAAGTCTTCCAGTTCGCTCTTGATCGTGTACAAGCCGAGGCGGTGGGCGAGTGGGGCGTATAGATAGGAAACTTCTGTTGCCAGCCGTTTCCGGTCCTCGTCATTCTTCAAATGTTTGCCGAGGCGCATCAAACAGAGGCGGTCGGCGATCATAATCAGGATCACGCGTACGTCTTCGGCAAACGAGAACAGTAGTTTATGGAAGTTTTCGGAGTCGACAGCCGTATTGCGGGCGTAAAGATCCGATGTCTTCAGCAGACGGCTGATGATCAGGGTGACATCCGCATCGAATGTAGTCTTCACTTCATCTAAAGTGATGATCTTTTTCATGACCGGACGGTAGAGCAGGAGAGCGATGACCGAGGTGCGTTTCAACCCGATCTCTACGGTGGCGATCAATGCCGTATCGATATTGCGGAGCAGGCCGTTGATGCCGTTTTTATCTCGTCCGTAACAATCCAAAGCCACAACTCGCTTCATCAACTCTTTCATTTTACTCAGATCTTCTTTTTTCAGGAAAGAGTACAGATGGCGTAATAATTGCTTGTACTTGAAGAAAAACTGTTTTTTCTCCTCTTCGGTAAAGAACGGTTGTATATCCATAGTCGTCTGTCTTTTTACAGCCTGTTTGAGGGCTGTCCGTAAAACATACCGTAAAAATAAGTTTTTCTGCGAATATCAGTGCAATTCTAATGGTATTTTTATACATTTGCGATATACATAGGCCGGCAGGGGCTTGTGTCGTGTCTGATTATTAACTTATTAAAAAGATATACAATGTTAAACGCGAAAGACTTAGAGTTACTGGCGGCTAAAGGGATCGGCGAAAAGCAGATTGAAGAGCAGTTGGCTTGTTTCGTGAAAGGGTTTCCTTTTCTGGAAATTACAGCTTCGGCGTCGGTCGAGAGAGGGATTATGGTAATCCCGCAGGAGAAACAGGCGACCTATATGGATGCCTGGGATGCTTACCTGGCAAAAAATAAGAAGATCGTGAAGTTTGTGCCTGCTTCGGGTGCGGCAAGCCGTATGTTCAAGAATCTGTATGAATTCCTGTCTGCCGACTATAACGAGCCTCAGAATGCGTTTGAGAAGAAGTTTTTCGATGACATCAGGAAATTTGCTTTCTACGATGCCTTGAACCAGGTTTGCATCGGGAATGAAGCGAAAGATATTCCGGCACTGGTTGCTCTCGGGCAATATAAGGCTGTTGTTGCTAACTTGCTGGAGCCGAAAGGACTGAACTACGGACAGCTTCCGAAAGGTCTGTTGCTTTTTCATTCTTATCCGCAGACAGCCCGTACGGCGATGGAAGAACATCTGGCCGAAGGTGCGATGTATGCGAAGAACAATGCCGGCGAAGTGAATATACATTTCACGGTGTCGCCCGAACATAAGGCGTTGTTCGAACAGTTGGTTGCTGTAAAGGTGGGAGATTATGAAGAGAAATTCTCTGTCAAATACGATATTTCTTTCAGCGTGCAGAAACCGAGTACCGATACGATTGCTGCCGATATGGCAAACAATCCGTTCCGCGACAAGAACGGTAACCTGTTGTTCCGTCCGGGCGGCCACGGTGCTTTGATCGAAAATCTGAACGATGTGGATGCCGATGTGGTGTTTGTCAAGAACATCGACAATGTGGTTCCGGACAGTTTCAAATGCTCGACCGTTATCTTCAAGAAGGTGATCGCCGGTGTGCTGGTTTCTTTGCAGGAACGCATCTTCAAGTATCTGGAGCTGATCGATAGCGGCAAGTATTCGCACGACCAGGTGGAAGAGATGATTCATTTCTTGCAGGAGGAGCTGTGCGTGAAGAATCCGGAAACGAAGTTGTTGGAAGATGCCGAGTTGATCCTTTATATTAAGAGTAAGCTGAACCGCCCGTTGCGTGTCTGCGGTATGGTGAAGAATGTCGGTGAGCCGGGTGGTGGCCCGTTCCTTGCTGTCAACCCGGACGGAACTGTCTCTCTGCAGATTCTTGAAAGCTCGCAGATCGACCTGAATGACCCTGAAAAGAAAGCGATGTTCGAAAAGGGTACGCACTTCAATCCTGTGGATCTGGTATGCGCGTTGAAGAACTATAAGGGCGAGAAGTTTAACTTGCCGGATTATGTAGACAAGAATACCGGCTTTATCTCTTATAAGAGCAAGGACGGCCTCGAATTGAAAGCATTGGAATTGCCAGGTTTGTGGAATGGTGCGATGAGCGACTGGAATACAATCTTTGTTGAAGTGCCTATCGAAACCTTCAATCCTGTTAAGACGGTAAATGATCTGCTGCGGCAGGAACATCAATAAACAAAAAAGCCGTCCGATTCATTTCGGACGGCTTTTTCGTATGGCAATAGAACCACAGAGATTACACTCTTCTTTCTTTGATTCTTGCTTTCTTACCGGTAAGAGCACGCAGGTAATACAATTTAGCACGACGTACTTTACCAAACTTGTTAACAGTGATGCTTTCGATAAACGGAGATTCGATCGGGAAAATACGTTCTACACCTACGTTTTCAGACATCTTACGCACTGTGAAGCGTTTTTTGTCACCATGACCTGAGATGCGGATTACGACACCTCTGTACTGCTGGACACGTTCTTTGTTACCTTCTTTGATACGGTAAGCTACTGTAATAGTGTCACCACTCTTGAATGCAGGAAATTCCTTTTTCGTAGCAAACGCTTCGTTTACAACTTTAATTAAATCCATTGTTTTATAGCTTTTTAATTGTAATTTTTAATGAAACGCAATATAACGGGCTACTTGTCCCGACAGAGATTACGCAAAGCGGATGCAAAGTAACGAAATAATTATTTGATACGCAAGTAGCAGTCTGAAATAAATTTTACTTCAGCCACTTATCGGCAAACTTAATGTAGTTCTCCCAGTCGAAATCCGTCACATCATGCACACCGGTACGATTGTGGTAGGCGACACGGTTCATGATCGGCATGTTGACCGTCGGCATCGTGGTCGTTTCCAGTCCTTTCATTCCGTAGAGCTTATAGACTTCTCCGGCGTATGCGGTTGAAAGAAATTCACCTTTCGGATCGGACCAACGGTCTTCTTCGGCGCTTGCCACATAAAGGGGGCGGGGAGCGATGAGGGCCAATAGCTCGTGCTGGTCGATCGGCAGTTCACCTTCTTTCTTGTTATACCGGCGGAAATTCTTGCAGAACCAGTGAGGGAAAGCGTGGTTGATCCGGTTGACAGTTTCACCCACCTGCCGTCTGGATAGGGCTGCTCCGCCACATCCGGATTCGTTGGAGATGACGATTGCAAAACGCGGATCGGTAGCGCCTGCCCAAAGGGAGGTTTTGCCCAAGCGGGAATGTCCCATCAGGATGATTTTGGAGGCATCGACCTGCCAGTCTGTTTCGAGGTAATCCATCACCCGACTGTACCCCCATGCCCAGGCGGCGATTGCTTGTCCGCCGTCTGCCGGAATGTCTCCTTCAGCTGGATAGCCGAAAAGGGCGAGAATACTTTCCGCATATCTGTCCTTGCTGTCGGGGAAGAAGTCGAAGTAATGGACGGTGGCCAGCCCGTAACCGGCGTCGATGATCTTTTCCACCGGCCAGCGCGATGTCTGGTTACCGCGTGGACGGTCGGAATGTTGAGATGGGATGATGTCCGGGTCTGAAGAAATTGTCTGATTCCCCTGAAAGTTGAAATGCAGGAATACCGGCACTTTTGTTTTGACATGGTTCGGCAGATACATCAGCAGCAGGGCTTTCCGTTCTATACCGTTATGGCTGAATGTGATTTCGATCTGTTTGCGCGTGGCACTGCCGTTGACGGCACTGTGGTTGTCGTCCAACTTTTTGTAGGACACATCCACCTTGTCCGCCGGCATCTTTCCGTATACCTGTTCGGTAAAGACAGACAGCAGCTCCGGGCGTCTGATCTGTTCCCATTGTTGCACGGTTGTTATTTCCCGGCCGTCGCTAGTCTTTAATAGAGCGGGCAGGGTGTAAGGGGGAATTTTGCTTTCGTCGTAATTCGCTTCATCGGCTTCCTGGGCATGTCCCACCAATAGGCTGCAACTCCAAAGACACAGGAGGAATATGGCTTGTCTCATAACTGTCGGTTTTTTTATTTTTAATTTCCTTATATCTGTGAATAAGGCAATGGTGAGAGGAGCAGACTGGTGTTCCGGGTGGCTGTATAGGCATATTCCGGCAGGTTCTTGATCCGCTGCCAGTCTGGATGTGCCCGGAATTTGTCCCAGGCGGCATTGCGTGTCGGTTCGTCCTTGTACCAGGTGAGGTACATCACCGCCGGCATGATCGGACCGGCCAGTACCTCCCCGTAGCAAACGGAGTTGATGCCGACCTTGTCGAAAACATCTATTTCATCTTTATTGAACATCGCGACTTTCCGCTGGTTGGCCTCTTCGTTGGGACTGTGGTACGTCCTGAGTTCGAACATCGTCCGGCTCTTGTCCGGCATCAGAAGGGAAGGTACTTTGTCGAAGGCTTCGCACAGGAAACTTTCGAAATTGAAGTAAGCCGGGTTGGGAGCCGTCTTGTCGAAATAAGGCTGTGCCGCTTTTCTGAATACCGTGTCGTCCCAGATTGTCCGTTTCACCTGATGATAAGTCGTGATGTCGGGATAAATGAACAGCAGCAGACGCCGTTCTTTTTCCTCTTTCTTATAAGGGGCGAAAGCGCCGGCTTTGATATTCTTACGGTTATAGGCCGGGATCAGTGTATCGCGGAAAAAGCCGTCCAGGTCGTCCGCATCTCCCTCCAGCGTATAGATGCGCCATTCGTATAGCTGTTTTCCGGATGGAGCGGTTCTTTCGGAGGTTGCAGCTATCCCTTTGATAGTCGGAAGAGTGGCCAGCAGGCCTGTCAGCTTTATGAAATGCCTTCTTTGCATGGTTCTATAGAATTTAGATAAAAAATAAGTTAGTAAACACCTCAAAGGTAGAAAATATCGGGGTAATTTCTCTATATTTGTTTTGATTTATGATTTATGAATTATGATTTATTAGAAAGACATTGTGATCATGATTTATAAGTTATAAATCATCATTGTTGTCCCATTAAAATCTAAAAGAGTTCTTTGAAATATTTGAAATTTA
>DXRF01000177.1 GCA_019411205.1 Parabacteroides sp. | reverse complement strand
TCATAAATCATAATGAAAAAAGCAATCTCACTTCTCCTCTTACTGGCCGTCATCTTCATGCCGGTAAAGGCTCAGGATGTAGAAAACGTAAAGCCGATGAAGAATGTCATTCTTCTGATCCCGGACGGAACATCACTAGCAACAGTTTCCATGGCACGTTGGCTGCAATGGTATACCCATCCCGACAAGCCGAAATTGAACATCGACCCGTATCTCTGCGGAACAGTCCGCACACATTCTTCGAATGCCCCGATCGGCGACTCTGCTCCTACGACTTCCTGCTACATGACAGGGCAGGCCAGCCGTACAGGCTATGTTTCCACCTACCCGGAGAATGACGGCGACAACGATATCTACCCGACCGATCCGGCACGCGCTTTCCAGCCGCTGACAACTGTCCTGGAAGCCGCCAAAATAAAACAGGGCAAATCAACGGGACTGGTTTTCACCTGCGAATTTCCGCATGCGACACCGGCCGACTGCTCCGCCCACAGCTACAACCGTGGCAAATATGAATGGATCGCCCCGCAGATGGCCCACAACGACCTAAACGTTGTGATCGGCGGTGGTGCCAGCCTGCTTCCCGAAGAGAGCGAAGCCTATCTGAAAGGTAACGGATACGGCGTTTTCAAGAACGATATCGACGGCATGCGCAATTACAAAGGCAATAATATGTGGGCATTGTTTGGAGACAGGGAAATGGCTTACGACATCGACCGCGACCCGGCCCAACAGCCTTCACTGGAAGAGATGACCCGCAAAGCGATCGAAAAGTTATCTCAAAACCCGAATGGCTTCTTCCTGATGGTGGAAGGCAGCAAGGTCGACTGGGCTGCCCACGCAAACGATCCGGTCGGCATGGCCACAGACATGTTGGCTTTCGACCGTGCTTGCGGTGCTGCTCTCGAATTTGCCCGCCAGAATGGCGAGACTGCCGTAGTGATTGCTCCCGACCATGGCAACAGCGGTATCAGCATCGGCCGTGCCGACTGTAAAGGGTATGATAAACTGAGCAAAGACCAATTGTTCCACCAGCTTTCCCTGTATAAATTGACAGCCGAAGGTTTTGCCAAGAAAGTGAACAGTGTGCCGAATTCCGAAGTGCAAAACGTCTTCCGCCAATATGCTGGCTTCGAACTGACGCCTGAAGAGCTGGATGCCTTGAACCACTGCAAGAACTACAAAAACAGCCCGATTCCGGAAAATGAACGCTCGACCGAAGGCAAAGGCTCCTTGTACAGCAGCTCACTGACGACTTTCATGTCCAAACTGCTTACTTCCAGAACCTGCTTCGGTTTCACAACCGGCGGCCACACGGGTGAAGAAGTGTTCCTTGCAGCTTACCATCCCGACCGTGCAAGCCTGCCTCTCGGTATGCACACGAATATCGAACTGAACCATTATCTCTGCGCCCTGTTCGGTATGACACACGATACGCTGGAAGAACTGACAGCCGGCAATTTCGCTCCTCACACGGAAGTATTCAAAGATTTCAAATGTGAAATCGTTCCGGCTAAAGATGAAAAAGGTTCTCCTTCACTGGTTGTAAAGAACAAAAAGAAACAGATCAACATCACACCGTTCAGCAACATCGTGACGATCGGAAAGAAAGGCCAGGAAGAAATCCGCCTGAACTCAGTAATCGTATACGTTGACAAAAACAACACATTCTATCTGCCAACCAAATTGGTAGAATATCTGCAATAAAAATAAAGACGACGTCAGGGTGGTGTGTCAAAACATACGCGATCTCGCGTCAAGCGCGGGAACAAGACTGTTTCGACACACCACCTTCTCTTTCGTGAAATCTTATAGCCCTCCATTAACCGGACTCCCTCCTCCTAAATACCCGATTAACAAATCACACGGCAACAAGTTATAGTTATTTGTTTTTTTTCAATTATTCTTTTCTTAAAATATCTATACAGTATCAAAATGGAAGATTTATATAGAAATTCAGACAAATAACAGCGATATTTTAAATGTACATTTGCGTCATTTTTAAAGAATACAACAAATATGACAAGAGCAAATGCAAAATGGATACGGCTGATGGCAGTTATCGGCTGTACGACTATGTGGATGGCATCCTGCAAACATGCACCGGATGCGCAGATGAAAGCATCTTACGCGACGATGAAAGTCTCTACGGCAGACAAAGAGCTAACAACACCTTATTCGGCCACGATCCGCGGTCGTCAGGATATCGACATTTATCCGCAAGTTTCGGGAACTATCGAACGACTTTGTGTAACAGAAGGACAGGTCGTACGGAAAGGACAACTACTTTTCGTCATAGACCAGGTGCCTTACAAGGCTGCCTTGAAGACGGCCCAGGCAAACGTGGAAGTGGCAAAAGCAGCTTTGGCTACCGCCGAACTGAACTACAACAGCACCAAAGAATTGTTTACGAAAAAAGTTGTTTCCGCTTTCAACCTGAAAACAAGCGAAAACAACTATCTGACAGCCAAAGCACAATTAGCACAGGCGGAAGCCCAGGAGCTGAACGCCCGTAACAATCTGTCTTACACGGAAGTCAAAAGTCCGTCAGACGGTGTTGTCGGCATGTTACCTTACCGTGCCGGAGCATTGGTCAGCGCCAACATTCCCCAACCGTTGACAACGGTTTCAGACAATTCGAACATGTATGTTTACTTCTCCATGACCGAAAACCAGTTGTTGGCTATGAGCCGTCAATATAAAAGCATGGATGAAGCGTTGGAAAACATGCCGGAAGTATCGTTGAAACTGAATGACCAATCTCTTTACGAACAGAAGGGAAAGATCGAATCGATCAGTGGTGTGATCGACCGGAAAACCGGGACAGTCGGCGTGCGTGCCGTATTCCCCAACGAATCCCGCCTGTTGCATAGCGGAGCCTCCGGTAACGTGCTCATACCACAAGCCTACAAAGACTGTATCGTGATTCCTCAAGGCGCAACAGTCCGCCTGCAGGACAAGACACTTGTCTATAAGGTAGTGGACGGAAAAGCTGTTTCCACACTGATTACCGTGGCTGAAATCAATGACGGTCGCGAATATATCGTACTCGACGGATTGAAGGTCGGCGAAGAAATCGTATCCGAAGGAGCCGGGTTAGTACGTGAAGGAACGCAAGTTAAATAAAGGATCGAAGTATGAAAGGAAATATATTTATCAAACGGCCTGTTATGGCCATCTCCATCTCCATTCTTATTTTGGCGATCGGACTAATTTCGCTCTTTACCTTGCCGGTCGAGCAATATCCCGACATTGCACCGCCTACGGTCCACGTATCGGCCACTTATACCGGAGCGGATGCCAATGCGGTGATGAACAGTGTCATCATGCCGTTGGAAGAAAGTATCAACGGTGTGGAAAACATGATGTACATGACTTCAACGGCAACCAACGCCGGCTCGGCAACAATCGAGGTATATTTCAAGCAAGGGACAAACCCCGATATGGCGGCCGTCAACGTACAGAACCGTGTAACGAAAGCACAGGGTCTATTGCCAGCCGAAGTTACCCGTATCGGTGTCAGCACTCAGAAACGACAGACCAGTTTCTTGCAGATCGACGCACTTGTCAGTTCCGACGGACGGTATGACAAGACATTCCTCGGAAACTACCTCGACATCAACGTTATCCCGCGTATCAAACGTATCGAAGGCGTAGGTGACGTAATGGAGCTGGGCGATACCTACAGTATGCGTATCTGGCTGAATCCCGAACGGATGGCCCAATATGGCCTGGTTCCTTCGGATGTGACTGCCGTATTAGGCGAACAGAACATCGAGGCACCGACCGGTTCACTGGGTGAAAACTCGAAAAACGTTTTCCAATATACGATGAAATACCGTGGACGTTTGAAGAGTGTGGAAGAATTCCAGAATATCGTTGTCCGTGCTCAGGAAGACGGTTCCGTCCTACGTTTGAAAGATGTGGCTAAAGTCGAATTGGGAACATTGAGTTACGGTTTCGACAGCCAGATGGACGGCAAGCCGGCTGTAACATTCATGATCTACCAGGTAGCCGGCTCCAACGCAACGGAAGTAAATGAACGCATTGCCGCCGAATTAGAAAAGATGAAAGAGGAATTGCCTACGGGAACAGAATTCATCACGATGATGAGCTCCAACGACTTCCTCTTCGCTTCTATATACAATGTGGTTGAAACGCTGATTGTGGCGATCATCCTCGTAATCCTCGTGGTGTATTTCTTCCTTCAGGATTTCAAGAGTACGCTGATCCCGTCTATTTCGATCATCGTTTCGCTGATCGGTACATTCGCCTGCCTGACTGCCGCCGGATTCACAATCAACATCCTGACCCTGTTTGCCCTGGTGCTTGCCATCGGTACTGTAGTGGATGACGCGATCGTGGTGGTGGAAGCCGTACAGGCAAAATTCGATGCAGGTTACACTTCGCCCTATCAAGCGACGAAAGATGCGATGGGCGACGTGACGATGGCCGTTATCTCCTGTACCTGCGTGTTCATGGCCGTGTTCGTGCCCGTAACTTTCATGGGCGGTACTTCCGGTATCTTCTATACGCAATTCGGTGTGACAATGGCGACTTCCGTAGGTCTTTCCATGATCTGTGCATTGACGCTCTGCCCTGCCCTGTGTGCCATGATGATGCGTCCGAGCGATGGAAACAAGAGTGCCAAAAGTTTCAACGGACGTGTACGTGCCGCCTACAACGCCTCTTTCAACGCCGTGTTGGGTAAATACAAGAAAGGTGTCATGTTCTTTATCCACCATCGCTGGATGGTATGGGCCGGAACAATCGCATCCATTATTCTGTTGGGATGGCTCATCAGCAATACCAAGACAGGTCTTGTTCCGCAAGAAGACCAGGGAACCATCATGGCAAATGTCGCCATTGCTCCGGGTAGCACGCTGGAAGAAACAGGCAAGGTACTGGACAAGGTTGAAAACATTCTGAAGAACACCCCCGAAGTAGAACACTACTCCCGTGTAGCCGGTTACGGCTTCCTGGCAGGCCAGGGTACTTCTTACGGTATGGCAATCATCCGTTTGAAAAACTGGGATGAAAGAAAAGGAGCCGAACATGTTTCCGACGCGGTAGTTGCCCGCCTGAACGCACAATTCGCCCAAATCAAAGAGGCGCAAATATTCTGCTTCCAGCCAGGTATGATTCCGGGTTACGGTCTGGGTAACTCTATCGAGTTGAACTTGCAGGACCGTACAGGTGGAGAAATAAGTACGTTCTATGGCAACGCCATGCAGTATATCGGAGCTTTGAACCAGCGCCCCGAAGTGGCAATGGCTTACACTTCTTATGCCATGAACTTCCCGCAGATATCAGTCGATGTGGACGCAGCCAAATGTAAACGAGCCGGTATTTCACCTTCGACGGTGCTCGACGTATTGGGTAGTTATTGTGGTGGTGCATACGTTTCCAACTACAACCAATTCGGAAAAGTATACCGTGTGATGTCACAAGCCTCACCAGAATACCGTCTTGACGAACAAGCTCTGAACAATATGTTCGTCCGCAACGGAACGGAAATGGCTCCGATCAGCCAGTTTGTCACCCTAAAACGGGTACTCGGACCTGAAGTGGCTAACCGTTTCAACCTCTTTAGCTGTATCACGGTCAATGTGAACCCGGCACCGGGATATTCCACTGGTGAAGTACAACAGGCCATCGAGGAAGTAGCCGCCCAGATGCTGCCGACAGGATACGGATACGAGTATGGTGGTATGGCCCGTGAAGAGGCCAATACGGGAGGCTCGCAGACACTCTTTATCTATGCAGTCTGTATCTTGCTTATCTACTTGATCCTGGCTTGTCTGTATGAAAGTTTCTTTGTGCCTTGGGCCGTTATCCTGTCCGTTCCGTTCGGTTTGATGGGTTCGTTCCTGTTCGCCAAACTGTTTGGATTGGAAAATAACATTTACTTGCAGACCGGTGTCATCATGTTGATCGGACTTTTGGCCAAGACGGCGATTTTGATTACCGAGTTCGCGATCGAACGCCGCCGTAAAGGCATGGGTATCGTCGAGTCGGCTTATTCGGCTGCACAAGCCCGTTTGCGTCCGATTTTGATGACCGTACTTACGATGATCTTCGGTATGCTTCCGCTTATGTTCGCATCCGGAGCCGGAGCCAACGGTAACAGTTCATTGGGAACAGGTGTTGTCGGTGGTATGGCAGTCGGAACATTGGCATTGCTGTTCGTCGTGCCGGTATTCTACATCATTTTCGAATACATGCAAGAAAAAATCCGTCCGCCGATGGAAGTGGAAACCGATATGCAAGTTGCGTTGGAAAAGCAAAAGAGCCAAACCGAACGTGACGGTTTAAACAATGAAAATAAATAAAGTATGAAGAAAATAATCGTATTAACAACCGCAACCGCTCTGTTGAGCAGTTGCGGCATATACACCAAATATCAACCGGCCGAAACAACTCCGGACAATCTGTACGGAGAAGAGGTGGCTGTCGATGATACGACCAACTTCGGTAATGCGAACTGGCGGGAACTTTTTACGGACCCGCAGTTGCAGGCTCTTATCGAACAAGGATTACAAAACAACACCGACCTCCGGTCCGCCCAATTGCAGATCGAGGAAGCAGAAGCGGCGTTAATGTCGGCAAAGCTCGCTTTCCTACCTTCGTTCGCACTTTCCCCACAAGGAACGATCAGT
>DXRF01000176.1 GCA_019411205.1 Parabacteroides sp. | reverse complement strand
ACACCCGGGTGTTTAGGATGGCAACATGGGGGTGTTCGGCAACTAAAGTACCGTACCGGACAATAAAAACCAACCGGTTTTATCTATTTTACAGCTGTTTTTGCATAAAATGATCGAGTGACTTGCAGGGATGGGGAATAATGTTTCAGAAGTGATAGAAAAGTGATAAAGGAGTGATAGAGGAAAACGTCCTGTATCACTCCTCTGACACTTGAATATTAATAGCTACAACCTTCGTAGTGATAGAGTGATAGAGAATTTGCAGAAAACGTCAATCAAAAGTCTTTGTTAAGGACATAATCTTTTGCAAATAGCAGCAAAGTAAAATCGGCAGAATTGAACACAAGACACAAATAACAGAAAAAATGAATGCATAACCCAAAGCCATTGCATCTGCACCAATACAAAAAATTGCCATTATCAAGATTAACAATATGTTAGCTATTAAAAACTCCCATAAGGCCAATTTTATCCAATTTTTGTTTTTACTAATCTTCCAGACAATCCCCCCTCCCAATATAAAAGGCGGATAAATAAAAGCCAGCCACAACCAATCAAAAAACAAAACACCGAATCCAACCCTTAATATGATATATAACAAGAAACACGTGATAATGCAGGCAACCGACATCATCACTTCAAATATCCAAAATCCGTTACTTTTCAATTTCATAATATTAATTTTATGAGTACAAGTTTCTGTAGAAACATAATCAATCACATTTCCGAGGGTTGAACCTGCAAGAAAGGAAGCGAAAATACATGGTAACCGTATCAAATAATCACTGCCGGAAAACTCCGATTTTTCCATCTTCCGTCAGAGTTTCAACCGTAATCCGGGGATATTTACAACGACTGTTGTTGTAAAAACGGATATAAGCCTTTCCCTGTTCATCCGTTGACAATGCCGGATTCCAATAAAGGGTACGACGATAATCATTTTCTTTCGGCAATACGCGATAATCGGGCTGATAGAAGTCTTTCACTTCACTATATCCTTCCAGCCAGGTTTTGCGTACGCCTTTTCCACCTTTCACCGAGATCTGATCTTCCGGATAAGTTTCGATCAGGACAACACACCGATATAATTTATCGATATTGATCGGTGTAAAACGCGGATCGGCATACCGGCAGATCGTTCCATAGTCTTCACTGATATAAACGGATTTAATCGCCTCTAAAGGAAGTAAGCGGTACTTATTATAATCCATTTCATTGTGGTAGGTACGTTCATAATTGATCGCAAAAAGGACCATCCGCCCTTTATAAAAAAGATATTCCTGCCCGCCTGGACTATGCTCCCGATAGAATTCAGAATTCATATTGATCATCAGTTCATGAATATCATCGCCGATAAAACCATTACGGTCTTGAATATCGTCCATTTCGGAAGCGACATCATAATAAGCGATCGACTTGGTCCGGGTTTTATAAACCTCGGCAGCTTTATCCAGTTTCTTGGCCTTGACCACCACTTCATCGATCCGATGAATCTTTTCGTTCATTCCCAGTTTTCGCAGAGAATCTTCATACGCCTTGAATAATTGCTCCACGTTTTCTTGCATAAATACCGTATCTTCCGGCTGTGTATCGGGCAAAGAGACCTTTTCATCGCCTGAAATATGCACCTGCAATTCTGCCATTGGATATCTCCGAGGCTCCGGATGAAACACCCGGTCCAGAACAATCCGATGATCTTTCTTCTTCCCCTTTTCGGAAACAGATAGAATCAGATTCCATTTTCCTTCCACTTGAGAAATAAAAGAAAACCGTCCTAAACTATCCGTAGTAAAAACATCGAAGCAGGGTGTATTCTGATCTGTCGGATTGTCTTCCTCGCCTCGCTTCGTCAGAAAAGAAGTTACTTGCACATCCGGACGCGGCTTACTACGGACCATTGAAACTACCTGGCCGTGCAGTTCGATTCCCTGCTCCGGCAGATACTTCAGTTCAAAAGGTTCCACACCGGCCCAATGCTTCCATTCATAACGCCTCCAGCCTTGTACCATCAACAATTCATCCAATGCCCGACGATGCAACGTATCATCCGACTCAAAATACCAGGAAGGACGGCGTACATACCCTTTGATTTCCGACATCAGCAACAGATCCGTCAACATCGAATGCCTGCTTTCCACTTCTTCCCGGCCATCCCGAACCGACACCGACAAGGGCGTTTGTACCAGCTGTCCTTGCGGATCATTCACTTCGAAAGAAATACCTATTGAATCATACGGAAGATACTGTTCTTTATCCGTCCGAACAGCCAACGACAAGGTATCCGGCTTTCCAACAAAAACCAGCCGGTCAGCCAAAACCTGTCCGGCTTTATCAAACAAGACCAGTTGAGACACACCTGCCGGTAAATTCTTCTTATCCAGTCGAAAAGAGAAGGGCTGATTCCTCTTGACCGTCAGTATACAGAAATTATATAATTTACCTCGGCTCATAACCGCCATTCCCAATACCTGAGCCGCCGTAAAACGATTCTTCTGTACCGTAATAGCCAAACTATCCGGGATACTTAGATTGTCAACCGAAAAAGCGAATCCCTGTTCCTCTGCTTCCGGCAAAGAAAAACGATATTTCTTGTCCTGCCAAACAACTTCCGCCTTCACTTCTTCCGTATCAGCCACATAGGTAAAAACACCTTTTCCTTCGTGACTTGTCCGAAATGTCGAAACGACCTCTTTCTCCTTATTTAGGATACAACCGGAGACATCCACCGGATTGCCGAAAGCATCGGTCGCTTCAAAGGCAACCCGCACCGGGACATCGCGAATCAACGTTCCGCCCTCGGGATAAAAGCGGAGATTCAGTTCCTTTTCTTTCCTGGTCTTTTCCCTTTTCTGCGGATACTTTCCCGGATGTCGGCAAATTTCTTTTTGGGTATAATCGCCTTCTGAATCTGGCTTGTCGAACACCGGGAAAATACGTGAGAAGACTGTTGCCTCTCCAAAGTTCAACATATATTTGGTATAAGCACGTACCTCATAAAAACCTGAATAGAAAGGTAAGTGCGTCAACGTAAAATTCCCCTGGCAACGACCGTTGCGGATTGGTAAAATCTGCCGGGAGACAATCTCGCCTCCAGGATTCAGTAATTCCACATACAACGTCTTGCTCCACGCTGTAGGCCGATTGAATTCGGAAGTCACGACATAACACTGAAACCAAATCTGATCGCCCTGATAATAGCCGGTATTATCAAAATGCAGATACACCTTTTCCTGAGGAAAAGCCTTTCCAAACTGTTCTAAGGCAGAGACAAAACCCTGTAAGTGGACAGCGATACTGTCCGGAATCGGATATGCGTAAACCGAAACAAACCAGAGAAAGCCCAGCAATCCGATACCTCGTCTTATAAACTTACGTAAAGACATCGTCGTTTATTTAATCGCTTCTTCCAATTGTTTCTTCAGTTCTTCCATCTTCTCCGGCGAAGCCGCTACTTTCTGACGTATCTTTCCATCTTTACCAATGATTACGCAATGTGGAATATACAAGGCTCCATTCGAACCAAACGTATCATAAATCTCCTGCTTGAAAGCCTCTTGAATGCGAATATGTTCCCCTTTCAGATCATAATGAGCAGCCATCTTCTTCCATTTCTCTTCGGCTTCCGGATTATCAATCGAGAGATACAACAAAACAATATCTTTTTCCTGAGCATATTCCTGCAACGGCTTTACAAAAGCAAAGGAATCACGGCAAGGACCACACCACGTTGCCCAAATGTCCATAAAGATAACTTTCCCTTTATACGGTGCGATAATATCCTGGAAAGTTTTCGCTTGTGAGACATCCGGAAAATGAAGATCTTCCGGAATCCGGGTTTGGTTAAATGCCCGGTTCTTTTCCATTGCTTCCTGCACCAGCGGTTGCCAGGGAGTTTCCGGATATAATTGCAGGAAACGTTCGGCATAAACCGGCATCTTCGGATCGTTCATCTGCCTTTCCTGATCTTCCAGGAAAAGCTGGGCCATGGCTGCCTCTTGTGCCTTGCCCTGTAAACGATGTTCAAAACCGTAATACATCAAACCGATGCCTTTTTCTACACCTTCCGGAATCGATTCCTGACGCATATAATATCGGATACCAATTTCATTGGAGACCACATCATAAAAGGCCGGACTGAAAGTACTGTTCGGATTATCCGGAATACAAAAGGCCGTCATCTGATCCAACTCGACAAACCAATTCTGCCTTGTCGCTTCCGATGCCTGATAAAATGCACCCATCGTCTGGTTCTGAAAAGCCAGCAACAACTGCATCCGTATATCTTGCCGGGCTTTTTCCTGTAAGTCTTCATCCAAACCCGCCAGTTGCGATTCCAGAGAAGCTACATCATCTTTCAGTTTTTGGGCTACAGATGTCGCTACAGTATCTTTAGCAATCTGCCAACGGTCGCCACGGCGGGCACGCAAATCCCATACAGCTGTATTCAGTCGGTTGAGCAATCGGGAAACGGCTACCATCTTCTCATCCACTCCCTGGATAGTCAAAGGTTCTTGAGCCGTTGCATCTACATCCAATTGTATTTTTCCTCCTTTCGATATAACCGAACCCAATACTGCTTTTCCATACAAAATGAAATTCACCCGTTCATAATCTTCAACCGGTAACGTCAATGTAAATGTACTATCGCTTTGGATTTGTAACGTATCGATCGTTTTCGTATTCATCATGCCTGCGATAGATTGCTGGTAAACGACCATTCCGCCGTTCAAGTTCCGCACGGTTCCGGTGATTTGGATTTCTTTCTGATCCGAACAAGACAACAAGACCGTTCCTAAAAGAAGAACACAAACGGACTTCGGCATTTTTCTACTCCAATTCATGGTATCTCTATTTTACGGCTTAAATTCAGAGCCTGTTAAAAAATGATTGAAATCTTTTTCTAAAGAAGTTTCCGTATTAGCCGGATTATTTCTTTTTTGAAGGAACCAAACTTTTAAAAAGATGTATCAAACTGATTTAACGGAAACCGAGTGTAATATATAATAAAAGTGTTGAACCTGCAAGAAAATACAAAGAAAAACAGGAACTGCCGATTTACTTTATTTGTCTGCATCTCCTTGCAGCATTGGCCAAAAGCCAGTATCTTTGTAAATCATATATAATTAGAAATATGGCAAGACGCTCAGAATACAGAGGCACAGATAGATCCAGAGCCCCTAGAGGACGCAAAGTTACAGTGAAAGAGGAGAATACGTTACTTCCTTTCCTGTTCGGTCTTTTAAACGAACAAAGTAAAAGTTCAGTCAAGGCATTACTCGCCCACGGACAGATTTCAGTCAATGGCACAGTGACTTCCCAGTTCAACACACCGCTCGCACCAGGCGACGAGGTGTTAATCAGCTACGAACGGGGAAAAGTCGAGTTCAACAACCCACTGCTCACTATTGTTTGGGAAGATGACGACCTGATAGTCGTAAACAAGAAAGAAGGTTTGCTTTCGGTTTCCAGCACACGTGTGAAGGAACGGACTGCTCTTCACCTACTCAGCGATTATGTCAAGAAAACGGACCCGCGTAACAAGATATTCGTACTCCACCGCCTGGACCGCGACACGTCGGGGCTGATGATGTTCGCCAAAAACCTGCAAGTGCAAAAGGCATTGCAATCGAACTGGAACTCCGCCATCACAGCACGTACATACGTCGCCGTAGTGGAAGGACGCCCTGAGAAAGATTCCGACCTGATCGTCTCCAACCTGACCGAAAACGCAAAGATGCAGGTGTATGTGACAGCCGAAGGAGACGGGAAAGAGGCGATCACACGCTACCGCCTGCTACACAGCAACGGAGCCTATTCGCTGTTGGAACTCGACCTGGAGACAGGACGCAAGAACCAGATACGCGCACAGATGCAATCGATCGGGCACTCCATCGCGGGCGATTACAAGTACGGTGCGGAGACAGATCCCACCGGACGGCTGATGCTTCACGCCCGACGGCTCAACTTCATTCATCCGGTAACAGGCGAAGAGATGCATTTCGAGACACGCATTCCTGATAAATTCACCTCTTTAGCTAAATAACAAAAATAAGAAATAATATGAAGAAGCTCTTTAGTACCTTGGTGTTGGTGCTCGTAGCACTGACCGTACAGGCACAGATTCTCCAGCCTGTAAAATGGAAGATACAACTGAACGACTCCGGCTCTGCAGAGAAAGAGATCGTTTTTACTGCTACTGCCGATAAAGGCTGGCATTTGTATGATCAGGACTTGCCGGAAGGCGGCCCTGTCTCCACTTCGTTCACATTCGAGACACTGAAAGGAGCCGAACTGATCGGCAAACCAACTTCATCTGTCAAACCGACCACCGTGTACGACGAACTGTTCGCCATGAACCTGCGTTGGTATCCGGGGACCGTTTCGTTCACACAAAAATTCAAAGTGACCGATCCAGCCAAGTTCAAAGCCGAAGGTGAAGTGGAATTTATGGCTTGCAACGACGAGACTTGTCTGCCCCCCGACCGCGTCAGCTTCTCATTCGACAAAAAGAATATAAAGATGACAGTCGCTGCCGAAACGGTAGCCGAAAAACCGGAAGTCGAGCAAGACGATGTAACAGCCGTGCAGCCGGATACCGAGAAAGTTGTGGAAGAAGTGGCAGAACTGAAGACTCCCGCTCCTGTTGCCAACAAAAACAAAACGGAGAATAAACCTGTCCGCATCTCCAACGAG
>DXRF01000175.1 GCA_019411205.1 Parabacteroides sp. | reverse complement strand
TGGGCTTGCCTGTCGAGAAACCGAATAAGAACGAGTTCGATCTGGATTATGTAGGCATCAAAGCTTCCCAGTTCTCCTTCAACCGCTTGCAGAAGGCTGATCCCGTTTTGGGTGTCGATATGGCTTCGACGGGAGAGGTCGGGTGTATCGGTGACGATGTTTCCGAGGCTGTCTTGAAAAGTATGCTTTCTGTCGGCCTTCGTATCCCGGAAAAGAATATTCTGCTCTCGACGGGTACACCGAAACAGAAAGTGGCCATGTTGGATGCCGCCAAGATGCTGGCATCGAAAGGCTACAACCTCTTCGCAACAGGCGGGACACATCGCTTTCTCGAAGAAAACGGCATTTCCAGTACGCGAGTTTACTGGCCGAGCGAGGAGGACATGGAACCTCAAGCACTCACCATGCTCCACGAAAGGAAGATCGACATGGTAGTGAATATTCCGCGCGACCTTTCAGCCGGTGAGTTGAATAATGGCTATAAGATCCGTCGTGCCGCCATCGACCTGAACGTTCCGCTCATCACAAATGCCCGTCTGGCAAGCGCCTTTATCGAAGCATTCTGCACGCTGGGCATGGACGATATACAAATCCGAAGCTGGCAGGAGTATAAGTGATTTGTTACTTTTGGATCAAGTTCAAAGTAACAGAAATAATTATTACATTTGTGGTAATTAAAATAAACCAATATGAAGATAGGATTATTTATTCCCTGCTATATCAATGCGGTATATCCGGAAGTTGGTGTTGCTTCTTATAAATTATTGAAAAGTCTCGGGTTGGATGTGGATTATCCGTTAGACCAGACTTGTTGTGGCCAGCCAATGGCAAATGCCGGATTCGAGCATGAATCGGCAGGGTTGGCGCTGCGGATGGAAGAACTGTTCCGTTCGTACGATTATGTGGTTGGCCCTTCTGCCAGTTGTGTCGCTTTCGTGAAAGAGAATCATCCCGGTATTCTGGAAAAGGCAGGTCATGTGTGTATGAACAGCAAGAAGATTTATGATATCTGCGAGTTCCTGCACGATATTGTGAAGGTCAAGGAACTGAAAGCTGAATTCCCCCACAAGGTAAGCATTCACAATAGCTGTCACGGTGTGCGCGAGTTGCATCTTTCTTCTCCGAGCGAACGGAATATCCCGTATTTTTCTAAGCTGCGCGATCTCCTTTCTTTGGTGAAAGGCATTGAGATATTCGAACCGAAACGTGTCGACGAGTGCTGTGGGTTCGGTGGCATGTTTGCGATTGAAGAACCCGAAGTCTCCGTTTGCATGGGACAAGATAAGGTGAAGGATCACATGAGCACGGGAGCCGAATACATTACCGGTGCCGACAGTTCCTGCCTGATGCATATGGAAGGTGTGATCAAGCGTGACAACCTTTCGATCAAAACGATTCATATTGTTGAAATATTAGCCTCCGGATTATGAGCACGAAACATTCAAAAGCAGCAGCCCGCTTCATCGAGAACCGCAAGCAGGAAGCCTGGCACGACGAAACCCTCTGGATGGTTCGTGCCAAACGGGATAAAATGAGTCATTCGCTTCCCGAATGGGAACGCTTGCGCGAATTGGCTTGTGATATCAAACTTTATTCGAACAGTCATCTGGATACCCTTTTGGAAGAGTTCGAGAAGAACGCCACGGCCAATGGGGCGATCGTCCATTGGGCGAAAGATGCGGCGGAACATAATGCGATCGTCGATGAAATCCTGCAACAACATAAGGCGCATACGCTGATAAAGAGCAAATCTATGTTGACCGAAGAGTGTGGCATGAACGATTACCTGTTCGGAAAAGGCTATGATATTATCGAGAGCGATCTCGGTGAACGCATTCTTCAATGGATGAAACTTCATCCCAGCCATATCGTGATGCCCGCTATCCATATCAAGCGGCAGGAGGTGGGCGAGATGATGGAGCGCGTGTTAGGTACGGAAAAAGGCAACTCCGACCCGACCTATCTGACGCATGCCGTCCGCAAGAATATGCGCGAGAAATTCCTGACAGCCGATGTTGCCATGACGGGAGCTAACTTTGCAGTCGCTTCGACTGGCGAGATTGTGGTCTGCACCAACGAGGGAAATGCAGATATGGGAACTTCTTTCCCAAATGTTCACATAGCGACGTTCGGAATGGAGAAGATCGTACCGGACCGTGAGTCGTTAGGTGTCTTTACTCGCCTGCTGGCACGCTCCGGCACGGGACAGCCGATTACTTCTTACACTTCTCACTATTGTAAACCGAAAGAGGGAGGCGAGTTCCATATCATCATTGTCGATAACGGGCGGAGTGATATCCTGGCACGTCCCGATCATATCCGTACGCTGAACTGCATCCGTTGTGGCGAATGTATGAATACCTGTCCGGTCTATCGTCGTAGCGGTGGTTATTCCTATACCTATTTTATACCCGGACCGATCGGGATTAACTTGGGGATGCTGAAAGATCCGGTGAAATATTCGGACAATGTTTCCGCCTGTTCGCTGTGTCTCTCTTGCTCGAATGTCTGCCCGGTCAAGATAGACCTCGGCGAACAGATCTACCGCTGGCGTCAGGACTTGGATAAGATAGGGAAAGCGAGTACGGAGAAAAAGATTATGTCCGGCGGCATGAAGTTCCTGATGGAACGTCCGAAACTGTTCAATGCGGCTTTGAAGTTTGCCCCGGTAGTCAATAACATGCCTCGCTTTATGATCTACAATGCTCTGAATGCATGGGGGAAGGGCCGTGAACTGCCAACTTTTGCCAAGCAGTCGTTCAATGAAATGTGGAAAAGTAACAAGATAAAATAATACGACAATGAGTAGTAAAAACGATATATTATCCGCTATCCGCCACCACACCGGCAAGCGTTACGACAGGCCGGAACTGACGCTGGATGCTATCACTTACGAAGATAAAATCACCCAGTTTACCGACTCTTTGAAAGCTGCCGGGGGGCAAGCTGTCCTGATGCAGCCCGGTGACGATATCAACGATATTATCCGCCATCATTTTCCTGATGCAGCCCGTATCGCCTCCAATCTGTCCGGTATCACCTGCGCCACCTTTAACCCGGACGATATCGACGATCCCCGCGAGTTGGACAATACTGATCTTGCCATCGTGGAAGGCCATTTCGGAGTAGCCGAGAACGGGGCTGTCTGGATTACCCGCCAGGTAAAGCATAAGGCATTGTATTTTATCTCCAACAGCCTGGTTATGCTGATAGACCGCAATTCGATCGTGAACAATATGCATGAAGCCTATAAGCGAACGGAAAACATGACATACGATTTCGGTGCTTTCATCTCAGGCACATCTAAAACCGCCGATATAGAACAGGCACTTGTATTGGGTGCACACGGCCCGGTCGGGGTGTTGGTGGTGCTGAAATAGGGTTCTTCCCAATTGGCGTTAAAACCTGGAAAACAGAATACATTATGAAGAAAATAGCTTTGTTGATGCTTTTGAGTACTTTGTTTTCCTCTTATGCAGAGGCACAGGTACATACTACTTTTGAGATGCGTTATATCACATCCGACTCAAAAGCAGATGGAGAAACTGATTTTAGAGGAGAAACCGAATGGATGTCTCTTGACCGGCGGATCGACTTTCTGAACAAGTATGCCGCTTTTGCTTCCGGGTTTTATGGTAATCCCGGCCTGGATAAACCTCTTGTCGGAGATGGTGATGTACAGCAGACAGTCGGACGGATAAAGCCTCAGCCGTTGACGAATATCCGGCAAACACTCCGGCTCGTTGACTGGCGTGCATACGGTTATCGTGCCGGAAAAGCCGAAGATGTTCAAAAAGCCTTTGCCGAATGGTCGGCAGCCGATGGGGCAACCGTGAAAGAGGGATGCTTGATTTTGAAAGATTGTGCAGTCGTAAAGACTCTGGCCCCTCTCCGGTGGCGTTTCCGGTTGCATTTGGATGTAAAGGATGTGGGAGAGGAATGCACGATTGTTTTTCATAAAGGGGAGAAGCCTCTTCTCTCCACCCGTCTGACAGATCGGATATTCTCATTGTCGTCGGGTATGAACAGGGAAAGCGGGTATTATGATTCTACAATTCCCTTGCATCTGGAAATATACGGAGACTTTGCCAACAACCGTTTTTTCGTAACGGTAAACAGCGAGTCACTCTCTTGTCTGATGGAAGAGACAGATATTCGTGAGATTGACAAGGTAGTGATCCATTCGAAAGGTAAAACGGAGATAGACGATATTTCTCTTTTTAATTTTGTTGAGGATCGGACAAATAAGCATACTCCTTATTCTTCTTCTTTACTTGTTAACGAGGATTTTAACGATGTATTACCGATGCAGGGGTGGCAATCTCTTGACTATGACGATAGTGCTTGGGAACAGGTCACACTGCCATCATCTCATGGTGGTTTGCAGGAAAAGGAGGAGAGCTATTATCTGCGGAAAAAGATTCGCCTTGCCGACTTCGAGCGTGCCGTGCTTAAGTTGGAAACAATAGATCCTGGCGGTGAGGTTTGGATAAACGGACAGCCTGTTGCCGTGATTAACAACCGGCATCCGTATGATTTGGATGTGACGGAGTATCTGCAGCGAAATCAGGAGAATATCATTGCTGTCCGGGTAAAACCTTATAAGGCGGATCACCGGATGTTGCACTCTCCATCCGATCCGTATATAGGTTGGTTCCTGGGACGTGCGACATTGATCCTGACGAACCGTTGCATGATTAAAGATGTCTTTGCACATACCGCATCACTTGGCAGAGCTGCCCGGCAGGTAAACAGGGTGCTTTTACAATATTCCGGCGTCTATGCTTTCGAGGGGAGTGTAGAAGTCAACTACTATCCCTGGTTCCCGGTGGAAGGGGAAAAGGTTGCTACCGTGAAGCGGGATATCGAAATCCGCCCGTCTGTCGATAATGAGATCGTATTGGAAATACCAGTCGAAAATCCTGCTTTATGGTCTCCTGAGAATCCGAACCTGTATCGAGTGGAAGTGATCTTGCGTGATAAGGGAGGTCGCGAGATAGATGACTATATGTTGACGACCGGTATCCGCACCATTTCCCAGAAAGACGGGAACCTGTATGTCAATAACAGGCCTGAAATACTGAAAGGTGCTCAAATACTGGGTTCGAGATATCCGATCGAGACAATATCGAAAAACTATAAGTGCGTGTCCGATGAAACGATTGCAAAAGACCTGATGATGATCAAGGAAATGAATGGGAACCTGTTGCGTCTGCATGTCCATGCCGAAAAAGACACGACAGACGGTATCAATGATCCTCGTTATGCCGAATATGCGGACCAGTTGGGAGTCTATCTTCTTTGGCAGACTGCCGCTTGGATTAGAGAAGGGGAAGCTTGGAATGTTGATTTTGAAGGTTATCCGAAGTTTATGCGCCAGGTCTACAACCATCCGTCTATCGTTATGTGGGAGGCAAGCAATCATCCGAACCGTTTTAAGTTGCACGACATATCTGATTCACATGATTTTGTGACAAGGGTTTACAGAACTTTGAGTGCCGTAGATACCAGCCGCCTGATCTCACCGACCTCTTTCTGGCAGCATATGCACTATGGCAATTACGACGGTTCGCTCGACAAGGAGGGTAATCCGATCGTTTCTAATCCTGTTTTAATGGAAAAATTGATGACTCGCGGAAGTCAGGATGCCTATACAGGTTACGGAGCCAAATGGACGGCCCTCAGAAAAGCTCCCAATAAATGGGCCGCTTCCTGTCTGGCAGCAAACGACAAGGCTTATTTCAACTTCGAACATGAGGAATCTGCCGCACAACCGAACTGGATATTGGCGGAGAAAGAGCCGTGGTTTGAGGTCCAATCTTATGAATGGGAGTATGAGAAAGGTAGTATCGGCCGTCTTCTTGAAGCTTCGGAGTGGAGAATCAGCCAGGCATTTCAAGCATTTGCAGCTTGGGAGTCTATGAAGAAACAGATTTTAATTGGCTATGACGGCTTTTCCTGGTGCAGCCTTGAATCGGGGTCGAATATGTTCACATATCAGAAGCCGTTGACCGATCCGTTTGGTGTACCCAAACTTGCCTATTATGCCAATAAATCTGTTTTCCAGCCGATTTGGGCAGGTAGTGGCAATGTTGATGTCGTATATGGTCCGGCCGATCGCATTTTTCCGGTGCTGTTCAACTTAGGACAGACCAAAACAGTTGATCTTATTATCGAACTGAAAAACGATAAAGGAAAAAGGATCGACAGGAAAGTTTTTAAAAATATACAGGTCGCTGGTGGCAGAACGGTTGTAAACTTGGATAGTTTCCGCTTTAAAACAGTCCCTGACGGATGTTATTTCCTTGTATATACGGTAAAAGAACAGAATCCTCCTTACAGTCGTAAATAGCTAAAGAAAACAGGGTAACGCAGATCTTGCCAATTGAGCGGATTTGCATTACCCTATATTTTCTGTTGTTACTGATCTGCATTTCGTTTATTAAACAACGAAGCGATCCATAACGTCAGAATGGCTCCGACTGTCGCCGTAATCAGACTGCCGATAATACCGGAAGCTGCAATTCCGAGTAATCCGAATATCCAGCCGCCCAATACACCGCCGATTATTCCCAAAATCAGATTGATTATTACTCCGAAGCCACCGCCCCGCATGATTTTACCGGCCAGAAAGCCGGCTGCTATACCTATGATAATGTACCATAAAAATCCCATAGCTTTTAAATTTTATGTTGTTATTGTATATATAACCGTTCATGGAGGCATGAAGTTTATTGCAGTAAAGGATTC
>DXRF01000174.1 GCA_019411205.1 Parabacteroides sp. | reverse complement strand
ACATTATTCATATTGTTCAATCTTTTTTACCGTATGAATTGTCAATTATCAATTGTCAATTATCCGATAGTGTGGTTAGCTAACAGTTCAACAATCAAATCTTCTACATCCTTGTCCGAACCGGTCAGCGTTTTGCTTTCCTTTGCCTGGAACACGATGTTCTGAATGGCTTTCACTTTTGTCGGCGAACCGGACAAACCGCATTGTGCGAGATCTCCATTCACATCGGCAACACTCCATTCAGGAATATTCAGGTACGGGCGTTTTTCATACAGTTCGGGGTATGGCAATGCCGATACACCTTCCGGATGGCAGGCGGGAGCGGGAACTTTTTCCTGTGCGCCCAATGCCCGTTTGTATTTCATTACCAACTTGGCGTTACGCGGACGGCAGGGGGCAGCCGAACCATTGACCGTAATCACGATAGGCAGTGGGCCTTCCACTGTCTCGACACCGCCATCGATATGCCGTTTCACTGTGATGCTGCGATTCTTTTCGTCTACGTTCAGGATTTCTTCGGCATATGTAACCTGTGTCAATCCCAACTTTTCAGCGACTTGGGGACCTACCTGTGCTGTATCGCCATCGATGGCCTGACGTCCTCCGATGATAATATCGTAGTCACCTATTTTCTTGATCGCTGTGGCAAGCGCATAAGACGTTGCCAAAGTGTCGGCACCGGCAAATGCACGATCGGTCAGCAGATAACCACCATCTGCTCCCCGGTATAGACCTTCACGAATAATTTCTGCTGCACGCCCCGGGCCCATTGTCAACAGGGTTACCGTAGTTCCTGGATAGGCATCTTTCAAGCGGAGGGCTTGTTCTAATGCGTTCAGATCTTCCGGATTGAAGATTGCGGGAAGAGCGGCACGGTTGATAGTCCCGTCTTCTTTCATCGCATCCTTTCCCACATTGCGTGTGTCCGGAACCTGTTTCGCCAATACAATAATTTTTAAACTCATATTAATAGGAATATTAGATTTCTATATTGGATATTTGTTCGAATTAACCTTCTGAATACTGACCTGCAAAAGTAATCAAACATTCTTTATATCAAAGAACTTTCGTATGGAATCTGCACACTTTAGGTTTTTTTGAGCATATCCTTTCAAATATCTTTTGTATTTTTGCCTTTCGTTAGACCAATAAAAATATAATTGATAGTACCATGAATTTTAATCAGAAAACCATAAAGCCATTGATCATATTTTGTATGACCGGACTTTTTGTCGCAAGCTTTCAGAATAAAGTGCTGGCTGAAGAGCTGGTTCGCACCGTGGAAGTCTCGAATGAGTGGAAAGCTGGCAAGGTGGATGAACCGGTGGTGCTTCGCCTGGGCGATATGAGTCCGTCTTTTCGTGTGCGTTCGGCAACAGTCTGGGACGGAACGAAGGAAATACCTTCTCAGTTGGATGATTTGGACGGTGACCGCATAGCGGATGAACTGGCCTTCGTTTTGGACGTTCCTGCCCGATCGGTCAAGAAGTTGAAAGTCGTTCTCTCTTCCGAAAAGACAGACCGGACCTATCCTACTCGTGTCTATGCCGAGATGTTGGTAAGCGATAAGAACGGCAAGCATGTCCCGATTTCTTCTCTCACTATTCCGGGAACCAGCAACATTTATAATCAGTTGCACCATCATGGCCCGGCTTTCGAATCGGATCAGGTGGCCTATCGTATTTATTTCGATAAGAAACAGACTGTCGATATTTACGGCAAGTTCAATAAGGGGTTCGAGATACGGGAATCTCAATTTTATCCTACCGATGAACAGCTGGCGCGTGGTTTCGGAGATGATGTCCTGCTGGTAGGCAACAGCTGCGGTGTAGGAGCCTTGAAGGGATGGGACGGGAAAAATGCGACTCATATCGAACCAGTTGCCAGTCTGACGGAGACTATACGGGCATATGGTCCGGTACGGACTGTTACGGATATTGTTTCGACCGATTGGCAGTATCAAGGTTCGGAGCTTCAGATGACAGTCCGTTATATTTTGTATGCCGGACATCGAGACTGCGAAGTTCAGGTGCATTTTGCCGAACCGCTGAAGAATGAAGTGTTCAGTACGGGAGTTCTGAATATAAAAGGTTCTTCTTCTTTTTCCGACCATAAAGGCTTGATAGCCTGTTGGGGAACAGACTGGCCTGTCAGCGATACGGTCAAATATGCAAAAGAGACGGTCGGTGTTGCCACTTGCCTGCCTTCCGATCTGATAAAGGATGAAACGCAAGACTCAGCCAATTATCTGTATGTGATAGGGGCAGAGGGTCGGTCTTCTTTTACTTACCACATCACTTTTACATCAATGAAAGAAACTTTCGGCTATAAAACAAAAGAAGACTGGTTTGCCTTTGTCCAAAAATGGAAAAAGGAACTGCACCAGTCTTGTCGGGTTGAAATCAAGTGATTGAATTGTGATATCTTCTATCTTGCATCCAGTCTTTTGACTATCTGCCCGTAAATAATAAGGGCGAATGCCGAAATCAGCGCGATTGCCCCGAAGTAGTACCAGATGTAATGAGCGTGGGCGCTTGCTGCTACCCATTCTTCGTGCGTGCTGAATAGGGTCGGTTCAGGGCAATACTTGCTTAGCAGGAATCCGGACAGTCCGAATCCTAAGATGGAAGAGAGGAAAGAGTGTAGATGGCTGAACCCCAGATAAAGCCCTTCTTCTCCTTTCGGAGCTTGTAAAGAGAAGTATTCGAGGAAGCGCGGGGAGATAAAAGTTTCGGCTAAACCTTGGAAAACGATGCCGACTACCATCATAAAGGCAACCGGGTGCATACTTAGGATAGTCGAATTTCCGTCCAGCATATTTCCGGAAGCCATACATAAGGCAGATACCGGCATGATAAACATCCCGATAGTCATAGATGTCAGTGCGGTTCTTTTCCGCATCAATTGGGTGACCAGGTTGACAGTCAGCACTACTACCAACGGGTTGACATTTGCGTACCACGAAGGAGAAGCCCCTTCACCTGCCAGACGGAGCACATATTTAGGCATTGTAGCATATAACTGGTGTTGCACCATCCAGAATCCCGTAATGATCAGGATCAGGATGATAAGACGTCCGTTGCAGCAGACTTTTATTAATGCCTGCCAGATTTGGCTGAATGTTTTTCCTTCTCCGCTATGCTGGCTGCTCTTGTAGAAGAACCAGATCGCGAGTAAAGCCAGAAATGTCATGGAAGCAGAGAAATAGTTGAGTGTGATGAGTCCTTCGTTTCCGAGAGTTTCGCGGAGCGGTTTGACAATCGTCTTACCGGAAAAAGCTCCGATATTGACCATTGCGTAAAAGATGGAGAACCCTTTGGCGCGGGTTTCGGGAGTCGTTTCTTTAGCTACTGTTCCGGAAATCACGCTCTTGATGAAAGCCCCGCCGCATACGATCAGGATCATGATCGGGATGATACCGTATTGCAGGTTGCTTTCCAACAGTCCGGTAAACGTGGTGGTGGTTCCATATTGCACTAATCCGGCAGACTGTAGCCAAGTCGGATAGACGGCCAGTCCCAGATATCCGAAAGTGAGCAAGGCAAAAGCGATTAACATGGAATTGCGGAAGCCGATTTTGTCGGCAAGAGCTCCGGCAAACGTAGGTAACAGGTAGAGACAGGCGGAAAAGATACCGGCGATACCGGCTGCCTGAATGTCATTGAAGCCGAGAATCCGGCTAAGATAGAGGGTAATTACGATGAAAACGCCGTAGTAGGCGGCACGTTCGAAGAGTTCAACGGTATTTGCTACCCAAAATGCTTTACTGAATCTGATTTTCTCTTTAGTTGTCGTGTTCATTGAATTTGTTGTTTGTTATTGAAAAAATAACGCAAACGGCGGGAAAAGCAGATGAGAAAATAAGAGCTGCGTTTTTGTGCCGTTTGCGTTATATTCGGTTTATATTAAATTTCGCATGCGCAAAGTGTCGGGATCAGGTTACGGTCGCCATACGCATTGTCTACGCGGGCTACATTTACCCAGAACTTGCTGTCGTGCAACCATTCCAGCGGGAAGGCGGCTTTACTGCGTGGATACTCGTGTTTCCATTCGTCGGCTGTCACTTCGTATTCGGGATGAGGAGCGTTCTTTAATACATTGTCTTCCTTCGAAGCCTTGCCTTCTTCCACTTCCTTGATTTCGTTCCAGATACATTCCAGTACCTCGACGAAACGGTCCAGCTCGGCTTTGCTTTCGCTTTCGGTCGGTTCGACCATTAGGGTGCCGTGAACAGGGAAGGAAAGAGTGGGAGCGTGGTAGCCGAAATCCATCAGACGCTTGGCTATATCACCTTCATCGATGCCCGAACGTTCTTTTACCGTGCGACATTCCAGGATCAGTTCGTGACCGACGCGGCCTGTAGCACCTGTGTAGACGATTCCGTAAGTGTCTTTGAATTTAGCCGCCAGGTAATTTGCATTCAGGATCGCGGTCTTGGTGACTGTTTCCAATCCTTCCGTTCCTAACATGCGGATGTAAGCATATGTAATCGGCAGAATACCCGCGCTGCCATAAGGTGCTGCAGAGACTGTGTTCAAACCGTTGCCCCATAATACCAGATGTTGCGGCAAGAACGGGACGAGGTGTTCGGCAACGCAGATCGGACCGACACCGGGACCGCCTCCGCCGTGAGGGGAAGAGAAGGTCTTATGCAAGTTCAGGTGGCAGACATCTGCACCGATAGTACCCGGATTGGTCAGACCGACCTGTGCATTCATGTTGGCGCCGTCCATATACAGTTGACCGCCGCAAGCGTGAACAATATCGCACATTTCCTTGATGTCTACTTCGAAGATCCCGTGAGTGGACGGATAGGTGATCATGCTGGCAGCTAAGTTGTCCTTGTTGGCTTCAGCTTTTGCACGGAAATCTTCCAGGTCGATATTACCCTTGTCGTCACATTTTACCGTAACAGTCGTGAAACCGCACTGGATCGCACTTGCCGGGTTCGTACCGTGAGCGGAAGCCGGAAGCAGAACGATGTTGCGATGTCCTTGCCCGATGCTTTCCAGATAGGCTCGGATTACGCGCAAACCGGTGTATTCGCCGGCTGCTCCGGAATTCGGTTGCAGCGTACAGCCTTTGAATCCGGTGATTTCGCATAGGTAAGCTGATAAATTTTCAATCAATTCCATATAGCCTTCAACCTGATCTTCCGGTGCATACGGATGTATGTTCATGAATTCTGGACGGCTGAGCGGAAGCATGGTCGATGCCGGATTCAGTTTCATCGTACAAGAGCCTAAAGAGATCATGGACTGGGCCAATGAAACATCCTTGCGTCCTAAGCGGGTGATGTAGCGCATCAGTTCTGTTTCGGTATGATATTTCTTGAATACGTCTTCTTGCAGGAATTCGGAGGTACGGGTGAACTTCGGGTCAAAGTAAGTCTTTTCAGGAACGGCTTCTTCCAGCATGTAATCCTTTCCGGCTGCTCCGGCAAAGATATACAACAATACGCCGATATCGGTCAGTCCGGTCGTTTCGTCCAAACTGATACCGATCTGTCCGGCTTCGAAGTAACGTAAGTTTACCTTGCATTCCAATGCAATCTCGTGGAGAGCATTGATGGATACATGTTCTGGCAACTGGATTTTCAACGTGTCGAAATAGTCTTTATTCAATTGCTTGTAGCCTAGTTTTGCCAGTTCGCCTGTTAGGAAACCGGCAAAAGCGTGGATGCGACCTGCGATGTTCTTCAGGCCTTCGGCACCGTGGTAGACGGCGTAGAAACCTGCCATCGTGGCCAGCAAGGCTTGGGCGGTACAGATATTGGAGGTTGCCTTTTCACGTTTGATATGCTGTTCTCGTGTTTGTAAAGCCAAGCGATAAGCTGCGTGTCCGTAGGCGTCTTTGGAAATGCCGATGATACGTCCGGGGATGGACCGTTTGTATTCGTCTTTTGTGGCGAAAAATGCAGCGGACGGGCCGCCGTAGAACATCGGGATACCAAAACGCTGGCTGCTTCCGAACACGACGTCTGCCCCCCATTCTCCCGGAGGAGTCAGCAGGACAAGGCTCATCAGGTCGGCTGCAACGGCGACACGTGCTCCGCCAGCATTGGCACGCACGATAAATTCTTTATAATCTTCGATCGAACCGTCGGCATTCGGATACTGGACAATAGCTCCGAATACATCCGGTGTGAATTCAAATGTTTGGTAATCGCCCACAACGACCTTGATGCCTTGTGGGATCATACGGGTGTTGATAACGGCAAGTGTAGAGGCGAATACGTTTTCGTCGACAAACAACGTATTGGCTTCGGCTTTTACCTGTGCGCGGCTTCGGCTTCCGTGGAACATGGTTGCCGCTTCGGCGGCAGCTGTCGCTTCGTCAAGCAGGGAACAGTTGGCCAGTGGCAGGCCGGTCAGTTCTGCAATAACAGTCTGGAAATTCAACAATGCTTCCAGGCGTCCTTGTGAAACTTCTGCCTGATATGGGGTGTAGGAAGTATACCAAACCGGGTTTTCGAATACGTTACGCTGGATAGGAGCCGGACAAACCGTATCATACCAGCCCATTCCAATATAGGATGTGAATACTTCGTTCTTGGAAGCCAGTTCCGAGATATGTTCTGCGAATTCACGTTCCGTCATGGGTTCGGGAAGGTTAAGCGGCTCTTTCAAACGGATGTCAGCCGGGATGGTCTGATCGATAAGCTCGTCAACCGACTTGACGCCGATGGCTTGCAGCATGGAAGGTATGTCTTCGGCCGAAATACCAACGTGGCGGTTTACAAATTTATTTGTGTCCATAATATTATGATT
>DXRF01000173.1 GCA_019411205.1 Parabacteroides sp. | reverse complement strand
ATATTGCCGTTTGCGGTCGGGGTTGGTGATTCGGGCTTGCTGAGTCGCTACGATTTCATCGGCTTTGTCAGGCATCTGGATTGCCAAGCCGTAGGACAGGCTGATATAATCGTTTTCGCTCAACGAACATCCGACAGGCGCTTTTTGATCTTTCCAGAGCGCATACAGTCTTCCGATCGCTTCCGGCGAGCGGGCTATGGAACGGTATTGGCGGAACGCCTGCAAACGTTGTTGGGATTGTTCCGCCGTTGTCACGATTCGCCAAAGCACCTGTTCCAGTTTCTCTGGATCAGAGGGGTATAGACGCTGACAATTACCGATATATCCGAGTACTGCCGAGAACAACAAAGAATTAGTTTCTCCCGGCAGATAATCCAACATGGCTTCCATATAAAGTTCCGCAGGAATCCTCCGGTTCAACAGGTTTTCATACAGGGTAATCAACAAGGAACCTCTCAACACTTCGTCCTTACAGAAAGGCAGGTAGGACAAACAAGCATTCGCGTTGTTTTCAAACAGACAGAAAAAGCCGTACCCTTTTCCGTCGGCATTGGGGATGACAAAAGTACCTTCGCCTGCCGATCTTTTCAAATCCTTGAAACAGAACATAGCCTCTTTTTTAAAAGAAACTTGCACATCCTCTGTTTTCCCATCGGGATAAACAACCAAGAAAGACAAGTCCTGTTCCCAATGAAGACCACGCCTTAGCGGATCTTTCTGTGCAACCAACAATGTTTTACCTTCGGTTATGACTCCACTAATCTCCGGCATCCCCTTTTCATTTACCCAGACATGACTCCAAGCAGAGAGGTCGTCGTCCGTATATTTGTCCAGAATACCGATCAGTCCTTCCCAGGTAGCATTTCCGTAGGCATACGTCTTCAGATATTCCCGGTTCCCATTCCTGAAAGCCTCCCTCCCCATTTTCTTGATCAGCATTTCCAGGATAACCGGAGACTTGTCATAGATGATATTGCCGTACATCAATCCGGCATCCTGCATGTTCTCCAGTTGTTGCTTCACTGGATTGGCACCGGCAGTACGGTCTTCGGAATAGGCCGCGGGGATATAGTCGAGCATGAAGTTCAGAGAATGGTTCACCTCCGGAAACAGAGGCTCGATCATCTGGGAGGCATAATAATTGGCAAAGACCTCTTTTGTCCATACATCATTGAACCACTCCATCGTCACGAAGTCGCCGAACCACATGTGCGAAGTCTCGTGTGCAATCAGGGAACTGCGTGACAGACGCTCGTTCAATGTCGGGTTTTCGTTTAGGAACATCCGCCCGTCTGTGTATAAGGTCGCTCCCGTATGTTCCATTCCACCGAACTGGAATCCCGGCAAAATGATCAAGTCGTATTTGGCAAAGGGATACGGTATCCGGGTATATTCCTCCTGCCATTCAAGTGCATCAAACACTTCGGATGCGATATCGGGACACTGTGCCACTTTCTTCGGGTCGGTCTCGCGATGGTAGATCGAAATATCCCGTCCGTCACGCGAATACGTTTCCCGTGTCAGCTTACCTGCGACAAAAGAGAAAAGATAGGTGCTGAGCGGTTCCGTCTCCCGGAAATAAACCCGCTTACGACCGGCGACGGAAGTCGAATCCATCTGCTCGATCGCCCCGTTGGCGACAGCCTGCCAGGAAGACGGGATCTCCAACGACAAGGTGAAAAGCGATTTCATGTCCGGCTGGTCGAAACAAGGGAAGAGCGTACGCGCCCGATCGGGAACCAGCAATGTATAAAGGAACTCGTCCCGACGGTTTAACGACTGGTCGTTTGCCGTAAATTCAATGGTCACACGATTCTCTCCGTCTGCCACCCCTTTGGCGTCGATCAGGATATGTTCGTCCTTCACAGTATAAGAGACTTTCCTACCGTTCAACAAAACTGAGGCAACCTGTTCCGGCTCTCCCCGAAAGTCTATGATAATCGGTTGCCTTTCACGGATGACAAGCATTATATCCGCTTTACCTGTTACAACTTCTTCGCTGTTTTCCGGGATGGAGAAGAAGAGGTTGTAACGTATCTCCTTGAAATGTTCTTTTCTAAACCGGGCCAATTCCCGGCTGACTCCCGGTTGCAACAACGCAGCATCGGGTGCAGGAGTGCTGCAAGCACTTAAGAACGCGATAGAAGCTATACCGATAAATTGTTTAAACATGACATAAATCTTTATTCAAAAATCATAAATCTCCCTATTCCCTCAAATACTCTGCTATGGACATGAAGTTCCGTTCCAACAGATACATTTGGCTTGCCATAAAGGAGAAAAACTCTCCCCAGTCCTGACGGCGGTGGAAGTCGATTCCGGAGTTGGAGGTATAAATACGGGCGACCTGCTTTCCGGTATCACGTACAAAACAGATGTCCCAAGTCAACCCCTCCGGAAAATCCATTTCCAGCGTCTCCTTATACCACGTCAGACGTTCAAACATTTCCAACCGGGCTTCTTCGCCCCGATGATTCACTTCGAGGATGACAAACGCGCCATCTCTTGTCGCATCAAATTTGAGTTCGACTCCTTTTACTTTCGTATCATACAAAGTCCACATCTTCTTGCGTCCTCTCAGATACGGCTGTACTTCACAAAATGCGGCGAAACTTTCCCAAAATTCAAGTTTCAGGTTCTTGAGTTCGTCTTTACTATACACGCTTTTTTATAATTGTCAATTGTTATAAATTTCTTTCTTTTTCACTTTTACTATCGTACCATATTCAGTCAGTTTCTTCATATCGATACGTTTCCGGTTGCCGGCAATCACGTAAACGACCGGGCGGCCACTGATCTGCTCCTGGTAGAAACGGGAAATATCCTTCATATCCATCGTTACAATATCCTGCAGAAATTCTTCAGCCGGATCACGGTCGAAACCTTCCATACGCGCACTCGCCACTTTCTCGGACAGATTACGGAAAGAAGGATAATCGTTATTGATACGGTTGACCAACGTTTGTTTGACCGCCTCCACCCTTTCCGGTTTCAACGGCATTTCCCGGACCAGTGAATCCAGTACGCCCAACGCGTCCAGCGTCTTGTCACTCTGGGTGGACAGCATCGCCGTAAAAGATCCGGCAGTCCCCTTATGGGCATGATTCGGTAACTGATAATGACCGCTTGTCCGGTATGCAAAAGAGCGGAATTCCCTTATTTCCTGAAACATCAGCGACGACATATCCCCCCCGAAGTAGACGGAGAACAGCCGGGAGGCATGGCGGGAAGCCTTGTCGTCTACAGGATCGCCCTTGACATAGGCGTAAACGATGCTCTGCGCCATATCCGGCATATCGATGAAAAAGACTGTCGGCTGGTCATATTGCTTTAACTCGCGGAAATAGGGAGAATGGGAAGCCACGACCGTCTGCTCCAACGGGATATGCCGACGAATTATCTCGGCCACCTTCTCCACAGGCAATGAACCGCAGTAATGAAGGTTGCATTGCACACTCCGTACCTTATCGTAGACCGCCAACAAATCTTTTCCCTTCAATTTTTTGATCTGTGAGAGTGAAAGCTTGCGCAGGTAACGGGATTGGTCGCCATACTTTACCCACTCCAACAAAGCTGATGCCACATTGTCGCCCGACTTGAAAAAGGCTTTCTTCGAGACTTTGGCATCGTCCACGATCTGACGAAGCTTCTTGTCGTCTGCCTTTGCATGGCGGATAAAGTCACTCACTAGTTCCATCGTCTCATCGATATGGTTATCGAAGCCGGTCACCTTCATGACAAAAGCATCAGGTGTCACATCGAAAGCAAGCGTGCTCCCGATCGATTGCAAGCGGCTGCGGAACTGCTCGAAGGGTAAAGAGTCGGTTCCTAACAGTTGCAGGTAATTGATGAGCTGTATTAACTCTGGCTGTTCCAAATCACCGATCCTATAGGATATATTAAAAGTGAAGATATCATTCAGCGGATTAGGTGTCGTATACAATGTCACCAAAGGAGACAGCTTTGACGTCTTCACATCTTTCTCGAAATCGATGATACGAGGGGCCACTTGCTGTTCCGGTATCTTCTCCAACTGTTCGGCATAAGAAGACGAAGCGTCTGCATGCCGGGGAACGACCGGGGCAAAAGCCGGCTTCGGCAGATTGTCCTTCGGATATTTCCCTGTGCTCTTGGTTACACATAGATAGTTATCGCTGAAATATTTTTGGGCGACACGTACGACATCTTCCTTCGTGATGGATTCGATCCGTGCCACCTCGTTCAGATAATCGTTCCAACTCATTCCCTGCGAAAACAGATTCATCATAACCGTCGCACGCGAGTCGATATTCTCCAATGCGGAAGCATACTGCCGTTTCTGTTCCAGCTTCAGACTGTTGAACACTTCGTCGCTGAAATCTCCGTTCTTTACCCGGTTAATCTCGTTCCAGACCATCTTCTCGGCCGAACCGTACGACTGAATCAGCAGCTTCGGCATAATGGCGATTGCAAGGATCCCCGCCTCGTTCAAGCTATTGTTGATGGCAACGGCTCCCATCAGCTTATGTTCCACCATCAGTTTGTCCAGATAACCTGTGCCGTTGGTGTTGTTCAGCAGGTTGACCGCTATATTTAAGGCAACCTGATCCTCGTGGTTGGCCGGGACACCCCGAAAACCAAACGCCATCGCCTTAATAAAGGGAATCGGGAACTTCACCTTCATTTTCTCCCGTCCGTTGAATGGCGGGAGTATCACCTTTTCCTGCTTCGGTACATTACCCGAGCGGATGCGTGAAAAGGCCTTTTCCAGTATAGGCATAACCTGCTGCGTATCGAAATCGCCGCTAAGGATCAGCGCCATATTGGAGGCCACGTAATAGTTCTCGAAGAACTTGCGCATTTCCGTCAACCGCGGATTCTTGAGGTTCTTTGTGCTGCCGATAATCGGGTAAGCATACGGGTGCGGGCCGAAGTAACGTGCCATCAGTATGTCCATCACTTGGCCACCGATGAAGTCACCGTACATGTTCTTCTCCTCATAAACCGTTTCCAATTCGTTTTGGAAAAGACGGAAAACAGGATTAATCAGGCGTTCGCTGTTGATCTCCGCCCATTGGACCATATATTGCGGGGAAAACGTATTAAAATAGATCGTAGCATCGTATGAGGTTGCCGCGTTCAGGCCGGAACCGCCGAAGCGACTGATGAGCCGGTTGAACTCGTTGGGTATGACATATTCGGAAGAACGGATGCTTAGCTCGTTAATCTCTTTCTGCAGGCGTGCACGTGTCGCGGCATCTTCCGTCATGGCCAGTTCATCGTATTTCATGGCGATGGAATCCAGCAAAACTTTCTCCGACTCATAATCGAGCGTTCCGATACGATCCGTTCCTTTGAACATCATATGCTCGAAGTAGTGGGCGATACCTGTGTCCGGACAATCTTTCGCTCCGGCTTTCACGACGACAGCACCGAAAACTTTCGGCTGGCTGTGATCTTCGTTCAGCCAAATGGTCAGTCCGTTTTCCAGTTTATATTCTTTTACTTTGAGAGCGTTCAAGTCCTCTGCTTGCGATTGATAAGAACAACATGCGAATACCATCATCACTACTTTTAATTTCAAGGTCATGCTACATGAATTGCAATATTACTGACAAAGATAGCGATAAAAAACGAGAAAGAGAGCTGATAGACGCAAGAAGATTGTAAATAAAGGGTTTATAGAGAACCGGACAGCAATGGCAAAGTCACCCAATTCAGTTGTAAGTTAGACGTGGAGTTGGGCGTGTATCCGGTATTTGTGTGGAGTAACCCCAGTCATTTTCTTGAACCAGTTAGTAAAATGCGAGGAGGAAGAAAATCCTAACTCCTCGGCGATACGATTGACCGATTTAGAATGGTCCACGAGCCGCTCTTTTGCCACGTCTAACGTTTTGCGGTGAATATGCTTCAAAGCCGATATTCCGGTCTCTTTACGGACAAGGTCGCTCAAATAATTCGTTGAAAGACACAACTGACCGGCACAGTATTGCACATTCGGCAATCCCTTTTCCATAGGTGCGGAAGACAAGAAATAGTCATCGAGCAATTTTTCCAACCGGGCGAGAATATCATGGTTCGCTTCCGTACGGGTCTGGAACTGGCGATCGTAAAAACGGACACAGTAATCGAGGGCCAATTTGATATAATCGATAATAAGTTCCTCGCTCTGTTTATCGAAATGCAACAACTCATCCTGAATCCGCATCAGACATTCCACAAAAATTGTCCGTTCCCGCTCCGTCAAGTGTAAAGCCTCACAGGTATCGTATGAGAAATAGGAATAACGCTTCATGAGTTGTTCGAGCGATGTGCCCCGCAGAAAATCAGGATGAAACATTAGCACATAACCTTTTACTTGCCGTAACTGTCCCTCCTCTTCCGCACCGGCAACCTGCCCTGGTGCAATAAACACGAGCGTTCCTTCTTCGTAGTCGTACTCGCTACGACCATAATACAAGGCGGTATGCTTATTCCCTTTCAGATAAACGGCATAATAACCGAACAGACGGCGGGGAATAGTATAACGTATTGGTTGCAGTTTGGAAAAGTCCACAACGCCGACAAGCGGATGCTGCGTCTGCGCACCGATCATGTCGCAATAGTGCTGAATATCGTTTACTTCTACCGTATTACTCATAATCTGTAACTGAATGCAAAGTTAACCATTTGGTTTCAACCTGCTATGATAACAAACTGTTTTCTTGAATCAACCGATGAAAATTGCAATTCTATCCGTGGTATTCGCAATGTCCCGGGAAGAGAAGCACCGTAACTTTGTATCCATTAAAAAAATAAGAATAATAATATATG
>DXRF01000172.1 GCA_019411205.1 Parabacteroides sp. | reverse complement strand
GGATTGTAATATACTTAATATCTTCTATCGCTTGATAGAACCATACAACTCCAATTGCATTGAAACAAATATTAATACTTAATAGTAGAAAGAGGGGAATATCAACTTTTATTATTGAAACAGTACTGGCTAAAATGAAAACAATAATATATCCACCAAGGGTAAGTAATCCATGTAGAAGCAAGATTTCAATGGTGGTTATACTATATTTTTTCTCATCATCACGAATACGTGCTATTTCTCTTATTGCATAAAGAGGAATTCCTAAAGAACAGCAAAGGATAATATAGTCAATTATTGATTGAAAGAATTGGAATTTTCCAATACCTTCAGCTAGCAGAATGCGTGACAAATAGGGAAATGTTATCAATGGAAATAGAAGTCCGCTTAATGTATTAATTAGATTCAACGCATAATTCTTTTTTATTGAACTATTTCCAAAAGTATTGTTTGATGCCATTTTATGATGCTACTTTATTTCTTAAACACCCCGCAAAAATCCAATATCACTTTTTCTTCGTCATGAGGTAATGTTTTGGATTCTTTGTGAGAGACGAGGAAGGCGACAATGTCGGCGTGGGTGTAGGCATCTTTGTAGTCGGTCAGTTTGAAGACAGGATGTTCGTGAACGTTGGGTTCGACGATCAAGATGTCGGTATCGGCTGAACGTTGAAGGACTTTTGAGGTAATGTATTTGGCAGGCGATTCGCGCAAGTCGTCGATATCAGGCTTAAAAGAAAGCCCCATCAGAGCTACTACTGGTTTACGATGATGTTCAAGGAAGAAGCGGAGGATGGCGTTTTCGATCTTTTCGGCGCACCAGAATGCTTTGTAGTTATTGATTTCGCGTGCTTTCGAGATAAGTTGCGACTCGTAAGGAAATTCGGAAGTCAGGAAATAAGGATCGACGGCGATGCAATGCCCTCCTACACCTGAACCCGGTTGAAGGATGTTGACACGCGGATGTTTGTTGGCGAGTTCGATCAATTCCCAAACGTTGATGCCCGCTTTGTCGCAGATAAGTGACAGTTCGTTGGCGAAAGCGATTTGGACGTCACGTGACGAATTTTCCGTCAGTTTACACATCTCCGCTGTCCGGGCGTTTGTCTGGTGGAGTGCTCCTCTGACAAAGCTGTTGTAGAATTGTATCGCTTTTTCAGTTGATTCGGAGTTGATTCCGCCGATAACCCGGTCGTTCTGCATCAGTTCGTAGATGACGTTGCCCGGCAAGACGCGCTCCGGACAATAAGCGATATATATTTTTCTTTCCAGTTCCGGACGCAAAGTGTAGAGCAGGTTTGCCATCTTTTCGGTGGTCCCGACAGGTGAAGTCGACTCGATGATGAAAAGATCCCCTTTTTTAAGGAAAGGTGCGACCGTGCGTGTAGCAGCTTCGACATATGAAATGTCAGGTTCGTGATTCCCTTTGAATGGGGTTGGTACGACGATCAGGTATACGTCGCTTTCTTCCGGAACATCTGATGCTTTCAGTTTACCGGATTTCACGGCTTCCGAACACAACTCCTGCAATCCCGGTTCCACAATATGGATAATGCCCTGGTTTGTCATTTCTACTACTTTCGGATTTATGTCGACCCCGATAACTTGAATGCCGTTTTCGGCTGCGATAATAGCTGTAGGCAGGCCGATATAGCCCAGTCCCATAAAACATGCTTTCATTATTTGTCTTTTTTCTAAATTCGTTTGATCCATTCTTTTTCGTTTAAAGATTCTTTTTTGTTTCTGGCCTTTTCAAACCAAATGCTTAATATCACCCAGATCACAATGTCGCCGGCAAATACGATATTGGCATTTACGAACGACACGAGCAAGATATTGAGGCTGCTGAACAGGCAGGCGATTACGACGATGCTGATCATCGCCTTGTGTGCACTCATACCCATATCGAGGAATTTATGGTGGATGTGATTACGATCCGGTTTGAATAGCGACCGGTGGCTGCGTGCCCGTACGATCATCACGCGCACAACGTCGAACATAGGTACGATCAGTGTCGAGAAGGCGACCACGATGGCACCGGAGGAATAGTGGGCAATGTCCGGATTGTAGGATGCGTAGCGGATGGTGAGGAATACCAGAATATATCCCAGTGTCAAGCTCCCCGTGTCACCCATGAATATTTTTTTTCCGTGATCAGCCTGTCCGAAGACGTTGTAGTAGAAGAAAGGTACCAGCACTCCCAGCGTAGCGAACGACAGCAGAGCATATATCCACATCCCGTTAATTAGAAATAGGCTGCCAAGTACAAGTAATGCCGAGCCACTCAGCCCTGAAGCTAGCCCGTCGATCCCATCGATCAGGTTGATGGCATTGGTAATAAATACGATTATGAGGATAGTAAGCGGAATACCGATCCATGGTGCCAGTTCGTGTATTCCGAACAACCCATAGAGATTGTTGATCCATAACCCTGACAATGGCAGGAGCAAGGCGGCAATAATCTGCACCATGAATTTCTTTGTATAACGCATTCCCACCAAGTCGTCTTTCAGCCCGGCTAGGTAGAGCAAGATCACCCCGCAAACCAATAGGTAGAATTCCGAAAGAGTATGTGTGAGCAACCATAGAGGTATTTGCTGTCCATACATGTATCCTGCACAGTAGAGTGCGGAAACAAACGAGAGGGAGAACAGGATTGACGGGGCGAAAGACAATCCTCCAAGTCTCGGGATAGCCCCTTTATGTATCTTTCGATTGTCCGGAATATCAAAAAGCCGCTTTTTAAGCGCGACGACCAAAATCCTCGGAATAATGATCATCGACATTAGCGCAGAAATCGTGAAGGCCAATAAAATCAATAGGTATATCATATAATAAGTCTCGGTTTATATGTGACAAGGTTCGTCAGTCACATAGATATGTTCTGGCGATTGTCCACTATTCTTATAGTTTGAGAAATAACAAGGGGCAGGAATAAACGTTTTGTCTTTTGATTGTAATTGTGGTATTTTAGAAACCATTTCCTAAAAATGATGAAGGAAATACGAAGGAATAGAATTTGTATAAAAGGAGAAGAACAAGAGGTATGGCTTACGATTCAACCTATGCCCGTGGGTTATTCATTAAGCAGAATGCGTTGTAGTATGTTAATGAGGAAAAGATTATTTAGTTGAGTGCTAAATGCTGTTTTTTGCAGTGGTGGAAGTGCATTATATGGCCTTCTACCGCCTTTGTGTATGAAGGTCGGTATTCAATGAATTATTCTTTCGCATAGACAATCTGCTTGGCTGTTATCCAGCTTCTTTTTCATGCTAGTCCATTTTTAATTTCATGTCAGTCTATTCGCAAATGCATGCCAGTGCATATAAAACTTCATGAAAGTTACTTGATGGCTGGATGTCACCGGCTTGTATTTATCTTATAATCATGACCGGAGATATTGGTTTGAGACTTTATGGCGGTATATCAAAACAGCCTTATCCCCGAGTCAAGTGCGGAAACAAGGCTGTTTTGATACACTCTTAATGGCATTTATTTTTTCCTCAAGAATTTTTTGCCTAACCACTTTCTTACCGGTTCGTCATAAATTTTTAGGCAGAAATAAGCCAAAGCGATACTGCCGATGTAGACCACTATTGCCATAGGCCATATTTCTGCGAAAGTATAAAGCTCGTTGTCGATCAGCCAAGCATAAAACAGGTACATGATCGGGTAGTGGACGGCGTAGAGCGGATAGGATATGTCACCTAAGAATTTACATATTTGCGTCGAACGTTTGTCTGTAGTCTTGCCGGAAGCCCCGATCCAGACAAGAACAGGGAAAATGAGGATGATACAAGCAGCCTCGAATAGTCCGTTGAGGCTGATAGGAGCAGTGTCCACCTTTATGTAAGGCACACAGAAGAGGATTAGCAGAACGATCGAACAAATCCAGAAAGCTCCTTTCATTTGGAATGGTTTGAAATTGCGGGATAATAACATTCCTAATGAGAAGGGAAAGAGCATGCGCAAAGAACCTCCAAGGAAATTTACGCCGTCAAGCGTCCAGCCCACACCGATCATGTCATATCCCGAAACATTGAATAACGTGAATCCTGTAAGTCCTATTCCCAGAAGAACGACGAGTACGGTCAGAGCTTTAGTGGAAAGACGGTGGATGAAAACAGCGTAAAGGATGTTGCCGATATATTCGAAAAAGAGCGACCAGCTTGGGCCGTTGAGTGGGAACATTTCGCCATTGCCGCGTACTTCATATCTCGCACCGGGCAGGGCAGGAATGAAAAACATCGTACAGAGCATGGATAACATCACCGCTGAGATTGCCACATGTTTACCGTCCCACTGGACACTACCTTGTATGAGGAAAGCGATTGTTCCTAATACCACTCCCATGATGATCATCGGATGGAGGCGGATTAGGCGGCGTTTGAAAAAGTTACCGGTAGTCATGGTCTTTCCTAAACGGTCGTCATAGGCGTAACCGATCACGAAACCTGAAAGGATGAAGAAAAAATCGACGGCCAGGTAGCCGTGATTGATCGTTGTGATAGGAGTTCCTCCGGCAGCAAACGAAAGGCCTTCGAAGATGTGATAAAAGACAACCAGTAAAGCTGCCACCCCTCGCAGTCCGTCAAGAAGTTCGTAGTGGGGTTTGGTATCCGCAAATGCGGCTGAAGAGATTGTTGTGTCTGACATTGATATTGAATTAGATATTTGTAATATGTGACAAAAGTATTCGTTTTTTGAGGTAAAAAATTTGTCCTATGTCAAATTCTACTATCCGTTTGCCCGGAGCCGGCTGAGTGTGGAAAGCCTGATACCCAGATAGGATGCGATATATCCTAAGTTTACTCTCCTGTATGCGTCCGGAAACTGTTCCTTGAATGCTTCGTATCGTTCCCTCGCCGACAAGGTCAAATGATCTTTGTGGCTGCGATGTAAACGTCTGTATTCGTTTTGATGGATGATTCTTCCCCAGTTGCATAATTCGATGTTTGTCTCGAAAAGATGTGTCAGAGTGGCCAGCGGTATCCGGTAGGCTTCCACCTCTTCCAGTGTTTCGACGAATTCTTCGCTTATCTTTCCGTAATACAGTTCATCCATGCTGAACACAATGCTCCCTTCTCCAGCAAATGATGTCGTAACTTCTTCGCCGTCTACCAGCCAGAAGGAACGTGTTATTCCCTTTTCGATGAAAAAGGCGGATTTGCAATAAGTGTCTGCTTTTATCAGTTGGTACTTTTTAGGAAAGTGGCAGCAGGTCATGTTCTCTTTCAATACTGGAATAGTATCGTCGGAGATGGGAAACAAAGAATTTATTTTATTTAATATATTTGTCATGATGTTACTTTGGCATTGTCTGTCAATCACAAAGATACGAAAAACCGGTAAAAGACAGTTGGCAACCGGGCAGTAATTATTTTACCGCCTGATTGCCAACCGCCAATTGAATTATAGCAATGCTCTTACAGCCATTCATTCATGAACGCATCCATCTCGTCTGCGTGTGCTTCGAGGCTTTGGAGCAGTTTGAACTGAGCCTTTGTACGGACTAGGTTATGTTTCGGACTGTGTATCTTGTAATAGGTGTCACCGTTGATGTAGTCGGTCAGGAAACGGACTGTCTGCATATAGGTCAGCAAGCGACCGCCATACGGGAGCAGTTTGATTTCAGTCGGAGTCAGGAAAGACTTGGCTTTCTCCATATAGCCGCGTGTATAAGCTTTGAAGATATCCATATTGACATTGACATTGTCCAGATTCTCGTCATCTTCGGCACCGGTATTAGCCCCCGTACGGATAAAGTCTCCGATATCTGACAGGACGAAGCCCGGCATGACAGTGTCGAGGTCGATCACACACAAGACCTTGTTGGTTTCGGCATCGAACATCATATTGTTGACCTTCGTGTCGCAATGGTTCGTGCGTTTTTTCAGTTTGCCTTCGCGATAGAGGTGTTCCTGGATGCACATGGCTTCAGCGCGTTTTTCGATTTCCTCGACCAGATCTTTCACTTCGTCTAGACGGCCGGCGACATTGTTCTTTACAGCATCGTGGAACTGCTCCAGGCGGAATTCCATGTTATGGAAGTTAGGGATGGTTTCACCCAGTGTACCTTCTGGAATGTCGGCCAGCATGGATTGAAAGTCGCCGAAAGCTTTGCCTGCTTCGTAAGACAGTTCCGGGTTGACCTCTTCGTAGCTTTTGCTGTTCGGGATGAACAGACAAACACGCCAATAGCTGTCTCCGTCAAAATAATACAGCTTGTTATTTTTTGTCGGAAGGAAAGTCAAGACTTTGCGGTTGATGTCGCTTTCGCCTTTTTCTTCCAGTTTCTTACGGATATGTGAAGTAACGACTTGGATATTGTTCTGCAACATATCCACGTTCGTGAAGATCAGGTGGTTGATGCGTTGCAACACGTATTTGATTTCGCCTTTTTCGTTTGTTACTTTCAGCGTATCGTTGATGTGTCCGTTTCCAAATGGTTCGGCGGAAACTACTTTTTCTGTGAGCTGGAACTGATCCAGGATGTTTAGTAATTGTTCTTTCGTTTTTGCCATGGCATTATTTAATTGATAATTGTGTTAATTGACAATTGACAATGAAGAATGTGGATTCACGTCAATTATCAGTTACGTACAAATGTAAGAATATCTTTGTAAATAAAAAACGGAAGTTGCTTTCTTTATGGATGTCTCTTGATAAAAACAGAAAAAGGCCATTCTTTTCAGAACAGCCTTTTTCTGTTTTTATCTAAACCAATCGACAATCGTCGATTAGTTTTATTTCTTGTTACGGTTACCGTAGCGGCTCATGAACTTATCAACACGTCCGGCAGTATCGACC
>DXRF01000171.1:3011-6824 GCA_019411205.1 Parabacteroides sp. | reverse complement strand
GAGACAGGAATCAGCAGGCAGGGAACAAGGAACAGCATCTGCCGGGTGAGCGAGAGGAAGATCGCCTTTTTCGACATCCCGATGGAAAGGAAAAAGTTTGTCGCCACCATCTGGAAACCGACAATCGGAAAAACAGCAAAGACGATATGCAAACCGTACACCGCCGCCTCGATCAGTTCCGGATCGGTCGTAAACAAGCGGACAATCATCGACGGGAACAACTGACAGAGCAGAAACCCTGTTGTCGCCACCCCAATCGCCCATTTCATCGTCAGCTTCGTCACTTCCGTCACACGCGAATACTGGCGGGCACCGAAGTTATAACCGGCAATCGGTTGCATTCCCTGGTTGAACCCCATGATGATCATGATAAAGAGGAATACCACCCGGTTTACGATCCCGTATGCACCAATTGCCATATCACCCCCGTGCTCTTTTAATCCCCGGTTGATCAGGATCACGATCAGGCAAGCACAGAGATTCATCAGGAAAGGCGATATCCCGATATAAAGAATCCCCTTCACGATCTCGCTTTTCAGCCGGTAAATGCCTTTCTTAAAATGCAACAACTCCTTCGGACGGGAGAAATGGATCAACTGCCCGGTCAGCGAAATGACCTGAGAGATGACGGTAGCCCATGCCGATCCTTTGATTCCCCAACCGAAACCGAAGATAAAGAGCGGATTCAGCACACAGTTGATCACTACCGACGCCAACGTCGCATACATCGCTAATCTCGGAAAACCGAAAGAACGCAATACCGCATTCAGCCCGAGATACATATGAGTAATCACATTTCCTATCAAAATCACATTCATATAATCGCGGGCATACGAAATCGTGTTCTCGCTCGCCCCGAAGAAATAGAGGATCGGATCGAGCAACAACATAAATACCAACGTAAATGCAAGTCCCAAAACCACGTTTAGTACCAGTACGTTCCCAAGTACCTTGTTTGCCCCTTCATAATCTTTCTGTCCCAACTTTACGGACACCAACGTCGAAGCTCCCACCCCGACCAGCGAACCGAAAGCAGCCGCAAGGTTCATCAACGGGAAAGTCAAGGCCAGGCCTGAGATCGCCAATGGTCCTACCCCGTGTCCGATAAATATACTGTCCGCCATATTGTAGAGCGAAGAGGCGGTCATGGCGATAATGGCCGGTATGGCATACTGTGTCAACAACTTGCTGATGCACTCGGTTCCAAGCACTAATGGAGAATTTTGTTTACTCATGTTGCAAAGGTACGGAGAATCCGAAAAAAAGGTTACTTTTGTTTTCTCATAAAGTAAAAAATGGCAGAAAATTTAATAATCAACGGTGGGAACAAGCAGGAGTTGTATGAGACGCTACTTCCTCAATTACAATCACTGACAGCGGGAGAAACAGATGTCATCGCCAATATGGCGAATGTCGCCGCTGCCCTAAAACAAACATTCAATTTCTTCTGGGTAGGCTTTTATGTGGTGAAAGAAGAGATGCTCGTGCTCGCTCCGTTCCAGGGTCCTCTTGCCTGTACGCGTATCCGGTACGGGAAAGGCGTATGCGGAACAGCCTGGAAGGAAGCACGGACAGTCGTTGTCCCGGATGTGGAGCAGTTTCCGGGACATATCGCCTGTAGCTCTGCCTCGCGGTCGGAGATTGCCGTACCGGTGATCAGAGGTGAAAAAGTGGTTGCCGTACTGGACATCGACAGCGACAAGCTGAATGAGTTTGACAAGACGGATGCGAAATACCTGGAACGGCTCTGTGCCTTTTTACCCATGTAAATCCTCGATAGAAATTATAGCTCACTCTACCGTCACCATCTTTCCCTCCGTATTCGCCCGGACAAGATGGTCATACATCGCTTCGCAATAGACCGGAGGCAAATAGAAACGGCCGGGGTAGACAGCGCAAAGATTGATACGGACCGTCACTTGCTTTCCGGCAGGCAGATAGTCAATATAGCTGTAAGCACGATCGTCACGGATATCTTGGTAATTGACACCTGTCACCCGATTGTCAACCGTGCCGCCTGTAAGGAAGCGCGTGTTCAATATCTCCCAACCAGCCGGAAAAACCTCAGTCAGCACCAGGTGGCTATAGCCACGAGGAGACGGATTTGCGACGGTCACCACAGCCGTGAAGTTCGTACCCTGCTGCAAAGCGGAGGTATTCACCGGATGGCCGTCATGATCCATATAGCTGACGGCGAGCGTAAGACCGTTCGCATAGGCTTCCTCTTTACCTTCGGCAGGGATACCTTCGGTCACGAGGCGGGCGAACAGAGTGGATTTGCCGGTGTTCTTCAACTCCAAGGAGGCAGAAGAGGCAGCCTTGTCAAGCAAAGTCTCCGTCCAGATATTCCGGGTGGTGGAAACCTTCTCCGTCTTTCCCCCCACGGTATAGGAAAAGTCCATAGAGCCGGACATCTTGTATTTTTTCATATAATCGGAAAGGGCCACCAAACCGAATGCCGTGGATTGCGTACTCAGCCAGTCGTCGGATGAGAGCGTCTTGGAGATTTCATTCGCTAAGAGAGCTGCATCCTTACCATTGTCGAGCAGGCAAAGCGTCATCAGGCGGATCGAGATATCGCGCAGGTCGCTGCCGAATGTCTGGTTGTATTCGGAATAAGACGTTGTTAGAGCCGTCGTCTTTGCGATCAGCTCCTTCGATACATCCGGACGTCCGACCAAAGCATAACCTGCCGCCAACAGATAACGGCTCATGGGTGCGAGTGTCTTACTCTCTTTCAAGCGGTTCATGGCGCCTACCTCGTCTGCTTGCCCTAAAGCGAGGACGAACAGACGATATGCCTGTGTCATTTCTTCGGATTCGGCCCAATAGGAGGCTTCCGGTTTCCAGTTACGGGCGATACGGCTCAAGTCGTTCAACACATTCCGCTTCATACCTTCGGGCACGAGATAACCTTTCTTCTCCGCTTCGAGCAGAAAGTGGGTGGCATAGACAGTGCCCCAGGCATTGGAGGCCGTTCCACCGGGCCAGTAAGAGAAAGAGCCGTCTACCGTCTGGTAGGAACGCAGGCGGCGGATCACTTCTTTCACGGTCGCTTCGGTCGATTGTTCCTGTTCACGGGTTAACGAGGTGAACCCGCTCAAGTACAACTGCGGAAATGCTTTCGAGGTGATCTGTTCGACACATCCATGCGGGTAACCCAACAGGTAGGACAACCGCGTGGAGAGATTGACAGGTTGAACATCCGACATTTCAAGTACAAAAGAGTTCGTACCGGTCACACCAGGAAGGGCAACCGTTCCTTTCCAGCTCTTTCCGGCTTCGAGTGTCACGGGCATCACCTTGACCTGTGGACGGCGCACGGAACGGATTTCGATATCCGTTTCATATACAGACTTTTCACCACCACCGGTAGCCGTGATCTTCACATGTCCGGTTCCAGGAGTATCTTTCACGCGAACACGGAACTGTGCCAATTTGTCGCCGACCGCTTCAAAGTGCAATAGACGACTCGCCTCGCCGACTACCTCCATGTTGCCGGAGCAGGCGATCGAGACCTGCACATCTCCAACTCCTTTTTCGGTAGCAAAGACAGTAGCGGGAACCACCATCTCCTCTCCTATGCCGATGACGCGCGGGAGTGTACCGAGCAACATGACGGGCTTGCGCACAAGTACGCTCTTCTCTGTGTTGCCGTAAGCCTCCCCGTTTCCGGCAACGACCATAACACGGACACGGCCGTTGTAGTTCGGCATATTATAGGTATGTTGCCGTTTTTCTCCTTTTCTCAGTAGGAACGGGCCGGCAAATTGTACGACCGGCTTAAAGCGGTTCACGATCGCTTTCGGACCT
>DXRF01000171.1:0-3001 GCA_019411205.1 Parabacteroides sp. | reverse complement strand
TTCGGACCTTTGTTCAGAGCGTCGTCGCCCCCGATGCTGAACAATTGCTCAATACGGCCGCCATACGCGCCAACCACGTAGTTGTACAAATCCCAGGTATTGACTCCCAATGCTTCGCGGGCGTTAAACGCCTGCCAGGGATCAGGCGTTCGGAAGCGGGTCAGGTCGAGCAACCCTTCATCGACAATCGCCAGCGTGTAGGCCATCTCGCGACCGTTCTTTTCAGAAACCGTCACGTGGTAAGGAGCTTCAGGCTTGATCTCGTCGGCCATACGGATAACCGGAGCCAAGTGGCTTTCGGGAGAAGTCACCGTGAAGGGGACGACACCGTACATGCGGATCGGCAGGTCGTTCTTCGTGACACCGTGCGGCTGCAAGAGTGTTATATAAAGGTATGCATTCGGCTGCATATCCTGAGTGACGGCGAGTTTGACCGTAGTCTGCCCATCATCGCACATGTGCTCGGTGGTCGAGAGAACACGCGTTCCGTTCTCGATACTGACGATCGCGCGACTTCCCTTGACAGAGGGGAAGGTGACAACGATCTGTTCGCCCGGTGCGTATGTATCCTTGTCAGTCTTGAAGGTAAGCATATTGGCGGAGGAAGAACCGTCAGCATCACGTCTGCCCTCACTGTAAGGCCAGTCGAAATAGCTCATCACGCCGGTAGAGTGTTTGCTCTCTTTGTCTTTCACCGAGATAAAATAGGTACCCCAATCGGCATCGGCATATTTCAGGTTGAAGGAAGCCCTACCGTTCGCTCCTGTACGGACAGTGAAGGTTTTCATCGGTTTATTGTACGAATTGGAGACATAGTTCGCCAGGCTCCCGTTATCTGAGCTCCACCACCAATACCAATGGACTTTATAGACCTTCACCTCGAGTTCGGTATTGGCTGCCGCCTGTCCGAGGTAGTCGACAGAGGCTACTTCATATTTATATTCGGTTCCTGTCTTCAACGGTTCCCCATCTTGCTGGGGCGACTTGATACCGGCATAGCGACGGTAGGGCGAATAGAACGCCCGGTTGGCATCGATGCTGAAATCACCGGATTCCTCATACACACGGGTGACGAAACTTGCCAACAACATGCCGGGAGCTGAAGCACCGATCTCGAAACGGGCTTTGACAGTGGCGTTACCCACTGCGTCAGTCGTACCGGAGATCACTTTACTTTCTTCGCTGTTGAAGATCTTCGAAGGATCATCGAAATAGAATTTTTTATAGCCGGCAAAGGTTGTCGGGGTCGAGATAAAGGTTCCTTGAATGTCATACTTCAGATTGCGGGCAGTTGCTCCCTGTAGCCATTCTACGTGCATAGCGGCATCGAGCGGTTCTCCCCGGAGCAAATTTTTTCCGGGTATCGTAAGGGATATCTTCAAGCGGTTCGGTTTGATCGTTTCGATACGGAGACGCTTCGTAAAGGTAACGCCACCAACATTCACATTAACATTCCAAGCGCCTGTCGGTGCGTCAGATTCGGTCGGCATATCGAAAACATAAAGTCCCGATTCGCCTTTTGTCTGTGTTTTACGCAGATAGAGCTGGCCGAGTGGATTGTAAAGTTCCATGATGACCGGATGGTTGACAGGAAGCATCCGGTTGCGGTCATTCAGCATAAAGCCGAGATGCAGCGTATCACCCGGACGCCACACACCGCGATCACCGTAGATAAAGCCTTTTATGCCTTTCTGCACGACTTCTCCGGAAACATCGAACGAACTAAGTGACAGAGCGGAACCGTCGTCCACACGGAGGTACGAACGTTGCTGTCCTAGAGAGGCGGTCAGATAAAACGGCTTGCCGTTTTTCAGCGAGAAACGCACCTGCCCTTTGTCGTCCGTCACACCGGAAGCTAATTCCTGACGCTGGAAGTTGTAGGCAGCAACTTTGACACCTTTCTCCGGATGGGTGCTCAGAATGTTATGCACAAAGACAGTCATTTCGTTATCTTCGCCAGCCATCGCCAACAGGCCGAGATTGGTGGCAAGGACATTCTTACCAACGGTTGTGTTATAGTAGTAGCTGTTGGAACAGGGATCGTTGCGCTTGCTGTAATCGTAGTCCGACCAGTCGAAATCGCCGTTATAGTAGTAGTATCCCCCTCCATCAAAGCGGCTGCTCTCTTCCTTGAACTTGATCTCGTCATCGGCAAGCAGTTGTTCTTTGCTTTTCTTCACGAGGTCTTCGCAGGGATAGGCAGACAAATCCCGGTTGAACGACAGTTCTACCCGATAGATGGCACCGGGTTCGGGGTCGATCAGTTCTTTCAGGTCGATCGCATAAGTATTCCAGCGGCTGAGATCCTGAGCGGCATCTTCATCGAGGAAGATCGTTTTACGCGCAATCAGGCGACCGACACGCATCAAGTCACTCGTTCCTTCGAGATCGTTCACCTGAAGGAATTGCCCGATGTTCTGTTCAAATATTTTGATTACACGCACCACTACGCCACGCAGGTACACAGCTTGAAAGGGAACGGTCAATTGTGTGGACTGCGGGATGATCACGCCATTGCCGATAAAACGGACTTCCGGCTTTTCGTCACTGACTACGATCTGGCGGACGATACTTTCTTTCAGGTTCAACCCGTTTTTGCTTCTGATGTTCTGGCTCAGATGAACATTAAGGGCACCTTTGCTACCTGCATCGGGATAAAGGCGGAGCTTATTGCCCTCGACATTGACAGCCTCCGATTTATTGCCGTCAATCCAGGCGAGTCCCTGCATGTTCTGTGCTGCATCGAGCAGTTTCGTAAAGGTGACTTCGACGTAACGCTCCGGCTCTGCGACATATTCAACTTCGTACACAGCAAAATCATTCAGTTCAGGAATATCAACAGATAGCAATTCCTCTTCCGGCACTTTCTGTTTGTTCGGGGCAACGGATAGCTTGAAGGCACGTGTCGCATCCGTTCCGGCTTGTATGTTCGAGATGAAGATTTCATGCCTCTTTCCGTCGGGGCTATGTCGCCAGGTAGCTGTCTCTTATACACATCTCC
>DXRF01000170.1 GCA_019411205.1 Parabacteroides sp. | reverse complement strand
GATAAAGGTTTTATTTTTGTCCAATAACTGTAACGCTATTTCAGGACTAGTCAGTCCGAGAATCAGGCTTCTCCTTTCATACCTCCGATAGGAGGAACAAAATCTTCAAACTTAGCAGTCTTACCATTTGCTTGCTCTTCAAACTTTGCCAGATTATCTTGCAAAGCGAACAACAGTCGTTTTGCATTGTCCGGAGTCAAGATAACGCGGCTTTTCACCTGTGCCTTCGGAGCACCCGGCACAACGCGGATAAAATCCAATATGAACTCGGATGAAGAATGTGATATAATTGCCAGATTTGCATACGTTCCTTGAGCCATCTCTTCTGATAGCTCTACCTGAATCTCATTTGTCGGTTTGTTGTTTTCCATATTCCTATATTTGATTATAAATATTCTAAGACAAATATACATATTAAAATCGGAATAGTATCAAATAAAAAGGGCAACCTTCACAGGCTACCCTTTTTCAGTTGTGTTTTTAATTCTCAATTCTTTAGACCAATGTAAAAAAAATACCTTATTGTGTTTAATATTTTATAATCTCGACGCTTAAACTAAGGCTATTCGTCTTAGTAATTTCATTGTTTATTCAACATTACAAAGATATATCTCATACAATTAACCACCAAATACTATTTTATCATTATATGATACTATTTCGTCACTTGCAATTTACCCATTCTGTAAATTAGTCTAAAATCATGTTTCAAACCCTAAAACGAGTACGAGCATATTTTTCACGATATTCGGTAGGAGTATTACCTTTTCGTCGCTTAAAAGCCCGATTGAAATTCGATAAGTTATTAAAACCTGATTTATAGCATATTTCTGCTATTGTATCACTTGTGTCGATCAGTCGGCAAACCGCTTCGGTTATACGAATGTCATTCAAATTGTCGATAAAAGTTTTTCCCGTCCACTTTTTCAGAAACCGAGTAAGCGACGCTTCGCTCATATTTATTAACGAAGCAAGTTCAGACAGTAGAACCGGACGCTGATAATTTTCGTGCAAAAACACCATGATTGCATCCAGGCGATCATTATCTATATCGCTAAAGTTTTCTACAGTATTGACAGCATTTAACTTGCGTGCCTTTTCATCTAACGACAAAGTCTTGAGTATTTCTATCAAACGTAATAAATTGTGAAACGAATCTGGCTTATCGCTCGATAGCTTTTTCAATTCAGGTTGAATACGCAAAATCATTTCACGGCTAAAAACAAGACCGCATGAGGCTTTCTCAAACATCTCCTTTATAGTTTTGAAATGACGCTTGTTGATAAAACTATCAAAAAGAGAGGCATGGAACTGAATTGTAATTTCCAAAATATCCGTACTCACGCACTTATGGTTTGAATAAGCATGCTTGGCTCCGCCTGCAACCAATAACAAGTCAAGATCTTCCATCTTCTCCACCGAATCACCAACAATTCGAATCGTGCCACCAGCATTCTCCAAATAGTTCAATTCAAATTCCGGATGCACATGAAGCGGATAGGAAAAACAACGTTTGGGCCGCTGCATCACAAGGAAACAGTCTTCCGGTGAAAGCGGTGTAATTTCTCTTAAAACATCTACGGAGCCCATAACATTTATTGAACAAGTATTCTCGATATAACAGGACAATGATCTGAAGGATACAAGTTACCCAGACTTTCAGCCAAAACGCCATGACGAAGTACTTTGACATTACCTTTTACAAAGATATAATCAATCCATACACGTTCGTCCAAAGGAACACGCCCATAGTTGTGGAAAGTCCACTCAGGCCCGTAACACAAAGGAGCCAATGTACGGGCATGTGTCAAATGCTGCGGATCTTTTTCGTCTGTTAAAACTTTAATAGGATCATCGGTCGGAACAGCATTAAAGTCACCAGTAACAATTACCGGTAGATTTCCGGAAAGCAACTTTACCTGCTTTAAGACTAAAGAAGCGCCTTCATGACGAGCAACCTGTCCCATGTGGTCCAAATGAGTGTTCAGAAAGAAAAACTCTTTTCCTGATTTCTTATCTTTGAATATCGCCCAAGTCGCAACACGTTCGCAAGCGGCATCCCAGCCTTTTTTGCCCACGGCATTCATATCTTCCGCCAACCAGAAATTGCCACTTTTGACAACAGAGAAACGGTCCTTTCTGTAAAGGATAGGAGAATATTCACCTTTTGTCTTACCATCTTCACGCCCTACCCCGACATAACCATAGTTCGGCAAACGGTCCAATAAATCCGTCAACTGATTATGCAAGACTTCTTGCGCACCAAACATATCGACATCATAAAACTTAATCACATTGGCAGCCAGGTCTTTCCTGTATTCCCACCAGTTAGCCCCGTCAGACTTTGTACTCATGCGAATATTAAAAGACATCACATTCATTTCATTATCAAGATGTTCAGCAAAAACGATATTCGTCGAGATCAAAAGAGTGAATAAATAAAGTAGAACTTTTTTCATATATGATTTATTTTAATTATCAAGATAATACACAAATATAAGGACTCTGATTTTATTAAACAAATAACAGAAAATAAAAAAGGGCTACCGAATATCGGTAACCCTTCTCATTATTTATTTCGCATATTTACTCGTCGTCTCTGTCCATAGTATTGAAATCTACGACATTCTTACGATTGGCAAAGATACGTTCGAACTCATCTTTAGCACCGACAACCAACTTGTCGAAATCACGCTGGCCTGTACCGGCAGGAATCAAATGACCACAGATAACGTTTTCTTTCAAACCTTCCAAACGGTCCACTTTTCCATTGATGGCAGCTTCATTCAGCACTTTAGTTGTTTCCTGGAAAGATGCGGCAGACATAAAGCTATTTGTCTGCAAAGCAGCACGAGTGATACCCTGAAGAATCTGGTTAGCCGTAGCAGGAACTGCATCACGGACTTCAACCAATTTCAAGTCACGACGTTTCAGCATACTATTCTCGTCTCTCAACTTACGAACAGTCACGATCTGACCAGCCTGTAATGTCTGAGAATCTCCCGGATCCGTCACAACTTTCTTGCCCCAGATGCGATCGTTTTCATCCATTACCTCCAGTTTATCAACCACCTGCTGTTCCAAGAAGCGAGTATCTCCCGGATCGATGATTTCAACCTTACGCATCATCTGACGAACGATTACCTCAAAATGCTTATCGTTAATTTTTACACCCTGCAGACGATATACATCCTGGATTTCATTTACGATATATTCTTGAACAGCCGTCGGTCCCATGATTGCGAGGATATCAGACGGAGTAGTCGCACCATCAGAGAGCGGCATACCAGCACGGATATAGTCGTTTTCCTGAACAAGCAACTGCTTAGACAGAGGCACCATATACTTCTTTACTTCACCCAATTTGGATGTAACAGTAATTTCACGGTTACCACGCTTGATCTTGCCAAAACCAACTTCACCATCGATTTCAGAAACAACAGCCGGGTTAGACGGGTTACGAGCCTCGAACAATTCTGTCACACGAGGCAAACCACCGGTAATATCACCCGCTTTACTTACTGCACGCGGGATCTTAACCAAAACCTCACCAGCTTTAACCACATCGCCCTCGTCTTTTACAACGTGAGCACCCAACGGTAATGAATAATTCTTCAGATAGTTTCCATTTTCATCCACGATGTGGGCAGCCGGAGCTTTTGTCTTATCTTTAGATTCGATAATGATCTTTTCCTTCAAGCCGGTTGTTTCATCACTTTCAACACTATAAGTAACATTTTCGACCAAACTTTCGAATTCGATCTTACCGGAAACTTCCGATACGATAACGGCGTTGAACGGGTCCCATTCAATAATTACATCACCTTTCTTGATTGTATCTCCATTCTTGAAGAACAATTTGGAACCATAAGGAATGTTGTGAGCCAGCAATACGATCTTCGTTGTCGGATCAACAATACGAAGTTCGGCCAAACGGCTGACAACAACCTGGAACTTCTTCCCGTTTTCTTCACTATCAACAGCACGAAGTTCTTCGATTTCCAAAACACCGTCATATTTAGAAGTGATGCTGTTTTCTGTTGCCACGTTAGATGCGATACCACCGACGTGGAATGTACGCAGTGTCAACTGAGTACCCGGTTCACCGATTGACTGTGCAGCAATAACACCTACAACCTCACCTTTCTGAACCATCCGGTTCGTAGCCAGGTTACGGCCATAACATTTTGCACAAACACCCTTTTTGGATTCACAAGTCAATACAGAGCGAATTTCAACACTTTCGATCGGAGAATCTTCGATCATCTTAGCAGCATCTTCACGAATCTCTTCACCAGCACGGACGATTACTTCGCCTGTCAACGGATGAATCACATCATGAACAGAAACGCGTCCCAAAATACGTTCACCCAAGCTGGCGATCACTTCATCGTTGTTCTTCAATTCCGTACAAACCAGACCACGCAACGTTCCACAGTCTTCTTCATTGATGATCACATCATGAGATACGTCAACCAAACGACGAGTCAAGTAACCAGCATCAGCAGTCTTCAAAGCGGTATCGGCCAAACCTTTACGAGCACCGTGAGTAGAGATAAAATACTCCAACACAGACAGACCTTCCTTAAAGTTAGAAAGGATCGGGTTTTCAATGATCTGACCACCTTCCGCACCACTCTTCTGCGGTTTTGCCATCAAACCACGCATACCTGACAACTGACGAATCTGTTCTTTAGAACCACGGGCTCCAGAATCCATCATCATATAGATAGAGTTGAAACCGTCATTATCAGCAGTCAACTGCTTCATCAATGTGTCGGACAACTTGCTGTTGACATGTGTCCAAGTATCAATGATCTGGTTATAACGTTCGTTGTTGGTAATGAACCCCATGTTATAGTTGTTCATGATCTGTTCAACTTCTTCATAACCTTCTTTTACCAACGCCTCTTTTTCAGGTGGGATCAGAACGTCGGCCAAGTTGAAGGACAGACCACCCTTGAAAGCCATATAATAACCCAAATTCTTGATATCATCCAAGAACTGAGCCGTACGGGCAACACCACAAGCTTTGATCACCTTACCGATGATATCACGGAGCGCTTTCTTACCCAATACTTCATTGATATAACCAACTTCTTCCGGAACAAATTCATTGACCATCAAACGTCCGACAGAAGTTTCGACCATTTTCTTAACCTGATTACCCTCTTTGTCTACATCGTTCACATATACCTTGATCGGAGCATGGATATCCACTTTCTTTTCATTGTATGCGATCGTTGCTTCTTCCGGTCCATAGAAAACAAGACCTTCACCCTGTGTCCCCTTACGCATTTTTGTGATGTAGTACAAACCTAACACCATATCCTGGGAAGGAACGGTAATAGGTGCACCATTAGCCGGATTCAGAATGTTATGAGAAGCAAGCATCAACATCTGCGCTTCCAATACAGCCTCGTTTCCTAAAGGTAAGTGAACAGCCATCTGGTCACCGTCGAAGTCGGCGTTAAATGCCGTACATGCCAACGGATGCAACTGGATAGCCTTACCTTCGATCAACTTCGGCTGGAATGCCTGGATACCCAGACGGTGCAGAGTCGGTGCACGGTTCAACAACACCGGATGACCTTTCATGACATACTCCAAAATATCCCAAACCACCGGTTCCTTACGGTCGACGATCTTCTTCGCAGACTTCACCGTTTTAACGATACCGCGTTCGATCAATTTACGGATCACGAAAGGTTTATAAAGTTCGGCTGCCATATTCTTCGGCAGACCGCATTCATGCATTTTCAATTCAGGACCTACGACGATAACCGAACGAGCCGAATAGTCTACACGCTTACCCAACAGGTTCTGACGGAAACGACCTTGTTTACCCTTCAAACTGTCAGAAAGAGATTTCAACGGACGGTTAGCATCAGTCTTAACAGCACTCGACTTACGAGAGTTGTCAAACAAAGAGTCCACTGCTTCCTGAAGCATACGTTTTTCATTACGCAGAATTACTTCGGGAGCCTTAATATCGATTAATCGTTTCAGACGGTTATTACGGATAATAACACGACGATACAGATCATTCAAATCGGAAGTTGCGAAACGTCCACCATCCAGCGGAACCAACGGACGCAATTCAGGCGGGATAACAGGAACAACCTTCACGATCATCCATTCCGGTTTGTTACGCCCCCTAGATGCACGGAAAGATTCAACAACCTGCAAACGTTTCAATGCTTCGTTCTTACGCTGTTGCGAACCGTCTGTACTTGCGCGGTGACGCAATTCGTAAGACAAAGAATCCAAGTCCAAACGAGCCAGCAAGTCATAAATGGCTTCAGCACCGATCTTTGCAATGAACTTATTCGGATCTGTATCTTCCAACATCTGGTTTTCCTTTGGCAGGTTATCCAGAATCTGCAAATATTCTTCTTCCGAAAGCAAGTCCAATTCAGCAACAGTGTCTACACAACCCGGCTGAATCACGACATAACGTTCGTAATAGATAATAGAATCCAGTTTCTTGGTCGGCAAGCCTAACAAGTAACCGATTTTATTGGGCAGGGAACGGAAATACCAGATATGAGCGACAGGAACAACCAGATGAATGTGTCCCATACGTTCACGACGCACTTTTTTCTCTGTAACTTCTACCCCGCAACGATCGCAGACAATACCTTTATAACGAATACGCTTGTATTTACCGCAATGGCATTCGTAGTCCTTGATCGGACCGAAAATACGCTCACAGAAAAGACCGTCACGTTCAGGTTTGTATGTACGATAGTTAATCGTTTCCGGTTTCAGAACTTCACCACTGGAGTTTTCAAGAATCTCTTCAGGGGAAGCCAGACCGATGGTTATTTTTGAAAAGTTACTCTTTATCTTGTTTTCTTTTCTAA
>DXRF01000017.1:17202-22511 GCA_019411205.1 Parabacteroides sp. | reverse complement strand
TTCTTCTTCCGAACGGAGGTCGATATGGATTTCGGAGCAAGGACCGCAAGGACCCGTATCACCCATTTCCCAGAAGTTATCGTGTTTGTTGCCATTGATGATATGGTCTTTCGGCAGGAACTTCTCCCAGTAACCGGCAGCCTCGTCGTCGCGTGAAAGGCCTTCGGAAGCACTTCCTTCGAACACGGTTGCATACAGACGTTCGGGATTCAGTTTCAACACTTCAACCAAGTATTCCCACGCCCAACCGATCGCTTCCTGTTTGAAATAGTCGCCAAACGACCAGTTTCCCAACATTTCGAACATGGTGTGGTGGTACGTATCGTGTCCTACCTCTTCCAGGTCGTTATGCTTTCCACTCACACGAAGACACTTTTGTGAATCCGCGACACGTGGATATTTACGGGGTACGTTCCCCAGGATTATATCTTTGAACTGGTTCATGCCTGCATTGGTAAACATCAATGTAGGGTCGCCCTTCACAACCATCGGAGCAGAAGGCACAATCTGGTGCTGCTTGGAAGCGAAGAAGTCTTTAAATGATTCACGGATTTCTTTTGCTGTCAACATAATCTATTCTATATAGTCTCGTTAATATTCTGAAAAACAATTTGCAAAAGTACAGCAAATTATTATTTTTGCACGTATCCAAGCAAGAAAATATTTGATGAAACTATTTAAAAGCAGAAAAACATATTACTTATATAACCCCAACACGCTCAGTTACGAACGCGTTTACCCTTCCGCCAAGGACCGTTTTTTCGGTGTGCTCCGCCACCTTAGCATCGGTATCGTGATCGGTGTCGGTATTTTCTTTCTCTTTTCACGTACATTCGACTCGCCGATCGAATCGCTTTTAAAGAAGGAAAACAAGTTGTTGCAGACACAATACGAAGTGCTTTCGTTACGCTTGAACAACGCGCTGGAAGTCCTGGATGACATACAGCAACGCGACGAAAACCTCTACCGGGCGATCTTCCAGGCAGAATCGATCCCCGAATCCGTCCGCAAGTCCGGCTTCGGCGGGACCAACCGGTATGAGCATCTGATGAGCCTGTCCAACCCCGAACTGGTCGTTTTGACCACCCAGAAGATGGATATGCTGAGCAAACAGCTCTACATCCAATCCAACTCGCTGGAGGAGCTGATCACACTGGGAAAGAACCAGGAAGAACGAAGCAAATGTATTCCCGCCATACAGCCGATCGCCAATAAGGATCTGAAGCGCACGGCTTCCGGCTACGGCGTGCGTATCGACCCGATCTACCGTACTCCCCGCTTCCACTCAGGCATGGACTTTTCCGCCAAAGTGGGCACTGAAGTCTATGCAACCGGTGATGGAGTCGTTAGCTTTGCCGCCTGGAAACAGGGATATGGAAACTGTCTGATGATCAATCACGGACATGGATTCCAGACGCTTTACGGCCACCTGAGCAAGTTCCGGGCACGTGTCGGACAGAAAGTAAAGCGTGGAGAAGTGATCGGAGAAGTGGGGAATACAGGAAAATCCACCGGCCCGCACCTTCACTACGAGGTGATCGTCCGCGGCAAATACGATAACCCCTCCAAGTACTATTACATGGACCTGACTCCGGAAGAATACGATCGTATGATACAGATTGCCGAAAATCACGGCCAGGTTATGGATTAAACATTGTTTAATACGATGGCATTAAATAAAGATAAAAATCAAAAGCTCTATTTCTCCATCAGCGAGGTGGCACAAATGTTTGACGTCAACGAGTCGACCCTGCGCTTCTGGGAGAAGGAATTCGACCAAATACGCCCACGCAAGACGGGCAAAGGGACCCGCTCCTACCGGCAGGAAGACATCGACGCGATACGCCTGGTCTACCACCTGGTGAAAGAGCGGGGAATGACCCTGGCAGGCGCCCGGCAAAAGCTGAAAGAAAATCCGGAGACGACGATACGCCACGAAGAGATCGTAAACAGATTGAAGCAGATCAAGGAAGAACTACTCGCCATGAAGGAAGCATTCGAAGCGTTGGAAGCCTCCAAATAGCTCTCACACACAAAAACGATTTTAAAGAATTAGCTTGTTACGCTGGAAAATCGTACCTTCGCAGCAATTTAATAAAAACAATAAACATGGAAATTACGGGAAGAATCATCGCCGTACTGCCGGTTCAAGGCGGTATCAGCAAAAACGGAAACGAGTGGAAAAAACAGGAATATGTCCTGGAAACACATGACCAATACCCTAAGAAAGTATGCTTCCAGATTTTCGGTGCAGACCGCATCAACCAGGCAGCCATACAACCCGGAGAAGAACTTACAGTATTTTTCGACATAGACAGCCGTGAATATCAGGGACGTTGGTTCACGAATATCAGTGCATGGAAAGTGGAACGCCCGATGGCCGCCGCTCCCCAGTCGGCACCGGGAGCCATGACTCCTGAAAACGTAGTGCCGGCATCTGCCCCTGCTGCATCTGCCGTTCCCGATTTCGGTCCGGCCAACCCGATCGACGATCTGCCTTTCTAATAAACAAAAGGGTCATATAAACAAAAAGGTCATAGCCTTTGCACAAAAGACTATGACCTTTTCTTCCGGAAGCTATACCTTTTGAGGCAAAAGGATATAGCTTTTTTCGACTCAGTCCGCTACCCGGGCCACAGACTGGATATTCTTTATCTGGGAAAGGACTACGCACATCCGCTGAATATCCTCCACATCGTGTACTTTCATCTTCACTTTTCCTTCGAACACTCCGTCTTTCGCCTCGATCAGCAGACGAATGATATTGACATTGAAGTCATCGGATATCGTACGGGTGATCGTATTCAACACCCCTATCGAGTCGATCCCCTTAATCTCGAGCGTTGCCTCGAACGAGGAATGATGGCTGCTCCATTCCGTATTCAGGATGCGTTCGCCAAAACTGCTTTTCAAGCGCATGGCAATCGGACAGGAACGTTTGTGGACTACCACGTTGCCGTCATCATTGATAAAGCCCAACGATTCGTCACCCGGAATCGGTTTACAGCAATCGGCAATGACATAATTGCGTTCGAAAGCCTCCTCCTTCAGGATATAAGGCTTCTTCTTGTCATATTTCGGTTTTTCTTTCGGTTGTTCCCCTTCCTCTTTCTTGCCGGTCGTCGCTTTCGTTGCTACCCGGAGCGCTTGCTTGACGTACTTGAACAGGACATTATCTGTTTTCTCCTTCAACAGCTTGCGGATGTTTTCCGGCAGGATCACGTCTCCTTTCTCTACTGCATAGTAGAATTCTTCGCGTTTGGAGAAACCGAAATACATACATAGTTTGTCGACATTGGATGTGTTTGCCTCCAAATTATTGCGTTTGAAAGCATCGATCACCTTAATTTCTCCCTCTTTTACGGCCTCCTTACGGATCTTTTTCAGGTAAGCGTCGATTCTTGCACGTGCCCTTGCCGTCGTGACGAAATTCAACCATTCGGGTTGCGGGTTCTGCGAACGGGAGGTCAGGATCTCCACCTGGTCGCCACTTGCCAACTGATGGCTGAGCGGGACCAAACGATGGTTGACCTTCGCACCGATACATTTGTTCCCGATATCCGAGTGAAGGGCATATCCGAAGTCCAAAGCCGTAGCTCCCTGGGGCAACGTCTTGATGTCGCCTTTCGGGGTAAAGACAAATATCTCGGAGGTAAAAAGATTCAGCTTGATCGTATCGAGAAAGTCCAAAGCGTTCGGATCCGGGCTTTCCAGTATCTCGGTAATGGTCTGCAACCATTTGTCGAGTTCCGTATCTTCTTCTATGTTATGTTCCTTATATTTCCAGTGAGCGGCAAAGCCTTTCTCGGCAATCTCGTCCATACGGCGGCTGCGGATCTGTATCTCCACCCATTGTCCGTCAGGCCCCATCACGGTCAGGTGCAACGCCTGATAACCGTTGGCTTTCGGACGGCTCACCCAGTCGCGGATACGGTCCGGCCGGATGCGGTAGATATCCGTGATCGCGGAATAGATGTCCCAACACTGGTTCTTCTCATCCACCCCCGGCAGCGGGTCGAAGATGATACGGACGGCATATATATCGTAGATATCTTCAAAACTGACGCCTTTGCTCTCCATCTTGTTCCAGATGGAATAGGCGGATTTCACACGGGCACGCATTTCATAGTTGAGCCCCATCTCCTTCAACTTCTTGTCCACCGGCACGGCAAAATGCTCGAACAAAGTGTTACGGGCTGCTTCCGTAGATTTCAATTTCAGATTGATAAAGGCATATTCCTGCGGATGCTCATACTTGAAACTCAGGTCTTCCAGTTCCGTCTTGATGGTGAAAAGCCCCAGACGGTGTGCCAAAGGGGCATAGAGGTAAAGCGTCTCACCGGCAATCTTGAACTGCTTTGCGGGTAACATGGAGCCCAAAGTACGCATATTGTGGAGACGGTCGGCTATCTTGATCAGGATCACCCGGATATCGTCGCTCATCGTCAGCAGCAGCTTACGGAAATTCTCGGCCTGTGCCGATGCCTGTTCACCGAAGATACCGCCGGATATCTTCGTCAGGCCGTCCACGATCTGGGCGATCTTCTCGCCGAACATATCCTTGATATCCTCGACCGTGTATTCGGTATCCTCCACCACGTCGTGCAATAAGGCCGAACAGATGGAAGTGGACCCCAGTCCCATCTCGCGGCAGACGATACGCGCCACCGCAATCGGGTGCATGATGTAAGGCTCGCCCGAACGACGCTTCACACCCGCATGTGCCTGATTGGCGAAATTGAACGCCTTGGTTATGCGTTCCACCTTGCGTCGGTGATTTGAATTAAGGTAATCCTGCAACAGCGCGTGAAAGCCGTCCTGAATCATCTGCTCGTCGGCCGAGAGGGCGGGTTTCGCCTCCTGGTCGGGCTGCATGTCTGCTGTGTCTTTTGTATCATTTCTGTCGCTCATATCGAATGCCCTTCCGTATTTTTAAACGTGTATGTAGGCAAATATATATAAATATTTGCTTATATATTCCCGAAAGCGGCAGAAAAAGTCAAACGACCGGGATTTTCAAGACCTGGCCCGGCCGGATATCGGCACTTGTCAGCCCGTTGGCTCTCTGCAGGTCGTCTGTGGAAACTCCCGGATATTTCTTGGCTATGGAGTAAAGGGAATCGCCGGACCGTACTTTATAGGTCAAACTTTTGCCTGAGGCGCGAGCCGTCTGATCGCCCTTGCCAACGACAGGAGTTGCTTTCTTTTCTGCTTTGGCAGTCCCCGCCTTTTCGCTCTTCTTGGTCTTGGCGGAAGCAAATGCGACCCCTCCGTTATCGACATGCAAACGCAGGCGGCGACCTTTGGCA
>DXRF01000017.1:0-17192 GCA_019411205.1 Parabacteroides sp. | reverse complement strand
TTGGCAACCCGGTTGGAACCGAGCCCGTTCCACTTACGGATATCCTTCGCAGTAACGCCGTAGCGGTTCGCGATGGTATAGATATTCTCACCGGAGGCGACCACATGGGTTATCTTCTCAAGCGTAAGATTCTTTGATCCGTCGGCAGCATTGACCGGCACGCAGTTGGCCAGCAACTCCTCTATACGATGCGTATAGACCGAATCTTCCTTGTCGACAAACGCATAAGTCTGGGATGCCGGAAGTTTCAACACGGAAGGTTTTGTATTTCCCGGTATAATATCGCGTTTATATTGCGGGTTGAGGGCACGAAGCTGCTCGATGTCGATCCCCAGCACATCGGAAACCTGTTGCAGATGGAGCATGCTGTTCACCATAACCGTATCGGTCGCCAACGGCAGGCTGGTCTGTATCGGGCAAATATTATGATCGCAATAGTAATTCATGATATAATTGGCAGCGATAAACAGCGGTACATACGAACGGGTTTCACGGGGTAAGTAGCGGAAGATCTCCCAGAAATCAGTCTTCCCCCCGGAACGGCGGATCGCCTTGTTCACATTGCCCGGACCACAGTTATAGGAAGCCAGCACCAGGTTCCAGTCGCCATAAATGGCATACATATCTTCAAAATACTTACAAGCCGCCTCAGTCGCCTTTTGCGGATCACGCCGTTCGTCCAACAGGCTGTTGATCTCCAAACCATATATCTTGCCGGTCGGAAGCATGAATTGCCATAACCCGCAAGCCCCCACACGCGAAAGGGCCACCGGATTCAGGGCACTTTCAACGACAGCCAGATACTTCAGTTCCAAAGGCAGGTTATGCTTGTCGAGCACCTGTTCGATAATGGGGAAATAGAAATCCGCCATCCCCAACATATAGCGTACCAGGTCACGCTTGCGTCCGGCATACAGGTCGATGCAATCCCTCACCACCTCGTTGTAAGGCAAACGGATCACACTCGGCAGACGCTCCAGGCGTTCTTCGTAGACCGAATCAGGGAAATAGACATTCTCCGCATCATCGTGGCAATACTCATCCACTTTCGAAAAGTATTGCACATGCCAGGAATGGAGCAAACTATCCACGTTGGCATCGAGGCTTTCAGGTATCAGGCCCACTATGTCAGACAGCGAGTCGGCCGATAATGTCGGATGCTGCGGTTCGCCGAATATAGCGTCTTGTGCGCGGGAGACCTGCATCAGGCAGAACAGACAGCACAGGATAAGTAGGTTTTTATTCATGACGTCAGAACTTAAAACTGCAATTCAATCCATACGAGCCCGGCGTATAACGGGTCTTCGGGGTTACCTCCGGCGACCAGTGCATGCTCAGATCCGGAGAAATGTCAAAGTCAAACAGCTGGGCATCCACATACGCATCGATAATACTGATCGCATACACCCCGACCGTAATGATAATGCTCAAATCCCTGTAACGGCGGAAATAATCCTTCCGGCGCTTCAGGTTTTCCTGGAACTGGGCATTCGAGACATAGGAACTCTCCTCACCGTTTCTGACAAAGATCGTCCAACTCTCCTGCCAAGGCCCCTCATATTTTTGTCCATCCTTCTCTGCCGCCAATACCTTTTGGTAATCCTCCATGATATCAAAGTAGGCAGTCGAATAGTCCTTATAATTCTTATTGTTCCAAGTGATGGCATACATACAGCCCATAAAGGCCCCATATACCAACGGTAGCTTCCAATACTTCCTGTTATATATCTGTCCCAGACCCGGCACCAAGGCATACAGCAGCGCTTTGTTCGGATCGGGTTTGAACTCCTTCAGCTTCACCTTCGGTTGGGGAAGCGAGTCGGCTGCCGAAAGCACCGCCTTCACCGTCGAATCGGCCTTGGCTGTTTCGCCGGGAACCACAGCCGTAACGGTCGAATCGGGAGACATCACCGTATCCTGCTCGGCCGTTATCGTCTCCTGTGCATGGCCGGACCAAACAGAACAGCACAGCAGGACCATTATCCATAAAATCGCTTTCCCGTTTCTCATTTCAACTTATCCAGCAAGCCGATCAGTTTCTCCAATTCATCTTCAGATGCAAAGGGGATCGTTATTTTACCTTTTCCTTTTTCGTTGCATACCAGTTGGACCTTCGTATTAAAGAAACTGGACAGATGGTCCTTCAGCAAGTTGAACTCCTCGGGAAGTTTCGGTTTCCGCTGGGCAGGCTTTTCTTTCTTTGCCTGTTCGAGAGCTACCGCATCCACTCCGCCGCGTACTATTTCTTCTACGTTACGGACAGACAGTCCATCCGCCAGTATCTGCTCGTAAAGAGCCAACTGCACTTCCGGGTCCTCGACAGGAAGCAGCGCACGTGCATGCCCCATGTCGATCTTCTTATCCTTCAGCCCTACCTGTATCTCGGCAGGGAGCTTCAAGAGGCGGAGATAATTGGCAATCGTCGCCCGCTTCTTGCCGACACGCTCGCTCAGCTTTTCCTGTGTCAGCCCATAACTGTCGATCAACTTCTGGTAAGCCAGGGCTATTTCTATCGAGTTCAGGTCTTCACGCTGGATATTCTCGATCAGAGCCATCTCGACGACATTCTCGTCTGCTGCGGTTTTGATATAGGCGGGGATACGCTCCAAGCCTGCCATCAGGGAAGCACGGTACCGACGTTCGCCGGAAATAATCATATATTTGTCCGTTCCCGTTTCTTTCAACGTAATCGGCTGAATAACACCTAACGAACGGATAGAAACGGCCAGTTCCTCAAGCGTTTCTTCTTCAAAAACAGAACGGGGTTGATCCGGATTGGGCTGGATCTTACTCAGCTCTATTTCACTAATAGACGACGAACCGCCTGTTTTCAGGTCGTCCATCGTTATCAAAGCATCCAATCCGCGGCCAAGAGCCGATCTTTTCATTACCATAAACTTTCGAATTTATGATTTATGATTTATGATTTATGATTTGAAAAGACAAACAAATCATAAATCATAAATCATAAATCTATTTGTTTTTATCTATCAGCTCCTGTGCAAGCTGCATGTGATTCAAAGCTCCCTTCGACTCGGCATCGTAAAGCAGCACGGGCTTGCCGTAGCTGGAAGCTTCGCTTAATTTGACATTCCGCTGAATAACGGTCGTGAAAACCAGGTCCCGGAACGGACGCTTCACTTCTTCGTATATCTGGTTGGCCAGACGAAGACGCGAGTCGTACATGGTCAGCAGGAAGCCTTCGATTTCCAAAGCGGGATTCAGCTTCGATTTGATAATCTTTATCGTATTCAACAGTTTACTAATCCCTTCCAACGCAAAATACTCACATTGCACGGGTATCATCACCGAATCGGCTGCCGTCAAAGCATTGACCGTGATCAGTCCCAAAGAGGGAGAACAGTCGATCAGGATGTAATCGTACCGATCTTTCAACGGAACCAGTATTTGTTTCAATATCTGTTCCCGGTTCTCCATGTTCAGCATTTCAATCTCCGCACCTACCAGGTCGATATGCGAGGGGATAATATCCAGCCCCTCCACTTCCGTATTGGTAATAGCCCCTTTCGGATCGTCGCCGTTCACCACACATTCGTAGATCGACTGCTCCACACTGCGGATATCCACGCCCAGTCCCGACGAAGCGTTAGCCTGCGGATCGGCATCGACCACCAGCACCTTTTTCTCAAGAGCCGCCAGCGACGCAGCCAGATTAATCGTAGTGGTAGTCTTACCTACCCCACCTTTCTGATTTGCTAAAGCGATAATCTTTCCCATACTTTGTCTATTTATTCGGGGGCAAAACTAAACATTAAAAACCTAACACAAATCAGTTCAAACAAAACAATATCCGTTTTGTTGAAAAGTCACCTTATCTGTTGATAACTTGCAAATATAAACAGAATATTTAATAACTTGTTTCAAATGAGCGCTATGGAGAGTATTTTTTAGGAATGATAACGAAGTTTCAAAGAGGAAATGATATCAAAACATCTTGAATTATTCTCCCGACAGCCGGCAACAAACAAGGGACATCTTCTTTAATCGCAGCAAAAACAAATCCAGCCTCCACATCAAAACAATGATGCGCTTTCTTATCCCGCATTTACATAACTCCCCCCTCCAATAAACTTCAAGATAATGAGGCAGAGGTAAAAGAACCTTCCACCCTGCTTGTCTTTAGACTTTGTTAACAACAGCGAAACGACACGAGTGGCCTTTTCCTGAAAACAACCGATTCAGGCTATCACGGCAATAGCGGCAGGCCGATCGCAGACATCTTGTATATCGCTGATTAACTTAAACTTACACAATTACATAGGTACATATATACATTATATAAAAATAGGGGATTCCCACCTTATTTCAGGCTACTTTTATATCTATAAGTGATTGGGTATAAAAAAGATAGGAGTGATTTTTAAAATGACTAATGAAAACGTACGTTTAGATTCGTCATTTTTCAGCTACAAAAATACAACTACTTTTTAAACCTGCAACCCTTTCTTCTAATAAATTTTCCTTTTCTATATTCTTTCTTATCAATCAGATAGCCTAACGAGTACAAAAGACCTTCTTCCCGATACAAACCCTTCTTAAAACTCCCCAAAAAATGACAAATTAAAACGTACGTTTTCATTAGTCATTATACACGAATTTGGTTAACTCTTGTAAAACAAGAGGTTTGAGAAAAGAAGATATACATATAGATATACTATTTATTAATTAAACATTTTAGAATTATGAACAAGAGATTTTCTACTCTTTTGGCTGCCGCTCTGGTAGCCGGTGGACTGTCTTTCAATGCGGATGCTATCTCTTATAGTAATGACGCAGTAAAGGATGGTTCTTTTATTCATTTGGGAACAGGTACCGATGTGCTGTCTGTTAGTGATGAAGGAATATTCGGATTGCAGGCTACAACAGATTGGACAGGCAATATTGATAAATTGCTCGGTACATTGTGGCAAGTAAAGAAAACTGCTCACACAACAGCAGCAGGTGTCCAGTACACTTATTCTTTCGTAAACCGTTTGTCCGGTCAGGCACTTTCCATCAAATTGCAGTCGGACAATGGCACGGATCGTAAAAATATCGAGATGAATGAAAAAGGTACTAACGCTAACACTGATTGGGCTTGGGACGATGCTGCTGGTCTTTATTGTGTAAAGAACTTCGGTGCAGACAAGGATTCTGTTTTCCAATTAAGTTTTACAGCTGCCGGTATTCAATTGAATGTGACTTCAGGAACAGCAGTTCCAAGTGCACCTACCTCAACGGCTTTGACTCAGATCGAAGTATCGGATAATGCTGTTATTTTGACAGCTGACGACTTCAACGCTTTGGTAAAGAAAGAAGGCGGTCGTTTGTTCTTCACTGACGAAAACGTTTCTTCTGCTGAAAAGAACGTGTTGACAGACAATAAGTGGGAAGCTGTTGATGCAAAGATTGCTACTGATGGTTCTGCATTTGGCACGGGTAACGATGTTCTGTACCTGAAGAACGGAAAGACTCATAAGAGAAAATTAGCTGATGCAGCAGGTGCAGAAGTTGAACAAAATGAATATCTGTTGGTTGATTACAACTATTATGATCCTCTGGGAGAATTCAATAAGCTGATCGTTGATACAATTGCTGTTGAACCGGATGTTACAACAACTCTTGCTTTCAATGATCGTATAGCTGCAAAGCACCATTCAGCAACAGCTGCCTTTAAGGTGACTTATTTCATTCCGAATGACTCGATGGTGATTGCGCCTCAGTTTAAACAGACTACGATTCCGGTTGCAACAACGTTGGGTGCTAAAAAAGACAATATCATAGCTCTTTATGGTAGTGGCAAAGAAGCTTCTTATACATCAGAAGCCCAAGAAGTCTATAGTGCTATCGTTTGTGTGGGTGTCGGTGTACAGACATACGCTGCATTGAGTTCAGATCCTTCATATAAATTTGCTTCTGATAACAACGGATATGAGGTAAATGGTTCAACAGGTTCTGCTGTTTCCGGTAATGAGTTGATTAAACGTGCTACAAAAGCTCTTACTGCCGTTAAATATTCAACAGCTGCTGACACAAAGAAATTAGAAGAAGCTTTGGTTGCTGCTGCAAAAGCATTTTTGGCTGATATTGAAGGTTTGACATGGAAAGGTCAGAATGTTGTAACAACAAAGAAGTTGGCAAAGCCGAGCTATGTAGACGGTTTATCTCCTATGACAGTTGATGCCTTTGCTAATTCTGAAGTAGTTGTTATCCGTAAGCTTTCTAACACGAAGGTTCTGACAATAGGCAAAGATCCTAATACTGTCGCTAACGGCAACTTGGTGGCCACCATCAAAACATCCGACAAAGAAGTAACATTGGGTGGTGATGCTGAAATCACTGAAGGTATCTATTATGTAATCGATGCGAAGAAGGGTGAAGACGAACCTAACGAAAATTATGGCAAGTACTATGACTACAGCCCGGTTAATGTAACTGATGGCTTCGTAAGCAAAGCACAGGCATTTAATCCGTTCGCTCAGTTTGTTGTTACTAAAGCAGCAGGTGTAGATAAAGGTAACTACTCAATCGACAACCGTGGTGATGAAAATGAAGGCTGGTATGGTGTAACAAACGTAGTAGACAAAGACAACAATATTTATGCAATCGAGGGCGACACGATCCAGTTGGTAGCTGCTGAAGGCGTGGATAAAGATAACGCTTACATCGGTTACAAATATATGACAGCTAACGATGCTAAGAACAACAAGTTCACAATCACTTCCGCTGCTGAAATGTTGGCTGGACAGAGCATCATCATGAAGAGCGACTCTGTTTTGGCTGTTGGTGCTGCTGATGAAGAAGTTCTGTACACATTGGTTCCTTCTGATGAAGAAAAGTATGGTTTGGATGAGAAACTGAAAAGAGTTTCTTATACAATCATGAATGCTGATAGCGCATACATCATCGAAGAAACTTATAAATTCTCTAATGGTAAGTATGGTGAAGCTAACGGTACTCCGGCTAAGTTCTACATGATCGCTGTTGATACAGATTCTACTTTCGTATTGACGGATGGTGCGAAGAAATTAGTTGTCAGCACTCAATATAAGACTATCTCTGCTGAAGACATGGATGCGCGCAACGACATGTTCTTGGTTAAACCGCAGTCAGCTCCTGCTTCTTATATGTCTCTGCCGAAACACGTACGCCTGAACGGTGCTGATGGCAACTCAATCGCTATCAACTCTAAGAACCAGGGTGTAGCTGTTCGCGAAGGTGATGAACTGAAAGCTGCTTATGGTGTTGAAGACTTGACATTCTGGTTGGATACTGCCGCTTATGACAATGCCGATCCGTTCAAATACTATATCACAAGAGGCGTGAAGGCTACAGAAGAAACAGCTGCAAGCCGTCTGTTCATGTACAACGCTGTAGACTCTACAGCTAGCAAGTTGAACAAAGAGCACTATACTTATGGTACTGCTGCCCGTGTCATCTTCCGTACTGCTGAAGTATTTGTAAAGGATACATTGTTCGTCCCGACTATGGATGCAACAGCTAAGATCGATACGGTATCATTCGCAAAAGGCGAGTCTGCCGATGGTTTGAAACACGCTGTTAAGGCCGGTATCAACAACTTCCAGTTCAGCTTTGAATTTGCAGGTGAGGCAGAAGGCCAGTACAACATCGTTTGCCGCGATGCCAAGAATGCCAATCCGTCTTATGTACACAATATCAACGGTGTATTGGCAATGGGTGCAAAAGAAGATGCTTTGGTAGTGGCTGTCGAAGATGCTGAAGCTCCTACAGCCAACGAAGGCGTAGAAGTATCTGAAGTAACAGTAATCGCTGGCGAAGGCCAGGTAACAATCGCTGGTGCTGCTGGCAAGAAAGTTGTTATCTCTAACATCCTTGGCCAGACAGTAGCTAACACAGCTATCACATCTGACAACGCAACTATCGCTGCTCCTCAAGGTGTAGTTGTAGTAGCTGTTGAAGGCGAAGAAGCTGTTAAAGCTATCGTTAAATAAGATTGAAATTATAATCAAATAATTCTTCGGCCGTGCGGAAATAAAATCCTCCAATTACCCTGCGACAGGCGAACAAGCGGCCGGATTTAATATTAATAATACTAAAGTATATTGAATTTAAAAGTTCAAGTTGCCTTTCCCCTGCGAAGGACGAAGGCATACAAAAAAACAAGCCCCGAAAGCACGAAAGCTTTCGGGGCTTCGTTATTTATAGAGAAGAGAGTGTGTCATAAATCCGTAATATTAAAACACAGACAGCACACCTCCATCATATAAAAACATTTCATCATGAAAAAAAACAGAAGCTTTCAAAGGAAGCACAAGAAATGGCGGAGTTGTACACCCACCTGGAGATCCTCAAGTCGAAACAGATAGAGGGAGTCAAAGCAACACGTTATACGACCGATGCCGTCCGTGCCTGCCAAGGGCGCATACGCAAACTGCTGCAAGAGGTCGGAGGGATTGAAGAAATACAGATAAAGGTAGACGATGCACGCACGCTTGCCGAGTATTTCAGCGGGATACGCCATCTGCCTGAGTTTGAAAACAACACAGAAAAAGCGGCCGGACTATTCAAAGCCATGCAGGCCATCTTCAACTTCAGCGTCGTGGTCAAGACGCTGGCCACCTACTATTATTCAAAAGATAAAAGGGGGCGGACAAGCAGTTAATTTATTCTAAATAAAAATGTTAAAAAGCAATATATTCCGTCAAAAACAAGACTCATATATACCTAACAACCAGTATTATATGTTTCAAAAATCCGCTTTTGACATAGTTGTCCGCGCACTTGAATAGGCTTACCTTTGTCACACAAACAAACCGGCAACTTATTTGCCTTAAATTAATAATCATATCATGGAAAAACAAGTACATGTATCTTTCTACGCCAGCCTGTTCCGAACAGAGTGCAACGTCTTACCCCTCGAAGAGATCATCATCCTGATCCGGCGCCGCCGCTGGCAACGTGAAATCCTCGCCTACCGCACCGCACTGGCAGAAGGGCGCACCGAAGAAGCCCGGAAACTGAAGGGCGGATTGCCGGGATTCACCCCCTCGGGGGTGTTCAAGGGCGGACATAAGGCAGATGCGTTGCAGGAATACAGCGGGATCATCGGACTGGATTTCGACCATGTGGAGAACCTCGCAGCGCTGATCCTCATCTTCCGAATGCTGAACTTCACACTGGCGATGTTCGTCAGTCCCGGCGGGCACGGGCTGAAGGTCTTCGTCCGTGTGGACTGCCCGTCCGGACGCCACGGAGAAGCCTATCCCCTGGTCGCCGCCTTCTTCGAGAAGGCAGGCGGCGTGGCGAGCGATGCCAAATGCAAGGACATCAGCCGTTGCTGCTACGTGAGCGACGACCCGGAAGCGTACTACAATCCGGATGCGGAAATCTTTCACATTCCCGAACAACGTCCGGTTGAAAAGGGGGTCGATGCGTTTGTGTCACGTTTCCTCGACCGCAACCCGCCGTTGTCCGGCGAACGTAACCAGACGGTCTACAAGCTCGGTTGCGAGGCGAACCGCAGGGGATTTTCGTATGCCGAAACAGCCGCTTGCTGCACACTCCGCCTGCAAGCATCAGACTTCACTGCGACAGAGATCAACCAGGCCTTATCTTCTGCCTATCAAGGCAATATGAATGAACATGCTACTTATGGCGGTGCAAAAGGACAAATTGACCGCAAAAATCTCCCTACAGTTTTCAAACCCGCCCCCTCTCTGGAGACGGAGGAAACCGAGGCTAACGGCGAGATTCTGCGCGAGCGGACCCCGCTCATTCCGGAGGAAGTATACGGATGGTTGCCCGAACTGTTTCGCGAGGCGGTCGCCTTCTATCCTCTACACCGCGAGCGCGACATGGCACTCCTCGGAGCGTGTACGGTGGTAAGCGCCTGTCTCCCCGAAGTGTTCGGAAAATATCACCGCAAACGGGTGTTCCCCCATATTTTCACCGTCGAAGTGGCCCCCGCGGCCAACGGCAAAGGGTGTATCAACGACATGCGCCATCTGGCCGACCTGTACGACGAGCTGATCAAGGCAGAGACGGGACAGGCCGAAGCCGAATATCTGCAAGCCCTGGAAGAGTGGGAACAGAAGAAAGCCCAAGCACACCAGAAACACCGCACCATCGCCGTAAAGGAGGCTCCGAAGCCTGCTGCCAAGGCCTACCTCAACATCCCGACACAGGTCACCAAAGCCAAGATGCTTGTCCACCTGCGCGACAACGGCCCTATCGGCGGACTGATGGCAGACAGCGAAATCGACACGATCCTATCGGCCAGCAAACAGGACTACGGGATGTTTGACGACCTGCTCCGCAAAGCGTTCCATCACGAACCGGTCTCTTCGTCGCGCAAGACGGACAACGAGATGATCAGCATCGACTCTCCACGGCTCGCCCTGCTGCTTTCGGGGACACCGGGGCAGTTCTCCCGTCTGATCCCCGACAGCGAGAGCGGGCTCCTAAGCCGTCTGTTGCTCTATACGTGCCGCACCGAGGCGATCTGGCAGGATGTCTCGCCCGAGGGCGACACGATGAATATGTCGGAGAGGCTGCCCGAACTCTCGGAGCAGCTGATGAACATCGCCACGACGCTTCGCCGCCGCCCGTTGCAGATATGCCTGACGCGGTCGCAGTGGAGCCGGCTGAACCAGTGTTTCAAGAAATGGCTGCACGAGGCGGACCTGTTCGGCGACGAGGAGTTTCTCAGTGTCATCAAACGCCACGGACTGATCACCTTCCGCCTCTGCATGATCTTCACCGCCACCCGATGCGGCAAGGAGGGCTACGGGATGGATTCGCAGTATTGCACCGAAGAGCATTTCAAAGCTGCGCTCGCCATCGTCGAGACTTGCCTCGAACACAGCCGCCTGCTCCTGACACAGCTTCGTCACAACGAAGACGTTCCCGAACTGTCCTGCCCCCGCAAGGGACGCATCCTGCTGGAGAAATTACCGGAGCGTTTCGTCCTGTCCGAAGCATACATCATCGGCGAGACAGAAGGGATGGACAGAAGGACGGTAAGACGTCTTATTTATAAGCTCAACCCGCTATTCATCAGCCGAATAAGCCACGGCGAGTATCAGAAGAACGAGGTCACCGCCCGCCAAAAAGTGTAGGGAGAATTTCGAGGTCAAATTGTCCTTTTCCCCCCGAAACCAATTTCAGGAAGGTACAAACCCTATACCTTATCCCTCAAAAAGCCATAGCTTCCAGAGGAAAAGGGTATAGGTTTTTGCCCCGTAGGGTATAGGATGTCATCGGCTCAACAGGTCTTTCATGGAGGCATCCTCCCGACGGCAATCCCATATAGCCATTATATGCACGGCATGGTTCGTATCGTCTGTATAATATATGATTTTATAATACGGATGTGTCACAAAAGAACGGTAACACATGGTAGCGTCACTCAGCAAAGCATCGATCCTTCCCATATAGGGATTAGTCGTAAGCAAATCGATACTATGCAGAATCGCAGCAATAATTTTTTCAGCCACCTGAGGTCTTTCATCATTATAGTACCATTGAGCTATGGCTGTCAGATCATCTGAGGCACCCTCTTTCCAACATATACTATTTACTTCCACGATGCGGTAAGATTACGCAATCGTTCTTTGACTTCCTCCTGAGTATAAAAACGGCTTTCCTGTTGTCGCTGGGCAAGGATATCTTTCAGCTCCTCTACAGCATACTGGCAAGGAACAGGATTCTCCTTCTTAGCCAACTGCCCTTTGATACATTTCAAGTAGTGAGACAACTTTTCTATCATCTCTTCACTATTGATATCTGTCAGTATTTCTTTTACCAACAAAGCTTTCCTTGCTTCCAGTTCGATTGACGTCATATATCTCTCACTTTTATTCAAATCTTTGAGACAAAGATAGTTTTTTTATTTTAATACCAAGCATACTATCCGGCTTTCCCCGTTTTCCCCTCTCCTCCCCCTCTTGCCACCCCGTTCCGCCACATTCCGCAGGGGCGTCAGACGAGGTTGTATCTTTGTTATGTGATTAAGAAACAAATGTTTTACCTTAAAAACCTGATGTTATGCCAGCAAAGTACAAATTGGTCCTGCGCAAGGACATGCGCAAAGATGCTGCCGGAGATTCGAAACTGTATTACGCCAGTGCCAATACGACCGGCAGCTGCGATGTGTATGAATTGTGCGACCTGATCTCGGCCCAGTCCACCGCCTCTTCGGGCGACGTGAAGCTGATCCTCGACGAATTGGTCAACGTGATGCGCCGCAACCTCGGCAAAGGCGAGGTTGTCAAAGTGGGTGAGCTCGGTAACTTCCAGTTGCAGTTCGGCAGCAGCGGCACGGTGACCGAGAAAGAGTTCAACCAGGCGCTTATCAAAAGCCGCCGCATCGTTTTCCGTCCCGGAAAGTTGCTGAAGGAAGCAGTCAAGAACTATACGTTCGAGAAGATCGCTTCCGGTGCTCCTACCGAAGGAGGTGAGGACGAGCAGGAGCGGCCGGGAGAGCTTTGAGAATTGCGTTGCTGATTGCTACTTCTGGAGGTGGCGAAGGCGGTCTGTCGCCTGCTTTAAGAAATGACAGCAGACAATTGAGAATTGCAAACTGCTACGGTTCTCCGAGGTGGCCCACGATGTAATCCTTTTGTCTGGGGGTGAGGTATTTCTTGCCCGGATGCCAGCCCGTTTTTTCCAGTTGCCCGACCAGTTCGTCGCTGACGCGTATCCATTTCAACAATTGCATGGTCGCGCTCTTCTGCGAGATATTCGGGAAGTACATCAGGGCCAGCTCGCCCCATCCCCAGACTTTGTTTTGATTCAGTGAATTTTCCATCGTGTTTCTTCTTGATTATGATATGTAAATATAATCATTATCAACTTGAAATACAAACAAATACAGATATATTATGGATAAAAAAACCAACTTTTTACATACTTGCCGGAAGGCTGCCGCCGAGGCGGAGAAGCTGTTCGGTCTAAACGCCCGGATCATTCTCGCACAGGCCGCGCTCGAAAGCGGATGGGGAACCTCCATGCTTGCAACGGAACATCATAACTTCTTCGGGCTGATGGGCTATGGCGCTTCCAACGCATATTGGCACGGACAGCGGGCCACGTTCGAGACGGCCTACGGCACACATCATTTCAGGCATTACGAAGCCACCCACCTCTCTTTCCTCGATTTCGCCCGCCTGATCCGCTCCACCTATCCCCGCGCCTACCATTTCAGCTTCCAGCCCGAAGCCTATGCCAAAGAGATCGCCTACAGCCCTTACATCAGCGAACAAAACGGTGACAACCGCGACCTGTACCGCCGCAACATCATTGCCCTCGAAGCAGAAATCGGAAAACAACTGGAACTGTTTCAATTAACAATGAACAATTAAATCATAAATCATAAATCACAACTCCTATCATGAACAAACTAAAACAGATCCTTGAATTTATCAGAGCCTTGTTGGGCTTCTTGTTGAACCAGAAAAAGAAGAAAACGGATGAGAAGAATGAAAAACCTGCTTTCCCGCTACCGGGAGAGTTGCCGGACGATGTGCCGGACGATGCACCTCCGGAAGGCATCGGCATTGTATCTGGCCGTCCTCGGGATAATGGCCCTGTGGGCGGACCGTTCAGAGGTGGTGCTGGGATGTGTAGGAGCCCTCTTGACACTCTCGGAGTACGGACGGGCCACAAAGGACAAGCCACCGCCTCCTTCGTAGGGTGGACGCTGTTTTCGTATGCAGTCGGGATGTCTTTCTGGGGAGCCTGAACGGAAGCGTTAGCGGATGGACACCTTACGGACCGTGTCACCGATCCGGACGATGTAGTACCCTTTGGCAATATCTACCGTATATTCGCCGGAGGGTTGCTTCATCGGTATCTCTTTCACCCTGATACCTACCACGCTGTAGATTTCGAGCTTGCTGCCGGCCGGAGCATTCTCGACAACGATCTTGTTATCATAGGCGCTGATCTCAACAGAGTCCGGCTCTTTGTCTTTGGCAGCGGTCGTCCGGGATACGGTCGTATTCGCTTGCTGTGCCATCACCTCAAGCGGACAACCGGCCCATGCAGCCAGCAACAAAACGATTGTGATCAATATCTTCATATGCCAAACCCTAAGATCGTACAAATGTAGGAATATTTTTCGGGATAATGCAGAAAGTTCTGTATTATTAATAATTAAATCGTTTCCGAAGTCTTTTTACACTTTCCCGGTGGTCCCAGACAGCTACAAGATATATCGTACGATTCCTTATATAATATATAATCTTGAAATACCTCCTGACCGTAAGTCCCCGATACCGTTTCTGCTTCTTTTCCAACAAAAGCTCCATCGGAGTCATCTCCGAAAAAGAGCATAATAGTTCTATTGCTATTGCATCAACAATGGCATTATATAAGTCTACTGCCGCATTTTTATTTCCTTTGGAGTAATAGCTGTAGATTCTATCAAGGTCTTGGATGGCATTGGCTGACCAATATAGTTTCAGGTTCATATATTGTACTTTTCATGGAAATGGGCTCTTACCTCTTCCGTTGTATAATACCGCCCCATCCGAAAATCCTTCTCTGCCTCCTCCAAACGTTTTTTCAGTTCCTCGATGGTGTATTGACAAGGCAGCTGTTTGTGCGTGAGTATACGTTTGAGGTATTTCCCCACACGATTCACCATCTCTTCGGATTCGATCATGTCGATCATTTCCCGAAGTTCATCCTTCTTACATTCCAATTCCATAGCCGTCATGATTGTTTCCTTTCTTTTTATGTATTGATAATTAGGACAAATATACAATAATATTCTCACACCGGTATCACCATCCCTTCATTTCCCAATATCGTACCGGGAAATACTGCTTCAGCTTCCCGGTGAAGTTCGGACAGGTCTTCGTAGCGGGCGGAATAATGACCGATGACGAGGCGCTTCACCCGGGCGTCGCGAGCGATCTCGGCAGCCTGGCGGGCGGTGGAATGGAAGGTTTCTTTGGCACGGGCAAGATCACATTCGGCAAAAGTCGCTTCGTGATAGAGCAGGTCCACCCCTTCGATAATCGGGATGATCGAGCGGCTATAGGCCGTATCGGAACAGAACGCATAACGCTTGGGAGGGGCAGCCGGACGCGTCAGGCGGGAATTGGGGACGATCTCGCCTTCGGGCGTGACATAGTCCTGCCCCTGTTTGATATCTTTCATGCAGCGGACGGGGACCTGATAGAAATCGGTCATTTCGCGGATGATATGCGCCTCCTTCGGTTTCTCGGCAAAGAGGTAGCCGCAAGTGGGGAGCCGGTGCTTCAGCGGGATGGAATAGACCGACAGCGACCGGTCTTCCATCACCAACGAATGGCTGCGGGTATCGACAGGGTTGAAACGCACTTCGAACTCCATGCCCCGGCAGAACAAATCCATCACAGGACGCAGGTACGCCTCGACCTCCTTCGGACCGTGCACAACCAGCTCGCCGGTGCGCCCCAGCATACCGAGTGTGGAGATCAGCCCCGGCAGACCGAAACAGTGGTCGCCATGCAAATGCGAGATGAAGATATGGGCCAGACGGCCGAAACGGACACGCATCCTGCGCATCTGTACCTGGGTACCTTCCCCACAATCAATCATATATAATTTATCCCGCAAATCTACGATCTGTGAAGTCGCCAGATGCCGTGTGGTCGGTAACGCCGAACCGCATCCCAATATGTTTATGTTAAATTCTGCCATAAGGTCCTTCGGATAATTCGGGTGTAAAGATAATACAAAAGCATTGGCGTTCTGTGAAAAATAACAAAAAAAGCGGGGAGATTGTTCCGAGGGTCACAGGTATTCTATATATTTGTTTGCTGTCCTTATGGAAGCTATTTAGAGTCAGTAGAAAAGACTTAAGATATTTTCATCTAAGCCTTAACTAACTTTTTCTTTTTGTTTAAAACGGTTAAATGTAGAAACGGCCAAGCGTGAGCTTCGCCGTTTCCTTTGTTTTAATACGCATGCGTGTCTTTATCTTCCATCTCCTTCCCGTTGATTTTCCGCAGATCCAACGCCCGCCAAGCATAGAAAATATAGCCCAGGACGAAAGGCACGAGGATGGAGACATAGCTCATCACTTTCAGGGTGAACATACTGGAGCAGCTGTTACCGATCGTCAGCGAACTTTGCAGGTCGGCTACCGAAGGATAATAAGCCGTATTGTTCCAACCGGCGCAAAGCAGCAGCGCCAGCACCGTGAGCACCGTACCTGCCCCGCTGAACCAGATGCCCTTTTTCCATGTATCCGACAAGACCGTGCGGACGATGCCATACAACACACCGGCCACCCCCGCCAAGAGCACGACCGATACGGCAGGCATCTCGACCAGGTTCATAAAATATTTATAGGGCTGCATATACACCTCTTTTGTTTCCGGATCGACGGCAAACCCGTCGGCAAGCAACAGATGCACCAGGAAGACAAGGAAGAAAACAAGGAACAGCGCCGTTTCGATCACCAAATGCTTGCGGCTGCGTTTCACGATCTCGGCATCGTCGATATTATTGATGAAATAAAGCAATGCCTGGACACGGGCCAGGAAGAACACCGCCAGCCCGAGACATATGTTCCAGAACACCAAAGCAGCTTCAAGCCCGTGCCAGGGGTTCGCCCAGGTGGAGATCACCGGCATGGCGATATCGGTCAGCTGCCCTTTGTTGACGACAAACTCGGCTCCGCTAAAGAACGTACCGACAGCCGTACCCAACAGGATCGGCCCCAAGATACCGTTCAGCAGCAGAAAGACCTGATACGTCTTTTTACCCAAAAGATTTCCCTTCTTCGACTGGTATTCATACGATACGGCCTGCAGCACGAAGCAAGCCAGTATCAGCATCCACACCCAGTAGGCTCCACCGAAACTGGTCGAATAGAACAACGGGAAAGAGGCGAAAAACGCACCTCCGAAAGTGACCAGGGTCGTAAACGTGAACTCCCATTTGCGTCCGGTCGAGTTCAGCAACATCTTTTGTTGCAATTCAGTTTTGCCGATCGTGAAGAGCAAGGACTGTCCGCCTTGCACGAAAAGCAGAAAAACCAATAGCGCTCCTAAGAGGGAAACAAGGAACCACCAGTAATGCTGTAATAATATGTAGGTCATGATGATTTATGATTTATTGTTTATGATTTATGATTTGGGAGAGAGACGAAAGGAAAAAGATTTATGATTTATAATTTATGATTTATGCGTCGATGATAAATCATAAATCATAAA
>DXRF01000169.1 GCA_019411205.1 Parabacteroides sp. | reverse complement strand
TGCGGATTCGACGTTTTTCAGCCTCTTTTCGTTCAAGGTGCTTGATGGCGACCGCGACCGGCTTTTGGAAGATCCTTACAGCGCGGTTGTTTCGGAAAGTTTCGCCCGGAAGGTATTCGGCAATGATGATCCGATAGGGAAGAGCTTGCGTATCAGCGACTCGACGAGTGTCATGGTAACCGGTGTCATGGAAGACATCAACCGTTCGGTAGTTCCTAATACGGACCTGTTGATGCGTATCGAGCGGGTGGCGGAGTTCAACCAGTCGTTGTCGAAGACGAGTCCGGGTAATGCCGGCTCGTGTGTCTCGTTCCTGTTGCTGAAGCCGGGGATGGATTTGATGGGGCGGACGGATGAGATATTGAGCTTTTTCAAGGAGCGATATTGGCTTTACCGGTATGATTTTGTGAAGGAAGTGCGTGTCGTTCCGCTTTCGGATATCGATTTCGGAAATACGGCGTCGCATAGCTTGAACCAAGGCGACAAGCGTTTTTCATTGGTCTTGATGTCCGTCGGTATTCTGATCCTGATTTTCGCGATCATCAACTATATCAACCTGACGGTGGCACAGGCCGGCCAGCGGGCGAAGGAGATGGCGACACGTCGTCTTTTGGGTTCTTCGCGTGTGGAATTGTTCCTGCGGCTGATGTTGGAGGCTACTTTCCTGACAGTTGTTTCGTTTGCTATCGGGCTGATGTTCGCCAAGGCGGCATTGCCGTATGCCAATGACTTGTTGCAGGTGCGCTTGACGTTTGATGTACTGGCGACACCGCATTGGATAGGGGCGATCGTCTTGTTTATCGTGTTGACAGGAGCTTTGTCGGGATTGCTTCCGGCATTGATGATCTCGTCGGCCAAGCCGATCGATGTGGTGCGCGGAACGTTCCGCCGGCAGACGAAGATGGTGTTCAGCAAGGTTTTCATCACGTTCCAGAATGTGATCACGATCGCCATGATCGCTGCCTCGCTGACGATGTATCTCCAGATCGACCATCTGATCCACGCGCCGTTGGGCTACAACACGACGAACATAATCGAGTCGGGGAACATTTTCCGCTCGAAGAGCGAAATGGAGCGGGCGGAAGATATGTTGCGCCAGCTTCCGATGGTCAAGGCTGTCGGCCACAGCAACGGGACACCTTCGAGCGGGACGAACAATATGAGCGGGACCTTCGAGGACAAATCGCTCAGCTTCCATCAAATACAGGTTGATAGCGCCGCTTTCCGCATTTTCGGTTTCGAGATCAAGTCGGACAACCGGGTGGCCAACACCGACGGGGGATGGTATTTGAACGAGCTGGCTTTTAAACAGATGGAATTGTCGGAAGATGTTCCCTCTTTCAGATGGGGCGAAGATGCGATACCCATCTTAGGAGTCATCCGTGATTTCCAGTTGAGGGACATCACACAAGAGAATTCGCCGGTGATGTTCCGTTTCCGGAATACGGAATCAGGCTGGTGGCCGTGGAGCTATGTGGTCGAGGTGCAGGGTGATCCCGTCAAGGCATACGAGTCCGTGCGCAAGGTCTTCGAGGAAGTGTCGGGTGTTCCTTTCGAGGGGCAGTTTATTGACCAAGGCATCCGTGCGCATTTCGAATCGCAGATTCGTCTGGCTAAGATCGTGGTGATCTTCGCCTGCATTGCGATCCTGATCTCGCTGTTGGGTTTGCTTGCGATGTCGACCTATTTCATCCAGCAACGTTCGCAGGAGGTAGCGATCCGCAAGGTGTTCGGTTCGGACAACTGGGGAATCTTGGTGCGTCTTGTCGGTACGTTCCTGACATATGTCGGGATTGCGTTCGTGATCGCGACGCCGCTGAGTTGGTATTTCATGAAGCAATGGCTGGCGGACTACAGCTACCGGATCACACTTGGCCCGCTAATCTTCATCGCAGCCGGCCTTTTCTGTCTCCTGATCTCCTTCTTGGCTGTCTTCTTCCAGAGTTGGCGGGCAGCAAATGCAAACCCGGTAGAAAGCGTGAAGAGCAATTGATAATTGACATTTGTCAATTATCAATTGTTTACTGTTCCCCAGTCTCATCATCCTTTTGAATCAAGCTCGAAGTAACAGGATCAAATCTTTTTCTTGAGTGTAAAGAAAAACGTCATCCCTTTGCCCAGCCCGCTCTTGGCAGAAATCTGTCCTTTGTGGAAGTTCACGCCGTTCTTGACGATGGAGAGTCCCAGGCCGGTTCCGCCGATCTTGCGGCTACGGCCCTTGTCGACGCGGTAGAAGCGTTCGAAGATGCGGTTCACGTGCTCTTCCGAGACGCCGACACCATTATCCGAGAAACTGAAGTAGTAGAATTTCGGGTCTTCCTTGTAGCAACTCACCGTGATGTGGATACCCTCGCCCGCATACGCGATCGCGTTGTCGTAGAGATTGCGGAAGATCGAGTAGAGCAGCGAATAGTTACCATAGATCGTAGGGTTGCCTGGAAGAGCCACTTCTGTCGTGATCTTCTTTTCCTCCATCTCCTTCGAACATTCCTTCTCGATCTCGGCGACCAGTTTTTGGATGTTCACTTCTGATAGTTCGAACATTTCGGAGGCCTCGTCCAGTCGGTTCAGTACCGATATGTCGCGCAGTAGCCCCGTCAGCCTTGTGCTCTGCGAGTAACAGCGTTCGAGGAAGAACCGGCGCTTGTCGTCCGGCAATTCCGGGTTGCTGATGATCGTTTCGAGGTAGCCCTGGATGCTGCTGACGGGAGTTTTCAGCTCGTGTGCCACGTTCTGTGTCAGCTGTCGTTTCATCCGACTCTCTTCTTCCTGGCGGGAGATGTCGTTGATGGATATCTCATAGCTGTTGTCGAGGAACAGGATACATTCGATCAGGAAAATTTTCCCGTTCTTGTCCACCGTGACCGATTCGCGCAGCACTTTCCGTTTGCGGTTCGTGTTCGGGATGTTTTTGGAAAGAAACAGATGGATCGGTTCCAGTTCCGGGATGTCGATCGCATCTTCCGACTGGCGTATCTGCATGTCGGAAATCAGGTTCGCGAATTGTACGAACAGGATGTTGGACAATATCTCCCTGCCTTCCGGTGTGAACATGGCGAAACCTTCTTTTGCGTACTGGAAATGCTTGATCAGCTTCTCGCGTTCCATCGAAAGCTCGTCTTTAGCCTTCTGCTGGCGGTGGTAAAGCCCGACGATGTTTTTCGATATGTCTCCAAGTTCATCGTTTGGAAAGATATATTCGTTCTTCGGTATGCGGTCTTTCTCCACATTCAAGGCAAAATCGCGCAGTTTCGAGATCGTCCGCCCGATGCTGAACGTGAAGCGGGAGAGGACGAAGAAGAATATCAGCGTCATCAACGCCATAAAGTAGATGAAATCCTTGTCGATCGTCAGCACGCGCTGCGTGTAAGGGTCCCAAGGGAGGGCGGAACGGTAGATATACCCGCCGATATTCGTTGCCGTGTAGAAATAGCGTTTGCCGGTCGAGTTGGACGAACGGATGGCAAACCCTTCATTGTAGAGGCGTGCCTTGCGCACCTCGCTGCGGTCGTTATGATTGTTGAACTCCTCGGCGCCGCTATTGTCGAACAGCACTTTCCCTGCCGGATCGATAATGGTCACGCGAAGATCCTTTTGGGGGATGTCGTCGATAAACTGGTGGACTACCTGGTTGATATCCTTGGCCTGTTGCGTACGGCGGAACAGCTGGTAATTGTAATTCCCCAATACGTTATTCAACTTCTCCTGGGCAAACTCCCGTTCCCGCTGATATTGGAACAGCAGAAAACAAGCCGTGAACCCCAGGAACATGGCGAATATCGACCAGAAAAGCCGCTGGCTGAAAGGTATTCTGCTGTTTGTCGTTGATTCTATCTTGACCATGTGTTAAATTAATTCTCAAAGCAGTATCCGAAACCGAGGCGCGTTACGATATTCTTGCCGTATGGCCCGATCTTTTTGCGCAGGCGGGTGATGTTTACATCGATGGTGCGGTCAAGCACATATACTTCATCTTTCCATATCCGGGAAAGGATTTCCTCGCGCGAGAACACGTTCCCTTTGTTTTCGAGGAGGAGTTTCAGTATCTCGAATTCCTTTTTGGTGAGCGGGACTTCCTGTCCGTCGACGGAGGCTTTGATGCGCTTCGTGTCGAGAGAGAGGGTTTCGTATTTGAGGCACTCGTTTTCCGACACTTTCTCCTTGTCCGATGTACGGCGCAACACTGCTTTCACGCGTGCAACCACCTGGCGGATAGAGAAAGGCTTGGATATATAGTCGTCGGCCCCCAAATTGAAGCCTGTCAGCATATCGTTTTCGGTGTCCTTGGCTGTCAGGAAGATAATGGGAATATCGGCCGTCTTTTCTTCTTTCTTGAGGAGGCTGGCCATCTTGAATCCAGATATTTCACCCATCATGACATCTAAAAGCAACAGTTGGTAGGAGGCTATATCCATCTTCAACGCTTCCTCGGCGCTGAAAGCCGTGTCTACTTCATACCCTTCTATCTCAAGATTGAACTTGAGGATCTCGCATAAATCCTCTTCATCGTCCACTACAAGAATCTTCGGCATATCCATAATCTTTATCTCTTTTTTATTGCAAATACAATTTATTTCTGCAAAGGACGTATTTCCGTATTTCGATGAAGTGAAATACGTGTTACAATCGCATTACAAATGTGTCAGATCGCTACATCCTGCCACTGTCCGCCGACCAGTTCGCGGGTGGATTTGAATCCGGCCTTTTTCAACAGTTCGAATGCTTCCGCACGTCCGTCGTTCACCAGGTCGGGATAGTGGCAATCGGAGTTTACCATCACCGGAATATCCAGTTCGCGTAGGCGGTGCAGATAATCGGTATGCGGATAGACTTCCTGTTTCTTCACGAGGTTTTTCGTGTTGACTTCCACCATCAAACCCTTTTCGGCGATCAGGTGCAGACAGTCGTTGAGAGGTTTTTGATACCAGTCTGCTTGCAGGTCGAAACCTTCGCATTTGTGCCCGTTCATGTATATCTTGTCCATGTGGCCGACAATGTCGATCCCGCCTGCCTCGATCATTCTCTGTGTGGAGCTGAAATAATGGGCGACCAACTTGCGGATATCCCCGTCATAGTAGATGTCGACAGATTTCTGGTATTCCCGGAAAGAGCCGTCGATGCACACCATATTCTCTTCCGCAAGCGGTTGTGCGACCGGGAGAAAGTGGATGGAGCCGATGCGGTAATCGAGCGGCAGGTTACGGAAGTAGGGGATGGATGCGTTGTAGCTCTCGTCTAAGAAATCGATTTCCAGTCCCACATATATTTCTAACCGGTCATTGTATTTCTTTTTCAGCCGTTCTATTTCTGTCAGGTATTCGGGCATATCATCTTTCGACATGTTCCAGAATGTTTCGAATGGCAATGGTGAATGGGATGAAAAACCGTAGGCACGGAATCCGTGCGCAACAGCAAATTTAATGAAGTCTTCCGGCGTGCTCCGCCCGTCACAGAATGTACAATGGCTATGATAGTTACTGAGTTGCATAAATTTTTACTTGTAAAGGGGCAAAGGTAATTTTTTTTATCCCGAAAGACAACCTGTTTGATAAAAAAAGGCTTGATTGCTGCCGAGGGATGGGGCAGAATCAAGCCTTGAAAAAACACGTGAATAATGAAAAAAATGTATGTTTTATTTTATTACGTTCAGTTCTTTTCCAACTTTGATGAATGCAGCGATTGCTTTATCCAGATGTTCCTTTTCGTGGCCTGCGGACAACTGTACACGGATACGGGCCTGTTCTTTCGGCACTACCGGATAGTAGAAACCGGTAACATAAATGCCTTCTTCCTGCATCTTGGCTGCGAAATCCTGAGATAATTTAGCGTCATACAGCATAACTGCGCAGATAGCGGACTGGGTCGGTTTGATGTCGAAACCGGCTGCTAACATCTTTTCACGGAAATAGCTGACGTTGTTCATCAATTTCGTATGCAAAGCATCGCTTTCTTTCAGCATCTTGAACATTTCCAAGCTGGCACCTACAATAGCGGGAGCGACAGAGTTGGAGAACAGATAAGGACGGGAGCGCTGACGCAGCATGTCGATGATTTCTTTCTTTCCGGTTGTGAATCCGCCCATGGCTCCACCGAATGCTTTACCTAACGTACCTGTGAAGATATCGACTCTTCCGTATACATTATATTGTTCAGCCACACCGTGTCCTGTCGGGCCTACGACACCGGCAGAGTGAGATTCGTCAACCATTACCAATGCATCATATTTTTCTGCCAGTTCGCAGATCTTGTCCATCGGAGCCACGTTTCCGTCCATAGAGAACACACCGTCTGTTGCGATGATGCGGTGACGTTGTGCCTGAGCTTCTTGCAGGCAACGTTCCAGGTCGGCCATGTCTGCATTGGCATAACGGTAGCGTTTTGCTTTACAAAGACGTACGCCGTCGATGATGGAGGCGTGGTTCAAAGCGTCGGAGATGATCGCATCCTCTTCTGTGAACAGTGGCTCAAACAGACCGCCGTTGGCATCGAAACATGCTGCGTACAGGATCGTATCTTCGGTTTTGAAATAATCGGAGATAGCGGCTTCCAGTTGTTTGTGCAGATCCTGTGTTCCGCAGATGAAACGTACGGACGACATGCCGTATCCGTGTGTGTCCATAGCATCTTTGGCAGCCTTGATCAGACGTTGGTTGTCAGACAGGCCCAGGTAGTTGTTTGCGCAGAAGTTCAAAACGTCGCTTCCAGCATTTACTTTGATGTCGGCTCTTTGAGGAGTGGTGATGATACGCTCGTTCTTATACAATCCGGCAGCTTTGATGTTTGCTAATTCCTGAGTAAGGAAATCTTTCAGTTTACCGTACATAACTTTGTTTTTTGTTAGTATTTTTAATTAAGTTGACAATTATATCTTTCTTATCGCAGAC
>DXRF01000168.1 GCA_019411205.1 Parabacteroides sp. | reverse complement strand
AAAGTAATCTTTTTCTACATAAAATAAAAGTTTATACCTACTATTTAACGAAATATGTATAGTGATTATGCTTTTTTACCAATTTTTGTAAAAAGTGAAAACTTGTCCCCGCTTCTTGGATGGAAATGCGGGGACAGATTTCCTCGTTATTGCTGTTTATAAATTAGATTGAATCGGTTTCATGATGAAAGAGAACTCATAATCTCCGTAATGGATACGGTATTGTTCCAGTGGAAGCGCTCCCCAGCTGTTGACACAACCCAATCCCATTTGTACCTTGTCGATACACATGTTGGTGTAGTTTGCCTGAGGTACAAGTTCGGAATGTCTCTGGTCTTTCCGTACTCCGTCGTCAAGTGATTCGATCGAGTAATGCAAAGCCGAAGCCGAGAACGGAGCTTCCGAAATGAACATGAGTCCATTACCGCCTCTGTCGGTCTGTTTCCACCAGCGGATATCCGTTTTTGTTCCTGTTTCCTGCGGGCGGATATAAGAGTAGAACTGTTCGTCTACAGTCTGCCTGTAATTGCCCAGGTCAGTGACATTGTTACGGTCGGAATAGTTCTCGATCGGACCTCTGCCGTAGTAGTTGATCTGATCCAAGCATTTTGGCATCTGCATCTGCATGCCGAAACGGAACATATCGGAAACTTCAGCCGATTTGTCGGCTATCATTTTCTGTGTGACTTTCACTGTCCCTTCGTTGTTGATCGTATACGTCAGATACAATTTGGCTTTTACTGCATCCATCGTGTATTCGGCATTGACAGTAGCCATGTCGTTTTCGATTTTGTTTGTCAGAGAAACCAGTTTCAATCCCGGTTCTTTCCAGGCGGCATATTTGTTTTGCAGGTTGGCTCCCATATCGTTGTCGGTCGGAGCACGCCAGAAGTTCGGAGTCAGTTTTCCGTCTTCTTTCAGCATCGTCATGCCGTTTACATCGTATCGGCACAAGAATCCGTCATGTTTGTCGAAGTCCATGCGGAAGTTCTCTCCTTCGACGATCAGATAATTGATGTCATTCTCTTTAATGGTCGGGATGACAGTCGCAATGTTCACTTGGTGTACATTCTGCAGATCCAGTTTCGGGGCACTGTACGGCCGGATGGTCAACTGGTTTTTGGCTACCGTATGACCGGCAGGCAACAATGTTTCCGCTTTTTTCAACTTAAAGGCCACATTCAGCAAGAGTTCTTTGCATTTGCAAATACCGTCTGTGCTATAATTCAGCTTTATTGACTTGGTCTGTTGCGGAGCTACTTCCAGGTCTTTGACCATGCCAGTCTGAACCACTTCGCCGTTGGCCAGCAATTCCCATTCTGCATAGTAACCGTCCAGGTTGCGGAAGAAGTTTTCGTTGTATACGTTCACGACACCGTTCGCCAAGTCGGACGGAGTCACCCAGATGGACTGGTAGATATGTCCGACTTCGTGCATATGCGGATTCGGTTTGCGGTCCGGGCTGATCAAGCCGTTGTCCATAAAATTGTTGTCGGAAGCGTCATATTTGTTCCAGTCGCCGCCATAAGCATAGAAGGGAACGCCGTCTTTTGTTTTCCAACGCAAAGACTGATCGACGAAATCCCAGATAAAGCCACCCTGGTATTTCGGATATTTGCGGACCAGATCCCAATATTCTTTGAATCCCCCTTGAGAGTTGCCCATTGCATGCGCATATTCACATTGGATAAGCGGTTTGTCGATATCTCCCTTGCAATATTCTTCACTGCCTTTATAGTCGCGGTACATCGGGCAATAGATATCGGTGAATTCGCTTGTCCGTGCCTGTTCGTATTGTACGGCGCGTGATTTGTCTTCGTTCTTGATCCAGGTATAACAAGCTTCGAAGTTTGGACCCATGCCGGCTTCGTTGCCCAATGACCAGAAGATGATGGACGGATGGTTGTAGCCGCGCTGGACATTGCGCTGGTTGCGTTCCATATGTGCTTTGGCGAACAGCGGGTTTTTAGCCAGCGTCTTGTCACCGTATCCCATGCCGTGCGATTCTACATTTGCTTCGGCAACGACATAAATACCATATTTGTCGCAAAGGTCATACCATAGATTGTTGTCTGGATAATGGCAAGTACGTACGGCATTGATGTTGTATTCCTTCATGACCTTGATGTCCTGGATCATGCGCTCCGGCGATACGACGTAACCTCCGTCCGGGTCCATTTCGTGCCGGTCGGCTCCCTTGAACAGGACAGGCTGTCCGTTTACCAGTATTTGGGCGTTTTTCAATTCGATCTTGCGGAAACCGACTTTCACCGGAATAACCTCAGTCGTGTTGCTGCCGTTTTTCAAAGTGGCGATCAGTGTGTAGAGAACCGGAGTTTCGGCAGTCCATTTCTCAGGATTGCTTATTGCCATATCGGTGGAAACCTTGCCCGAACCTTTGACCGACGAAGTGGCGACTTCTTTGCCTGCCTTGTCTAACAGTTTCAGGTCGACTGTCCCGCTGCCTTTCAGGTTCAGGGAAACGTTTAAAGTACCGTCTTTATATTGTGCATCCAAATCCGGAGTCACGCGGATGTCCTGAATGTATTTCGGAGTGCGGGCATAGAGGTAGCAGTCGCGACCTACACCGGAGAGGCGAAGGAAATCCTGGTCTTCCAGATAAGTCCCGTCACACCAGCGGAACACCTGGAATGCGATCAGGTTCTTCCCCGGTTTCAGATATTTGGTCAGATTGAATTCGGCTTCGAGTTTGCTGTCTTCACTGTAGCCGACGAATTGTCCGTTCACCCAAAGATACATGTTCGATGTGACAGAGCCGAAATGAGCGAAGATCTCTTTGCCTTTCCAGTCTGCCGGAACCATGATTTCTTTACGGTAAGAACCTACGTGGTTGTTTTCCGTAGGAACTTCAGGCGGGTTGTTCTTGAACTGGCTTCTCCAGGGATACCCTACATTCACATAGATCGGATCGCCATAGCCGTTCAGTTCCCACAAGCCGGGTACTTTCAGATCATCCCATCCCTTATCGTTGAAGTTCATCTGGTAAAAATCTGTCGGGCGCATATCTGCATTTTTTACCCAGAAGAATTTCCAGTTACCGTTCAGGGTCATAAAATTCCCGGATGATTCCTTACATCCTTTCAATGCACTGTTTTCATCTTCGTACGCGAAATAGTTGGTGTGCATGGGAGCCCTGTTGATCTCGTTTACGTTAGGATCTCTCCATTCGTTTTTTTGAGCGAAAGCTGCCGTCCCGAGTAGGGACAGGCAGCAAGCAAGTACGTTTAGTTTCATAAGATGTTATTTATTTACGGTTTTTCAGGATTTCAATCAATCCATTTTTGCCATTTTACATTGTCGTTATATCCGGCTTCCACCATTGTTTCAATGAATTGCATACCTCTTACGCCATCGTATACGGTCGGGAAGTCCAAGCAATCTCCGCTGGGCGTTTCACCGTTTTTGATAGCTCTGACGGTAAGTGAGAAATTGCGGTAGATATTGGCAAAAGCTTCGATAAAACCTTCCGGGTGTCCTGCCGGAGTTCGGGTATTCCACAGGGCTTCGGGGGTCAGGTAACCGTTGTTGCCGATATCCAATATTTCAGTCGGACGATCTCTCCATCTCAATGTCAGCGTGTTCGGTTCCATCTGGCGCCATTCCAGTCCGCCTTTTTCGCCATAAATACGGATGCGGATATTGTTGGCTTCGCCCGTTCCGATCTGTGTTGCGGTCAAGACGCCTGTCACATCGTTTTCGTAGCGGAGGAATGCTGCCCCGTCGTCATCGATCGGACGTCCGGGAACGAATGCTTTCAGGTCGGCACATAGTTCTTTGACTTTCAGTCCGGTAATATATTCGCTCAAATGCCAGGCATGTGTTCCGATATCTCCTATGCAACCGGCTTTTCCGGAGCGTTTCGGGTCCGTGCGCCATCCGGCATTGTTGCCACCTAACAATTCGATACGTTCGGAAAGCCATCCTTGCGTATATTCCACATAGACGCGGCGCAGTTTGCCGAGTTCGCCTTTTGCGATACGGGCTTTCGCCTCTTTTACTGCCGGATAGGCCGAGTATACATGTGTCAGAGCCAGCACGAGTCCGGTTTCTTCCACTTTTTTCTGTAGTTGTTTGGCCTCTTCGAGCGAGAATGTCATCGGTTTATCCACAACTACATGGAACCCTCTTTCAAGGGCCATCATGGCCGGTTCGAAATGCCAACGGTTGGGAGTCACGATCGTGACAAAATCCATCCTTTCCCCTTCCGGTAGGGTCATTTCGTGTTCGAACATTTCCTGGTAAGTGCTGTAAATCCGGTCTTCCGGCAAGAAGTAAGATAAACCGGAACTTTTGGATATCTCAGGGTCTACGCTGAAACATCCGCAAACTAATTCGATCTGGTTGTCCATAAAGGCTGCACGACGGTGGATTGCCCCGATAAAGGCGTCGCTACCTCCGCCAACCATTCCCATTCTTAATTTTCTGTTCTTCATGATATTATTAAATTAGCAATTCAATGAATTGAGATATTGCCCAAAGTTACAAAATGTTGTAATAAGTACAATGTGTTTTGCAATAAATAATTTGTTATGTGCAGTGTATATGTCATATACAAAAAAACTTGATTCCGAAAATCAATATCACTGTATCACTTTTTGTTTTTAACTTCCTGTATATTAGTATGATGATGTGCAATGGGTGCTTGGAATATCTATCACACTTATATCACTCATATGTCACCGCTTTTTTGTAAGTCAAAAGTCTTGTAGGACTTGCCCAGTTCAACTACTTGATACATAGTGCCTCTGTTGCTCCTTTTCGATGGGATGCCGTTTCGTTTCAAAAGGCGTCCGAAGTTGGAAATGACGGTTTTTGTGTAACTGAAATCACGTTGTTTCTGTTTTATCCTCCCTAAAATCTCTATCGAGAGTAAAAATTCGCCTGCCTCATTCTTTTTGGGAAGCCGGAAATATTGCAGGAACAGTTGCTCTTCGAGCGGTATTTGCTGGAATTGCCGGTTGTCGGCGACGATTTCGGCTTCTTCTTCGTGTGTGAACCAGTAGCGTTCGCCATTTGTCAATGCTTCCATTGCCTGTGCATACAGCTGTTCGTAGTCGATCGGTTGGATATAATCGATGGTGTCTGTGACTTCGGTGCAGATGAAACGCCGGCTGCCGGTCGGGTCGGTCAGGATATTGAAGTTGTTGCTTGTCGCGATGAATGTGGCGTAACGTCTTAAATTCCTGTTGGCCGTCTGATAGGGCAGCCGCGTACTGACATTCGCTTTTTGCAGGATATGCTTCAGGTAGCTTTGGTGCGTCTCCTTGACGGAATCGAACTCGTCTATGTTTACCAGGGCATAGCGGTGCAAAGTCAGCTCCGTATCCCGGCGTTTGCTGAAGTCGATGCTGTCTGTGTAGAACTGCCGCAGTTCGGGAGGCAGGATGTTCAGGCAATAGGTCGATTTGCCACACCCCTGGTCGCCGACCAGTAGGGGAGTAGTGCTGTTGCCATGTTCCCGGTCCAATCCTAACCAGTGTGCCACCATGCTGAGGAACCATCTGTAGAAGTGGTCGGCCCATCGGATGTTGTTGCAAGGTACGCGTTCGGCAAGCTTCCGGATATGATCTTTGCCATCCCATTTGGGCAGATGTCCGAGGTATTCTTCTATCGGGAAAAAAGCGGGTATGTTGTCCGAGTAAACATACCGTTCGATGTCTTTATCCCAAACGTTCAACCCTTCTTTGTGTGCTTCCGTGCAGATGGAGTTACGGACTTCACGGGTGAAAGGTCTGAATGTGAAACGTAGGAGCGATTTGTCCCGGTATTCCACTTCTCCGCTCATCCTGTTGTTTCTGATTTCGTAACGGCGCAGCATGAATTCTTCTAATTGCAAGGTCAGTGACATGATTTCAGGCATGAATGTTTTTCCGGCGAGCGCTTCTTTCAGTGTGTAGACGGACCGGAAAGTCATGCGGATTTCCATTTCTTTGGATTTCAGATCGTTGTAAAGCAGTGTGCATTGTACGGCATCTTCTTCCGGGATACCGGCTTTCAGACAATTTTGGGCTAATGAGGTAAAGACCGGTTTGAGGTCCCCGTCTTTTATATGTCCGGATTTTCGGATGGCCTCTACCATCGCTATGCTGAACAGTGTGGCGATCCGGTAGTTGCGTGACATACCGGGCATTAGCCTTTGAAGCGGTTCGGATGGTTCTTCCGGGATGATACGGATTTCTTCCGAATCGGGCATCTGTGTCGGTTGCTCGATCCGGATGGCAACGGCATCGGGGTTATATACCGGCTGTGGGTCGTAGCTCATGCGGCATCCGTGCTGTGGGACTGGCTCTTTCAGCGTGATGTTACGTCCTAATTGTGGCTGGTAGTATTTGACGGCAGTCAAATAGGCTTGCGAGTGGAATCGTTTGATCTGTTCGGGTGAGTGTGGAAGCGCTCCGTCCGGCAGTGTGAACGGGATCACTATTTTCACGCTTTTCCCGCTAAAGCCGATGAATGCCAGTAGCGTTTGCGGCATCGTGGCGGCTTGTTGGCGGATTTGTACCGCTTCTTGCAAGTCGGAAAGATGGTTTACTTCGAGCAGTACCAATCCCGAATAGTCGCGCATGGGAGGCTTTGGGTCTCCTGTCTTGCGGAAAGTCCCTCCGAAAACGACCACCGGAAGTTTCTGTATGTCGCTGTTTTGTGTGCCGGGCAATGCAAACATGACTTTGTCGCGTGTGGTGCTGATTGGTTTGTTGAGATTCTCTGTTCGTAGGGCCGCCTGCAGTTTTTCCATTTCGACGGAACGCATGACGAGCGTCCCCTTTTCATATCGATATAACGTTACCTTCATTTTTGATTGTTTTTTTAGTCGTGTCTCGTCCTGAAATAGGTTGACTTCATAAAAGTCAACAAAGATGAAAAAAGA
>DXRF01000167.1 GCA_019411205.1 Parabacteroides sp. | reverse complement strand
TTATGATTTATGATTTATGATTTATGATTTATGATTTATGATTTATGATTTATGAACCCCGATCATAAAATCATAAATCTAAAATCATAAATCGTTAATTCTGCAAAGTTAATCATTTTCATGGAACATATCCATGATCTTTCCGCTAAGCTGCAAAAGGGAGATTTCGCATATCTTGGTGGAGTATTCGGCAATGGACTGGCGCTCTTCCGCTTCGAGCAAGCTGTTCTGGGCTTCACGCAATTCGATACCGGACAGGTCGCCCAGTTTATAGCGGTCAATCGCAATCCGATAGTTTTCCTGTGCCGCGACTAAATTTTCTTTTTCCAGACTCCACAAGTCCAGGTTGTTGCGGTAAGCCATCCAGAAATTGCTCATATCGGCCCGCAATCCCAGTTCCAGTTCTTGTGTGCGCAATTCTTGGTTCTGAATCTGTATCCGGGCATTTCGCTGTTCGCGTTTCCGGTTGAAACCGTCGAATACGTTGATGCCGACCGTCACCCCATAGTTGAGTCCGAGACGACGCTGGAGGTCGGTCGTTCCCACCTCGTACCAGTTCGCGGTATAGCCGTATCCGGCATTTAGTTTGACATACGGATAGTTACGGCTTTTGATTTTTTTGTAGTCCAGTTCGGAAATCACCTGGTTCTTCTTGGCGATCAGTAGGGAAGAGTTGGAGGCAAGCGTGCTCTTCCAGAGTTCCACTTCATCTAAAAATGGGTTGGGAGTAATCAGGGAGTCCTTGATCTGCACTTGTTCTTCCACATCTTCCAAAGCCATCAGCCGGTTCAGGCGGATACGGGAAGTATGCACTTGTTCCAACTGGTTCAGGACGTTGGAGCTGTCGGCATTGAAGTCGACTTGCGCTTGCTGGAGATCCAGACGGGACATCGAGCCGATATAATACCGCTCTTCCACGATACGGAGGCGTTCGCGGGACAGTTCGAGCGTGGAACGGAGGTTGCGGAGGCGGATCTTCTGGCGGATCAGGTTGTAGTATTCGCTCGAAAGGTCGGCGACGAAATCCTCGATTGTCATCCGGGTATTCAATTCTCCTAAGTTCTGTAGCTCTCTCAGTTTGTCGTAAGTAGCCTGTATGCCTAATCCGTCGAAGACGGTCCAGTTCACGTTCAGGCCGACGTCGGCCGTCTCGTTGTGGATGCCGTTTGTCTTTTCTGTCGTTCCGTCGGACAGCTTGTTGCTGTTATTGTTAAGCGTGCCACTGAAACCGCTGCTCAGGTCGACGGTCGGCAGGTAGCCGGCATTGCCGGGAGTGGCGTTGTTGTCGCTGATCTGCTGTTCGTTGCGGATGATACGGATGGAGTAATTGCGTTCCAATCCGGTTTGGATGCAGTCGTCCAGACTGAATACCCGTTGCGCACCGGCCGGAACGATGACTGCAAATGCTATACATATTAATAAAAGAAACCTCTTCATATCTCAATTTTTCAACTTTCAATTTTTTTCTGTCTGTCGGTAGAAATAAAGCTGTACATCGCCGGGACGATAAACAGGGTCAGGAATGTGGAAACGAGCATGCCGCCCACTACGGCGATACCCATCGCAATACGTCCTTGTGCCCCTTCGCCCGAAGCATATACCAGCGGAACCAATCCTAAGATCGTCGAAATACTGGTCATCAGGATCGGGCGCAGACGTTGTGTGGAAGCCGAGCGGATCGCTTCCGCCATGCTCAACCCCGCTTCTTGGCGCTGGTTGGCGAACTCAACGATCAGAATACCGTTTTTCGCCACCAGACCGATCAGCATGATGATACCGATCTGGCTGAATATATTCATGGTCACGCCTGAATAGCTCATAAAGATCAACGCTCCCGCAATAGCCAGCGGAACTGTGAACATCACGACCAACGGGTCTTTGAAACTCTCGAACTGCGCGGCCAGGACCAGATAGATCATGAACAGCGCGAGGATCATGGCGAACATCAGGCTGGACGAGCTCTCACGGAACTCTTTCGATTCGCCCGATAGGGCCGTACGGAAGCTGTTGTCCAGCGTCTCTGCGGCGATACGGTCCATTTCGTCCAGGCCGTCACCGATCGTATAGCCTTTGTTGAGGCCGCTGGAAACCGTTGCCGACACAAAGCGGTTGTAACGATACAGCTGAGGAGGGGCAACATCTTCTTTCAGCGTGACGAGGTTGTCCAGCTGGATCATCTCTCCTGCATCGCTGCGAACATAAATGGATTTCAGGTCCAATGGCGTGTTGCGCTGCTGGCGGTTGATCTCGCCCAATATCTGATACTGTTTCCCGTTCATGTAAAAATATCCCATACGCTGGCCGCTCAATGCATATTGTAACGTCTGGGCAATCGTGCGGGTGCTGACGCCCAATGAAGAAGCCTTGTCGCGGTTGATCTCGATACGGGCTTCGGGTTTCGTAAACTTCAGGTTCACATCTGCCATCTGGAACACCGGGCTTTCGCTCACCTTCTGCATAAAAGCGGGCAAATACTCCTGTAGCTTCTTCAGGCTGGTTGCCTGTAAAACATATTGAACGGGCATACCTGCGCGACGTCCTCCGAAAGTGGATTGTTGCTGGACGAAAGCACGTGCTTCTGTCTTGCCCCGTACGTTTTTCGACAGCACGTCAGCGATCTCCATCTGCGAACGTTCACGATCCTTGATGTCGGGGAGCAGGACGGTGATATATCCATTGCTGTTGTTGGCACGGACCGTTAGCGCTTTACGTTCCGGAGCCAGCGTGTCGGCCATGGCGGCCACCTGGTCCGTAAAGTCGCGGATGAACTCGAAAGTAGCTCCTTCCTGTGCACGTATGTTGATCGAAATGGATGAACGGTCTTCCAGAGGAGAGAGCTCGGAGCGGATGGTACGCCAGAAATAGCCGATGGAGCCGAAAAGGATCACGACAATCGGTATGGACCACCACTTGTGGTTCAGGAACGCGTTCAGCGACTTTGCGTAGATATTGTTCATGCCCTCGAAGAACGGTTCTGTTTTCATATACAGCCAGCCTTTGTTTTCGCGCTTTCTCAACAGCTTGGTCGCCAACATCGGCGTAAAGGTCAAAGCTACAAAGGAAGATATCGTTACGGAGCCGGCGATCACGATACTGAACTCCTTGAACAGGCGTCCCGTCATACCTTCCATAAAGACGATCGGGAGGAATACGGACACGAGTGTTACCGTTGTAGACACGACGGCAAAAAATATCTCTTTCGCTCCGTCTATACCGGCTTCTTTCGGTTCCATTCCCTGCTCGATGCGGACATAGATGTTCTCTGCCATCACGATCGCGTCGTCTACCACCAATCCGACCGAGAGCACCACTGCCAACATTGTCAGCACATTGATGGAGAAGCCGGAAACATACATCACAAAGAATGCCCCGACCAGTGATACGGGGATCACGACTACCGGGACGAGCGTCACGCGCCAGTCGCGCAGGAAAAGGAAGATAATCAATACTACGAGCAGGAAAGCCACATAGATGGTTTCTTCTACCTCTGCGATGGAAGCCCGGATGAAGCGGGTATTGTCGTACACCATTTCGACTGTTACGTCTTCCGGCAGGTCTTTTTTCAATTGTTCGATACGTTGATACGCTTCATCGGCAATTTCGATCTGGTTGGCGCCCGGCTGCGGGATGATGACGTCGATAACCATCGGTTCGCCGTTTTTGCGCATCACGCTTCGCAAGTCTTCCGGGCTCACCTCGGCTCGCCCTACGTCTTGGAAGCGGATGATATTGTCGCCGTCACGCTTGATGATCAGATCATTGAATTCTGTTGCCGTATGCATCAGTCCTAATGTACGGATAGACAGGTCGATCCTGTTCCCTTCAATACTGCCGGAAGGAAGTTCGACATTCTCGGCATCTACAGCGTTTTTCACATCGAGTGGGGTAACTCCGTAACCGGCCATTTTGATCGGGTCCAGCCATAGGCGCATGGAATAGCGTTTTTCACCCCAGATATCCACACTGCTTACATTCGGAATGGTCTGAAGCCGTTCCTTCACCGTCAGCTCGGCGATTTCACTTAGTTCCATCAATGAGCGTTTGCTGCTTCGGATACCGATCTGCATGATCGGAGTCGCGTCGGCATCTGCTTTCGATACTGTCGGAGGGTCGCAGTCGCGCGGCAGGTAGCGCTGGGCACGCGAAACCTTGTCGCGCACGTCGTTTGCCGCCGTTTCCAGGTCGACAGACAGTTCAAACTCTACCGTGATACGGCAACTTCCCTGACTGCTGACGCTGCTCAGCGAACGAATGCCGGGAATACCGTTGATATTCTGTTCGAGCGGTTCGGTAATCTGGTTCATGATTACTTCGGCATTGGCTCCCGGATAGGTTACGTTGACCGAAATGATCGGGTTGTCCACACTCGGAAATTCACGGACTCCCAAGAACTTATAGCCGATCATCCCGAACAGCAGAAGGATGATTGTCATTACGGTCGAGAGTACCGGCCTTTTTATGCTTATTTCGGAAATATTCGCCATATTGCTTCGTTACTTCAGGTTATCAATCGACACTTTCATTCCCGTCCGAAGCTGCATCACGCCGGAAGTAATCACCGTATCGCCCACGCTCAGCCCTTTCAATACCTGGACCTGGCTTTCCGTGCGGAGCCCTAAGATAATCTCGGCAGGTTCGGCCACACCGTTCTTATACAGGTAGACGATGTTCTTTCCCATTTCCGGGATCAGTGCTTCGCTGGGGACTGCCAATGCGTCTTTTATGTCGCGGCGGGTAATTTCGACAGATGTATAGCGTCCCGGCACGATCGATTCGTCCCGGTTCGGATAGGTCGCACGTACTTTCAGTGAGCGGGTCGCTTCGTCGATTTTACTCTCTACGGCATAAACGGTTGCTTTGTAGTCTTGCATCATACCGACAGACGAGTTCATCCTGAACACGATCGGCGTGCCGTCTTTGATGTCGGCAGAGTAGCGTTCGGGAACGGAAAACTCGATTTTCAAGGGAGATATTTTAGTCAACTTGGTGATGACGGTCGAGGGAGAGGCATAGGCGCCTTCGCTGACATTGCGGAGGCCGATGATCCCGTCAAACGGGGCCCGGAGCTCGGTCTGGGCGATATTGGCTTTGACCAGTTCGATGTCTGCCATCAGTTTTTCATATTCGGTAGCTACCTGCTCATAAGCCTCCTGGCTGACCGCGTCTTTTTCCAAAAGTGTATGCTGGCGGTACACGCGGTCCTTGGCTAAAGGCACTTGTGCTTCCAGCTTCTTCAACTCCGCCTGTAGCGGCTTGTCGTTGATCTTGGCAAGCAGGTCACCGGCTTTCACATGCGTGCCTTCCGTAAAATAGATGGCCACGATCTTGCCCGACGATTCGAACGAGAGGTCTACCTCTTCATCCGGGATCGTACTGCCGGTTACAATGGTCTTGTCGGTAAGGGCTTGATATTTCAGCACTTCCGCATTGATGTTCAACACTTGTTTCCGAATTTGGCTTCCGGCTGGCGGAACGACTTCGGCAGCATCTTTGGATGCTTTCATACGGCTCTTAATCTGCGGATAGGCGATCATCCCGGCAATCATCAAAACAATTGCAGCTGTCACGCTCCACTTCACTCTCTTCGTCATATTTTCCAGGTATTCTACTTAAAAACACTTATCGATTACGTAAATATACACAAGTACGCGAATTTATAGACGGCTTAGGTGCAAAAAGGTTTAATCTTTCGCACTTTTTTTGGGGAGAATTCAATCGCGTTCGAAATCAGACAGCACTTCTGCCGTAGTGGCGTTGATTGTCTTGTCCAGTATATAAATGCGGTAAGACAGGCTCAGTTCCTTGCCGGGCTCCAAGGTGAACGCTTGCTGCTTGGTCGGCGAGAAATTCCACATGACATCACCGGCAGGTTTGTTGACAGTCTTGTCCCATATGCGCAAAGGCTCAGGGTAGTTCAGGTTGGAAGGATCGGCAACGATCAGGATGCAAGCCTTTTCATTTCCGGCTTTCCCCTGGTAATAGCACCAACGGGCTCTCGAGCCGTCAGCCTCGTCTCGGGAAAGGCCTTCCGAGGTGAGCATTTCGGCTGTCTGGTCGTTCCAGTCCTCGCGCGTACGGATACATATGCCGCCATAACGGTAAGCTTCCATGGTGATCGGGCTGGGGCTGGCGAGGCAGACGGTGGTATGATAGTCGATATAATAGCCCGGTAAAGATGTCGTCCCGATGTTGATTTCCAAGCGTTCGTTCATCGCTACTTTTTCTGCGGGAGAATCGGGATAGACCACATGGTCCAGTGTTGCGACAAAACCATTGTCGGATATGCGCTCGAAGTTGCGGAAGCGGACTGTCCCTTGTTTTTTGTGAAGATTCCAGAAGTCGATCTCGTTTCCTTCGAACGTGGTTTTCGTCCAGGCGTACCACAGACCGAAATGGTGGTAGTGGTCGGCAGGCGAACAATTGGTCATCACTTCGCCTCTCAATGTCTTCAAAGGATGGATGAAACCGCTGCGTTTATAGACCGAGTCAACGCCTGGGGCCGGGTAAACCGTGGCATAGTTGTAGGAGAACAACAGTTTGTCGCCCATCTTATAGTCCAGGGCTTTTCCTGTGTCGACGACGGAACAGGTGGTTTCAGAAGGTTGGCAAGAGCCTAAGAACAGAGAAATCAAAAAAACACCGATAGAAAAAATAGCAGTTTTCATAATATGACAATTAATAATAATCAGTTATCCGGCAAGACTTGCCTGTATCGCTTGCAAAAAAACGAATTTTTTTCGTATCACACAATCTGTTCATGATATCTGATGAAAATAAAACCTGTCGGCAAGCTGCGTTCCGATTGGTGAAATATTTCTTTAATCGTTTGCGTGATATGGGGATTTAGCATACCTTTGCATGATAATAACCATAGATGGGAAGAAATTTCTAAATACAATTAAAT
>DXRF01000166.1 GCA_019411205.1 Parabacteroides sp. | reverse complement strand
GTAGCACAACAGATTCTGGTCCTGTTAGTCCAGGTTCGAGCCCTGGTTGAACAACAAAAAGCCTGTCATTCTTTTGAGTGACAGGCTTTTTTCATACATATATTTTACGTTATCACGGCGATCATAACGATCGCCGTGATAGTTTTATTTATATTTTACCCATTTGATCATTTCTTTGATGCTCGGTTTCTTTCCATACATTAAAATACCTACACGGTAAATTTTGGCCGAGAACCAGATGATAAGTATAGCTGTGGCAAACAGCAAGGCAAACGAAAGAGCCAATTCCCATACCGGAATGTCGAACGGCAAGCGGACCATCATCACGATAGGGGAGGTAAACGGAATCATCGAACACCAGAATGCCAGCGGGCCGTCTGGATTATTCATGCTATAGATTCCGGCATACAAGCTGAACGCCATCAAAAGCATAATCGGAGTCATGAACTGCTGAGTATCTTCCTGCTGTTCCAGAGCACTTCCGATTGCAGCGAATAGAGCTGCATACAGTAAATAGCCACCGATAAAATAAAGGACAAAACAGATGCCGATCATACCGAAGTTGATCGAATTGATAATTTCTTGCACCTGGATGCTGATATCGGAAGAACCGGCAGCCACATCGTTTATGCCTTGTGCCGTCATCTGTGCTGTCATCATATCTTCAGGTGATGTGTTGCCACCGAAAAAGAAAAGGCTCCCCGATACCAAGACCGTTGTCAGGATTCCCCACAGGAATACTTGTGTCAGGCCGACGAAACCGATGCCAATGATTTTTCCCATCATCAGGTCGAATGGCTTGACGGACGAAATCATCACTTCGATAATACGGTTCGTCTTTTCTTCCATCACTCCTTGCATGACCATTCCACCGTACATGATGATAAACATATAGATAATGAAAGTCAATATCATGCCCAAGATAGAAGCGACCTCGGCCGAAGTGCTTTTCTCACTTCCGTCTTCATCCCATTTGATGGTTTTGATATTGAAATTGATCTTGCTGTCCTCGATGATCTGTTTCAGGTTGTCGATGTTGTAAGAAGCGAGTTTCTCGTCTTTCAGGTATTCGGACAGTGTTTTGTCGATGGTGTTTTTCAGTCCCATCGGAATTTGTTTCTGCGAATAGAGTGTTGCTGCGGTTGGGTTTTGCAACAAGTCGTCTGTTATATTCAAGAAAGCGAAAATTTCTTTATCCGGGTTTTTACGATATTCTTCCAGGCTGGAACCTTTTTCGGTGATGAAGGTGTATTCTTCTGTGTCTTTAAACAGCGGTGCGTATTTGCCTGTCGTATCGATGATCGCCACCTGTTTGACATCATCTCCTTTGATGGTGGATAACCAAAGCGGGACGAATACCAGCGCGGCAAACAGGAACGGTGTCAGGAATGTCAGTAACAGAAACGATTTTTTGCTGACACGGCGGAGGTATTCTCTTTTTATTATAAGTCCTATCTTATTCATGCTTGCGTAGTATTTGTACCGGAGACGGTGTTAATAAATATGTCGTTCATCGAAGGGATCTCTTCCGTGAAAGAAATGATTTCAGTCTGTCCCGCCAATGCAGAGAGGAGGGCGGAGTTGGTTATACCCGGCTCTTTATGGATGCGTACCTCGCTTGTTCCGGCCAGGTCTTTTTCCGTCAGCAGGCTGAACATTTCCGGGATGGGTTGCAATTTCCCTGATCCGGTATGGAAACGGAGGGTGAAATTGTTTGTCCGGAAACGGCTTTTCACTTCTGTCACATTGCCGGAAAGCACAACTTGAGAACGGTTGATCAAGGCGATATTGTCACAAATCTCTTCAACAGACGACATGTTGTGCGTGGAAAAGATGATTGTGTGTCCGGCATCTTTGAGTTCGAGGATTTCTTTTTTCAGCAATTCGGCATTCACTGGGTCGAATCCGCTGAACGGTTCGTCGAAGATCAGAAGTTTCGGTTCGTGAATGATGGTGATGATGAATTGTATTTTCTGCTGCATCCCTTTGGACAGCTCTTCCAGTTTCTTGTTCCACCAGGGCATGATATCGAATTTTTCGAACCAGCGTATCAACCGTGTGCGAGCTTCCTGGTAGGAGAGCCCTTTGAGCTGTGCCAGGTAGATGGCCTGTTCACCGACTTTCATTTTTTTGTACAAGCCGCGTTCTTCCGGCAGGTAACCGATCTGGTAGATATCTTCCGGTTGGAACTCGCGTCCGTTAAAACGGACAAGGCCGCTGTCGGGGGCCGTGATTCGGTTGATGATACGGATCAGTGTGGTTTTGCCGGCTCCGTTCGGCCCTAATAACCCGAAGACTTTCCCTTCGGGTACTTGGATGCTAACCTTGTTGAGGGCGAGGTGGTTGGCATATTGCTTTACCACGTCTTCCGTTTCTAAAAAATTCATAGGCATTACATTTTTAATATGATTCTTTCTCCCAATTCTTTACTTAATACATTCTTTATTTCATTCAAGCGCGTGAGCTTTTTCATCAGCTCGAACACCTGTTCCATATCTTCGTTGTTTTGTGTATTTTTGATCTGTGCTTGTATCTCTTTGATTTGCGAGAGGATATAGGCATCTTTGAAAGCATACAGTTCCCGAATTACCAGTTGGTCGAGTTTGTCTTCTTCCTGTTCCAGCTCCCGGTATTTGGTGTGATATTTGCTAAGCTGATACTTTTCACTGATCAAGTTGGCGGCAAGGCGACTCACGTTCGGATCAGGGTGGGCGAGGAAATACCGATTCGCGATGAACCCTTCGGACTGGCAACGGTCGGCCGCTTCATCCATCATACTTTTGAAAAGCGGAGTGTAAAAAGTCAAATCGTCGCGTTCCAGCTCGGAACGGATATATTCGGAAACGCGGATCACGACTTCCTCGTTCGTCTCTTCATCCGTATATTGAAACAGGATGCGCTCGCCATAACGCACAATGTACCGCAACAGGGCGATTTCGTATGCCTCGTAAGGCGAACGCTTCGGCCCGGCCGGAATATTTGCCGGCGGTGTGAAAGGTGCTGGCGGTGGCATGCTGCCTTCTCCACCATCGGAAACATATTCTTCGGGCGGCGGTGGTGGGATTGTATTGTCAGGAGGCAGGGAATTTTCCTGTGGCTGTTCCGTCAGCGTCTCTTCCGGGTAGGGGTGGTAACCGGGAATATCCGGATATTCGGGGATATTGACGGAAGTAGCCGGAATGGAAGAGGACGGAGTATTTGTTTGTCTTTCTGCCTTGTTGAGACGGATTTTGTTTACTTCGTTCAATAGAAGCATCTCGTCTATTTCCATCATCGCACTGCATTCCCGGATATAAAGGGAGCGGGCGATATTGTCGGGGATGATGGCTACCGTCCGGATGATATCAGAGATCAGCGCCGACCGTTTGATCGGGTCTGTTCCCGCATCCTCCAGTAGCAGGCGCGTTTTGAAACGGATGAAATCGGTTTCATTCTGTCGGATAAACTCGGCAAACTGGCTCGCGTTGTGTTTGCGGGCGAAAGAATCCGGGTCTTCCCCGTTTGGTAGAAGCACCACTTTCACATTCATGCCGTCTTCCAACAGCAGGTCGATACCGCGCAAGGCTGCTTTGATACCGGCTGCGTCGCCGTCATACAAGACCGTGATATTGCTGGTGAAGCGATGTATCAGGCGGATCTGTCCTTGTGTGAGGGCTGTACCCGACGAAGCGACCACGTTTTCGACCCCGGCCTGATGCATGGAAATCACATCTGTGTAGCCTTCCACCAAAAAGCAGCGATCAGCCTTTACGATCGCCTGTTTGGCGAAATAGATCCCGTAAAGCTCGTTACTCTTATGATAAATTTCACTTTCGGGTGAGTTGACATATTTGGCCGTCTTTTCGTCTTTCTTCAAGACGCGTCCTCCGAAAGCGACGACTTTTCCACTGAGCGAATGAACCGGAAAAATGACACGCCCGCGAAAACGGTCGTTTACCCCGCCGTTGTCGTAGGTGATTACCAAACCTGTCTTTTCGAGAAATTCTTTTTTGTAACCGCTCTTTATTGCGGCCTTATACAGGGCGTCCCGTTGGTCGAGGCTGTAGCCTAACTGGAATTTACGAATCGTATCTTCGCGGAAACCACGTTCGGCAAAGTAGCGCAGGCCGGCGGCCTTGCCTTCCTGGTGTTGGTAGAGCTGGGTCGTGAAATATTTTTGTGCCCAGCTATTGACGATCAACATGCTTTCGCGGTCGCTTCGTACCTGCTTTTCGCGTTCCGACAGTTCCCGCTCCTGTATTTCGATGTTGTATTTCTTGGCAAGATAGCGAAGCGCATCATAATAAGAAAGCTGCTCATGCTTCATAATGAAGTGAACAGCTGTACCCCCTTCGCCGCAGGCAAAGCATTTACAGATATTTTTTGCCGGCGATACATAGAAAGAGGGGGATTTGTCGCTATGGAAAGGACATAACCCTACATAGTTTATGCCTCGTTTCCGAAGGGTAACGAATTCGGAAACAACGTCCACGATGTTTGCTGCATCCAGTATCCGGTCTATGGTAGGTTGATCGATCATAGCTTATCTTTTTACGAACTACAAAGGTAAAAAGATTTCAGATTTATGATTCAATCGGAACAAATAGTTTTCGCAGATAGATTTGCTTATCATGTTTAGTGAGCAGGTGAATTTTAAGTTGGTACGCGATTCGTTTTTATCCTTCACCTTTTCTTTATATCGTATGTATATCAATCTTTTTCAGGGGTGAAGCTATGTCTCTTTCTGCCTTCACCGGACTTTTTTGCTTTCACCTCTTTTTCTTTATGGGTATATAAATAGATAGATAAATCAGGTGGGATGGTAGAAGTGAAGGCGAAAAATACAGCCTATGACCTATGCGAGGACAGGCTATAGGGAGATGATAGAAAGGGTATAGGCTTTTCGGAAATAGCCTATACCCTTTTGAGAAGGAGGCGGCATTCTTTTCGGAAAAGGATCGGCCTCCCTTTCGAAAATGCTGCCGACATTTTGTTCTTCCATTCACAAAGATATAACGCTATGCTTTACGGGTGCTATCTTTATGAGTTAGGATAGCTAATGCATAGCGTTATGATCTGCCAAGTATCTCTTGGTGTAAAGTTATTCTTCAATCTCCATCTCATCCAGCAAATATCCCGCTCCGGCATATTTGTCCATGATGAAGAGAACGTAGCGGATGTCGACAATTATACTGCGTTGGTAGTCGGGGAGATATTGGATGTCACCACCGACTCCTTCCCAGTTGCGGTCGAAATTGATTCCGATCAGTTCACCGTTTGCATTCATCACAGGGCTGCCGGAGTTTCCGCCGGTCGAATGGGTGGTTGTACTGAAGGCCACCGGCATTTTTCCGTCGGAAGTTTTGTAGCGTCCGAAATCTTTAGTGGCATACAACTCTTTCAGGCGAGCAGGTACTACGAATTCCCAGTTGGTGGAATCTTCTTTTTCCATCACACCGTCCAGTGTTGTCTGATGGCCATAATAATCGCAGTCACGTGGGCTGTACCCTTTTACTTGTCCGTAGGTGAGACGCAGGGTAAAGTTGGCGTCAGGGAAATTGGCACGGTCGCCGTACATGGCCAGCAAACCTTTTACATAACAGCGGTGGGCCATTGCATACCCATCTTCAAATTCTTTTAACGCGTTCTTCAGATTGGCTTCTTCTGCACGGACAGACTTGGCAAAAAGAATCATCGGATCGTTTTCCAGTGCTTTGACAGACGGATGGGAGAGGAATTTATTGAAATTGTCCTCACTGCCGAAAATGGATTTCTCGAACAGATAGTCGACGAATCGGTCCGTGTCTCCTTTGAACTTCTTGTCGATCTGTTCGAAATAGGTCGGTTGTGCTTTAGGATCGACCTGGCTGCGGTATTCTTTCAGCATCACTTTGGCGATTTTCTTATCTACGTCGGCCGAGTAATTGCTGTTGGCAAATCCATGATAGGCCCGTTCCAACAGCCGGAGTTGTTCCTGTCTGACTTTTTTGTCTTTCCCTTTCAAGGCTTCAAGGAGGGCCTCCGTTGGGGTCGGCACATTTGTAAATTCAATCCCTCGAAGGATCGCTTCATCCAACATCCAACTGCGGAAACGAAGATCTTTGCGGTCTGATACGATCTGTTCGAGCGCCATTAAGGCATCGGGATAGCTCGGTTCGCACATTTTGTTGGACCAGGCAATCAGTTTGTCCTGTTCTTCCTTTTTTACTTGTTCGAAATTACGTTTTTTAATGGCCCAGTTGCTACCGATCGCATTTTTGTAAGCATTTGTCGAGCCGGCATATTTGCTGGCATACTGAATCCGGACAGCCGGGTCTTTTAACATCTCGTCCAGCATGACTTTCTGGCGCAAGTCACGGATGTGGATACGGACCGTATTGTCAATATCACGTCGTTCCGCCACTTCCCAGGAAGTATAATATTTATTGGTCCGGCCGGGAAATCCCATCATCATGGCATAGTCGTTCTCCTGGACACCTTTCAATGAAATCTTGAACCAGCGCTTCGGGCGAAGCGGAACATTTTTGTCGGAGTAAGGAGCCGGATTACCGTTCGCATCGGCATAGACACGGAAGACGGAGAAGTCACCCGTATGACGCGGCCACATCCAGTTGTCGGTGTCTGCACCGAACTTTCCGATTGATGAAGGGGGAGCCCCTACCAGGCGGACATCGGAATAGATTTTCTTCGTGAACATGAAATACTGGTTACCTCCATAGAACGCCTTAATCTCGACTTCCGTGCCCGGATTGTCCTGCAGGTACTTTTCTCCGGCTTTTGCTTTTGCCAGGCCGTTCAGAAATTTAGGAGATAGGAAGTTCATGCTGTTGGGATCGGTATCTTTTTCCAGTTCCTTCTTCACATAGTCGGTTACGTCTTCTATTTTATCGATGAAAGTGACGGTCATGCCGGGGTTTGGAAGTTCCTGATCGCGCGACATGGCCCAGAAACCGTCTGTCAGATAGTCATGTTC
>DXRF01000165.1 GCA_019411205.1 Parabacteroides sp. | reverse complement strand
CCGCAGCCGTGTCCGTAACCGTTCTACGATTAATTTCGATATCCATGACCGTGTAAATTATGCTGCTGAGAAATCGGATGTCATATTGGAGCCGGATTCGAAAACGATCACTCTCGATTTGAAGATCAATACCGAAATCTGTGCCGTGATGGACTATTTCGAGATTTTTACCGGACGGATGTTACTTTGCAGGAAAGCGGCAGAATTTCTTGGCCTGCAATTCAAGCTGGATATAAATGATGTCTATTTGCTGTAATTTTAAAATACCGGAATCGAATAGACCAATCCTAATGAAATACGGTGCGTGTCGGGATCGACTGCTCCCATATCCAAAGCAGCTTTTTCTAGCTTCACGCCACGATATGTATAAAGGAGAAAGATGAAAAGATCGCTGTTCTTGATCGGGAAAAATTCGAGGCTGCTCTGTGCATTCCAGGAACGGCGGTACATGCCTTTGGCGAACGGCCCGTTTGCCTTGTAAACCCTTCCGGTTTCATAAGCTCCTTTCACATAGACATTCCAGCGCGGATGAATCCGGTAGTCGACATCGGCGATGACCGATAGATATTCGGTGTTGCAAGCTGTCTGGACCGTCTCTGGCAGGCGGCTTATAACGCCGTGCTGGTCCAACCCCTGCCGGGTGTACATGATGTCCAGATAAGCCAGCAGAGGTCCTTTCTCGATCGTGTTGCCACAGGTGAAGTAATAGGAATAACGTTTCTGTGTCTGTTGTCCGACGGAGGCGGCATAGCGGAGTTGCAGGACACGGTCTAAATAGTAACTGTTCCAGTTTACTGTGTACATGAAAGGTACTTTGGCCTCTCGTGTGTTCTCCGGTAATCCGGTCGCATAGATTTCATCGTCCTGTCCGCTTCGGTTGTTCACGATCTGGAAACAAAGTTCGTGGTCCGGGTTGATCTGCCAGTTGCCTGAAATACCAGCCTGATAGCAGGTCAGCAGGTTGTTGAATTCACTGAACTCACGTACTTTTATCGAATTGACAAAATATTCGTATCCTCCGAAATTGACAAACTGCTTACCGATCGTAAAGCCGAACTTGTCATGCACTTTCAGGTTGACATAAGCCAATTCGAGCGAGGACGAAAGATTGTCCAGCGAATAAGGGTCCGAATATTTATTGAATGACTGCCGGTAATGATAGGAAAGGCTTTTCCATACGTCCCCTTTTATTTCCAACCGAACGCGATTCAACTTGAAGTTCATGCCGTCGAAATCGGAACCTGTGAAATTTGCGTTTGCCGAAGTAAAAAGCTGGAAGTTCATTTCTGCACTTTCAATCACTTTTTTCCCTCCCGTAAGCCGTTCTACCAAAGTTGGTTCTTGTCCGGGCACGGTTTCTTTCTCAACCTCTTGCGCAAAGATGGATGGAACGAATATGAATAGTATTGGCAATAAGTAGAGATGTGTTTTCATGTTTGCAAATAAAATGTTTCAGCGTCCAAATATACAAATTTTATGTGATCTTTGGAAATCCGTAATTATTCTTACCTTTGTTGAGGTTTAAAAGGTAATGAGTTTAGGTTATGATTAAGGCAGTATTTTTTGATATTGATGGGACATTGGTCAGCTTTAAAACACATGTAGTCCCAAAATCCACCCTTCATGCGATCGAGTTGTTGAAAAAGAAGGGGATAAAAGTATTTATAGCAACCGGCCGCCATCGCCGTTCGATTAACAACCTGGGCGATCTTGAGTTCGATGGATATGTGACTTTGAATGGCGGCTATGTGTTTGCCGGAAAGGATGATGTCATTTATAAGCACAGTATTCCCGATAAGGATATCGAAGCCTTGGTTCGTTACCAGGAAATGGAAGGCGAATTCCCTTGTGCCTTCGTGCAGGAAGACGAGATTTTTATGAACTATACGGATAAAGCGGTAAACGAGGTGTTTCATCTGTTGAATTTCCCGGCTCCTCCAATCCGTCCGATCGAGGATATTTATGGAAAAACGGTTTACCAGCTGATCGCCTTTTTTACAGCAGAGCAGGAAAAACGGATCATGAAGGTCTTGTCCCATTGTGAATCCACACGGTGGAACCCTCTTTTTACGGATATCGTTCCGTTCGGAAGCAGTAAAAGGGTCGGGATTGACAAGATGCTGGAACATTTTCATATCGGTCTGGACGAATGTATGGCTTTTGGCGATGGTGGTAATGATATCCAGATGCTTAGCCATGTCGGAATCGGGGTTGCTATGGGAAATGCGGCCGAAGACGTGATGAGTGCAGCCGGCTATGTGACGACCTCTGTCGACGAGAACGGTGTATACAATGCGTTGAAACATTTCAACATTATTTGATATTGAACTGTTACATATATAATAGGATAGTTATGATAGACGAGTTATTGAAATTTAATCGTGAATTTGTAAAGAATAAAGGGTACGAGCGGTTTATCACCAATAAATATCCTGATAAGAAAATCGCGATAGTATCTTGTATGGACACACGTCTTACGGAGCTGCTGCCGGCAGCTTTGGGTATAAAGAACGGAGATGTCAAGATCATTAAGAATGCGGGGGCGATTATTTCCCATCCTTTCGGAAGTGTGATCCGGAGCCTGCTGGTTGCCATTTATGAATTAGGGGTGAACGAAGTCATGATTATCGGTCATACCGATTGTGGTGCCAAACATATGGACAGCGAACAGATGATTGAGGTAATGAAGAAGCGCGGCATCCCTTCGGAGCATATCGACATGATGCGTTACTGTGGCATTGATTTCAAATCGTGGTTGCGTGGGTTCGACACTCCGGAAGGTTCCGTTCGTGAAACAGTGGCTCAAGTACAAAAACATCCGTTGATTCCGAAAGATATAACGGTCCGAGGATTTGTAATCGACTCGACCACAGGTGAATTGACTACTGTCGTTTAGATAGATCGAGATGAAAAGTATTTAATCAAAACCTAAATATGGTTAAATAATAGATATTAAATATGTTTTACAGCATAAATTCAAATAAAATGCCTATCTTTGCACTGTAAACAAAAAGAAAGTTTAGGTTTAGTTATTATTAATCGTTCTCCAAGCGTGGAGAATTTAAATGAGTAAAATTATGATGATGAGAGAAAACGAAAAAAGTATGCGTACTTTAGCGATGTTGCGTTATCAGGCTGATCGTTATCAGTCAGTGGGAAATGGTTCAATGTGTCAGCGAGTAAATGCTGAGATCCGCAGATTGATGAGCCAAATGAGCGAAAGCTCTAAAAATTGAGTATTAAACAGTAAATAATTTTAGATGTAGTCTCTTCACCGTAGTCTTTAGAAAGACAGGTGGGAGATAAATGTGGGAGGCATTCGACGCTTATTAGATAGCGGAGTTTGGCCTTTTTTTATTTTGATAAAGTCAGTCCTGCTCTTGTCCATAGCCACATTAAAACCATATCTGTATTCTATTATTATAATTCGAATGTATACAAATATTTCTATATTTGCATAATGTAGAAAACTATAATCTGTAAAACACAATATCGAAATGAGAAAAACGGGATTATTCTTAGTCTCTGTTGCACTGAGTGCTACATTATGGGCCGAATCGCCTGAAAAGAAAGGATTGGATGTTATTAACAAGGAAAATGCCGAAGCCTATATCGGTTTCCTGGCAAGTGATGCATTGGAAGGACGTGAAGCGGGTTTCCGTGGTGGACGTATTGCCGGTGAATATATTGTCTCTAATTTGAAAACGATGGGGATCGAGCCTCTGTTCGAATCCTATTACCAACCTTTCGAGGCCTATAATAAGGAACGGCAGAAGAAGGGCCGTTTCCAGGTTCATCCAGATTCGATCGCGAAGTTGAAACAAGGTGTCCACCAGAAGCTGTCGATGAACAACATCCTGGGGAAGATCGAAGGTAAGAACCCGAACGAATATGTGATTATAGGTGCCCATTATGATCATCTCGGCCTTGACCCGATGTTGGGTGGGGACCGGATCTATAACGGGGCCGACGATAATGCTTCGGGGGTTTCAGCCGTCCTGCAGGTCGCTAAGGCGTTTTTAGCAACAGGTGTCCAACCGGAGCGAACCGTTATTTTCGCATTCTGGGATGGCGAAGAGAAAGGCTTGTTAGGCTCCAAATATTTCGTGCAGACATTCCCGGATATGGATAAGGTGAAAGGATATCTGAATTATGACATGATTGGCCGTAATAAAGACGAGTCCAAGCCGACGCATGTCGTTTATTTCTATACGGAAGCACATCCTGCGTTTGGCGACTGGTTAAAAAACGATATCAAGAAATATGGTTTGAATCTGACTCCTGATTATCGTCCGTGGGATAAGCCGGTAGGGGGGAGCGATAACGCTTCGTTCGCTCTCTTGGATATTCCGATCATTTGGTATCATACGGACGGTCATCCTGACTATCATATGCCAAGTGACCATGTGGAGAAGATTAACTGGAATAAGATCGTCGATATAACGAAAGCCTCTTTTCTGAATATGTGGAATCTGGCGAATGAGAAAGACTATTGATGTGATCGTTTTACTTCTTATTTCAAAACACCTATGTTTCGAATTCAAAGCATAGGTGTTTCGTTTTTAAAACATATATGTTTTGAATTCGATGTTTTCCGGTTGTGAAGATAGACTTTAAAATCAAAAGCTATTGAAAGAGGATTCTCCAAATACAAAAAGGTCCACCCTTCTATAATGAAGAGCGGACCTTCTGAAAAAATTATCAAAACATTTCAATTAATCCCATCCCGGATTTTGTTTTAAATTGGGGTTTAATCCGATTTGGTATGTCGGAATAGAGAACAAATAGTTCTTGGGATCTATAAAGTTTGGAACTGGATTTGTCATTCGTTTTGTATAAACATCAATGGCACCGTCTACGAAACCTAATCCGGATTTAATAGATTCATAATCTTTTGTATTATATCCATTTAAATCATTCTCGCTTGTTGCTTTGTCTGGAATGATACCCAATTTCGGCTGGTTCAGGCGAATACCACAGGCCCAGCGCATTAAGTCATGATAACGATAACCTTCTGCCATTAGTTCGACACGACGTTCACGGCGGATTTCGCGGATCAAGTTTGCATTCGGGCCTTTGATTGTCGGATATTTGGCAACCAATTTCGGATCTTCAATCGGATTTGTTGTCAAATGGTGATTAAAACCAACCCGATCACGCAAAGCGTTGACTGTTTTGTCTAATTCGGGATCCAGGCCAAGTTCGGCTCCTGCTTCTGCACGTATCAGAAGAATTTCTGCATAACGGAAGACGGGGGCGTCTAATGTTCCAATATGATGAGAGGATGTGTATTCTGACGGATTGTAATATTTGATAACGCCATATCCCGTAGATGTGCTGACGCTTCCACTGGTATATTTACCGATATCCGGGCGTTTTCCTTCCAGATAATAGGTGTATTCACCAGCTTCGGGAGTCGGCACTGTTTGTAGTAAACGCGGATCTCGGTTCTTCAGTTCGGCGATTAATGTTGTATGGTGGGAGTGGCCTTCGCAGCCGCACATAGAGATTGGTTTTCCTGTTGTTGCACACAAATAATCTTCAACTGCGTCACGACTCAAACCGATGGGAGATTCACCGACTGCAATCTGGCGGCTTAAGTTATTTCCTTTGCCGACAGTCGGATCATATTCCTTTGACAGGATAATTTCCGGATTGGATTTGTAATCTGCCTGGATAAATAATTCGTAATAGGCTTTACCCGGTTTTGAACCTTGGAACAATGAATAACCATATTCGGATTTCATCAGTTCGCCTGCTGCTTCATAAGCGGCTTTGAGCAATTCGGTATCGCCTTCCAGATTATGATAACGGCGGAAAGTTCCTTCAAATAGACATATACGTGCCTTCAATGCAAGTGCAGCATCTTTGCTGATACGATAAACACCTGTCGTTTCTTTTTTGGGCAACCATTCAATCGCTTGATCAATGTCTTTTATCATATTTGCTACAACGGTAATGCGGGAATCGCGGCCTTTGTATAGATCCTTGTCTCCAGGAACCAAAACTTTGTCATACCAAGGTACATCGCCAAAGCGTTTTACTTTATTAAAGTAATCCAATGTCTTGAAGAATAAAATTTCACCGGCATAACGGTGTTTTACGGCCTCGGTTTCCGGAGATAGTTCGTAATCTTGCATAAAAGCATTGCAAGCACGAATATTTTCCCATTTCCAGTTCTCATTGTCTGCTGTAGAAATACTGTGTTGGCTGAAAGCTACAGAGTTTGCATCCCACGGCAGCAGGTCATCAGACTGGAAATCGGTTTCCATCATCCCAAAATTATATTCGTTCGGATTTCCATGTCCGGTGATTAATTTGGGATATAAATCATTACAATATTGCTCTAAAGCCTGTGCATTGGCATTAGCAAAGTATTGTTGTGTGCTGATAGAGTCTAATGGCTCTTTATCCAGCACATCACAACTTTGGATGGTGAGGAACAATAAACCACCAAATAATATAATTGACTTTTTCATGTTACTTTGTCTGTTTTTAGAATGTTACGTTGATACCAAATGAATAAGAACGGGTAAACGGATAAACACTACCGTTGTCGTCAACTTTCAAGTTACCGTTATTGTCACGTCTGCCTACAGCATCCGGGTCGAGGTATTTGTACAATCCTGTAGCTTCCCAAAGATTCTGACCGCTTACAAACACTTTTAGCTGACCGATGCCATATTTATTGATGAGCGCTTTAGGAATAGTATAGCTTAATGTAACATCTTTCAAACGGATAAAAGCACCGTTTTGCAGATATTTTGTCTGTGTTTGTTTACTTCTATCACTCCAAGTCGGAATAGGATAGTAAGCGTTCGTATTGGTTTCACTCCAAGAGTTATCGATGATGTAATCATTTAAGTTAGCCCACCAAATACCTGTTTTGTATCCCCAAAAGACAGGAGAGTCCAACCATACGTCACGTTTCATTGTACCTTGGAAGAACAGACGTAAGTCAAAGCCTTTCCATGAAC
>DXRF01000164.1 GCA_019411205.1 Parabacteroides sp. | reverse complement strand
CCTTAATACAAACCATTCCTACAACTTCGTCGTTAGAATCGTCATCAAGTGTCATACCTCTTACACCGGATGCTGTACGGCCCATAACGCGCACTGCATTTTCATGGAAACGGATAGCACGTCCGTTACGGTTTGCAATCAGAACTTCATTATTGCCATTTGTCATACAAACTTCGATCAGACCGTCGTCTTCACGTAACGTGATGGCATTTACACCATTCTGACGAGGACGAGAATATGCTTCCAGTAACGTCTTCTTGATCACACCTTTCTTTGTACAGAACAACAGATAGTGCGAATTAATAAACTCGGTGTCTGTCGTCAACTTCTTTACTCGGATGAAAGCGTTGACCTTGTCATCCGGTTCGATGTTCAACAAGTTCTGGATCGCTCTACCCTTTGAGTTCTTCGCTCCTTCCGGAATTTCGAACACTTTCAACCAATAACATTTTCCTTTTGCCGTAAAGATCAGCAAGGTGGCATGCATGGAAGCCGGATAGATATATTCTACGAAATCTTCGTCACGCGTTTCTGAACCTTTGGCCCCTACTCCGCCACGTCCCTGAGCACGGAATTCACTAAGCGGCGTACGCTTGATGTATCCCATATGAGAGATGGTGATGATCATCTCATCATCCGCATAGAAGTCTTCAGGATTGAGTTCTTCAGAGGCATAAACGATGTCTGTTTTACGTTCGTCTCCGTACTTGTCCTTGATTTCCTGCAATTCGTCTTTGATGACTTTCATACAAAGATCATCATTTTCCAGAATTTCCTTCAAATATGCGATTAATTTTTCGATTTCTTCATACTCTGCACGAAGTTTATCCTGTTCCAGACCTGTTAACTGGCGAAGTCTCATTTCTACAATGGCACGAGACTGTATTTCTGACAGAGAAAAACGTTCCATCAAACGTTCGATGGCTTCGGCCGGACTTTTAGATGACTTGATGATTGCGATGACTTCATCGATATTATCGGAAGCAATGATCAGACCTTCCAGGATATGGGCACGTTCTTCGGCCTTCTTCAAATCGTATTTCGTACGACGAATCACGACTTCATGTCTATGGTCGATGAATGCTTTGATCAAATCTTTCAGATTGAGTAACTTGGGACGTCCGTTCACCAGCGCGATATTATTGACACTAAAAGAAGACTGCAATGCCGTCATCTTATATAGCTTGTTAAGCACGACGCTCGAGTTTGCATCCCTCTTTACATCCACGACGATTCTCATGCCTTGGCGGTCCGACTCGTCATTTACGTTCGATATGCCGTCTATGCGCTTTTCATTCACTAAATCGGCAATATACTTGATCAATTCGGCCTTATTTACACCATAAGGTATTTCCGAAATGATAATCTTCTCATGATTATTTTCTGTCTCGATTTCTGCTTTACCGCGCAAAACAATACGTCCCTTACCTGTTTCAAAGGCATCTTTTACACCGGCATATCCGTAGATAGTCGCACCTGTCGGGAAATCCGGAGCTTTGATATATTGCATCAAATCTGCCACTTCCATTTCCCCGCGGGCATCAATGTAAGCCATACAGCCGTCCAGCACTTCGCTAAGGTTATGTGTCGGCATATTTGTAGCCATACCGACGGCAATACCGGAAGCACCGTTTACCAGCAAATTCGGGATACGAGTCGGCAATACGGTCGGCTCTTTCAGTGTATCATCGAAGTTCAGCTGGAAATCAACCGTGTTTTTGTCAATATCGCGCAGCATTTCTTCGGCAAGCTTACTTAATCTCGCTTCCGTATAACGCATGGCAGCAGGGCTGTCACCGTCTACCGAGCCGAAGTTCCCTTGCCCATCCACCAGCGTATAGCGCATAGACCATGTCTGTGCCATACGAACCATTGCGAAATAAACAGACGAATCGCCGTGTGGATGATATTTACCTAAAACTTCACCAACAATTCTCGCAGATTTTTTATAAGGTTTGTCGGATGTATTACCCAATTCATTCATTCCAAACAAAATACGACGATGAACCGGTTTAAAACCATCCCTAACATCCGGAAGGGCACGTGAAACAATGACAGACATTGAATAGTCAATGTATGCCGATTTCATTTCCTCCTCGATGTTAATCTTAATAATTCTGTCTTGATCAACCATTTAGTTTTATATTAATTACACTCAATATCTCACCTTTCAAAAAGTGCACTAAGGTAAGGCTTTTCCGTGTATCACGAAAACTTTTGACTCGAAATTTTAGAATTTACTTGTCCAGCGATACCCGGTTTCAAACTATCAATATGCCAAATCCGTATTTAATACTTTATTTTCTTTTAAGGAATAATGGCATGGATTTTGTTAGATATATAACGAGAGTTTATTACATTTGCATTATCATAGTACATTATTATAATATGAAAAATAATTATTCAAAGAGATTAATGGACGTTATTGAATATAGCCGCGAAGAAGCTGCTAGGCTTCAAAACAGTTATATCGGACCGGAACACTTAATGCTTGGAATTATCCGTGACGGCGAAGGGAAAGCCGTGCAGGCCCTGCGCGAGCTGAATGTCGACGAATGGGATATCAAAAGAAAGATCGAACAGGAAATTAAAAATACAATCGATGCCGAAGGTGCTGTCCAGCATGATATCGCTATCAGTAAAACAACCGAGCGCGTACTGCGCATGAGTATGCTTGAATCCCGCTTGTTTAAAAAAGAAGAAACCAGAACAGAACATCTGCTTCTGGCCATTCTGAAAGAAGAATTTAATGTTGCGGCAAAGGTGCTGAACGAAGCGGGCATAACGTATCGCAGTATATATAATTGCCTGATAAGCGGCACCGGCTTGAAACAGATGGATGATTTTGCCAGAGAAGAAGATTCCGAACATTTTGAAGGAATCAGTAATGGTTATACCGATGATGATGAAGACGAAGACGATGATTTCTCTTCCCGCCGGGAGTCTCCCCGCTCCTCTTCCGGAGCCGGTTCTGCACAGCCCAAGTCACCGAACGACACGCCTGTACTGGATAACTTCGGTACGGATATGACGCGTGCAGCCTCCGAAAACCGTCTCGATCCGATTGTCGGACGCGAGAAAGAAATCGAACGCCTGGCACAGATATTGAGCCGCCGTAAGAAAAACAATCCTGTCCTGATCGGTGAACCGGGTGTCGGTAAATCGGCGATTGTGGAAGGTTTGGCACTACGTATCATCCAGCGCAAAGTTTCCCGCGTTTTGTTCGACAAACGTGTGATCAGCCTGGATATGGCATCTATCGTGGCCGGAACCAAATATCGCGGCCAGTTTGAAGAACGCATTAAAGCGATTCTGAACGAACTGTCGAAGAACCCGAATATCATTTTGTTCATCGATGAGATCCATACGATCGTCGGTGCAGGTTCAGCTTCCGGTTCAATGGATGCAGCCAATATGCTGAAGCCGGCCCTGGCCCGTGGTGAAATACAATGTATCGGTGCTACGACACTGGATGAATATCGTAAGAATATCGAGAAAGACGGAGCTTTGGAACGTCGTTTCCAGAAAGTGATTGTCGATCCGACAACAGCGGAAGAGACTTTGCAGATCCTGCAAAACATCAAGGCCCGCTATGAAGAGCATCACAATGTGATCTATACACCCGAAGCCCTGCAGGCTTGTGTGAAGCTGACAGAACGTTATATCAGCGACCGCAACTTCCCGGACAAGGCAATCGATGCGTTGGATGAAGCCGGTTCCCGCGTACATATATCTAACATAACGGTTCCGAAGAGCATTGAAGAACTGGAAGCCAAGATCGAGGCGACCAAAACAGAGAAGCTTGCTGCCGTTAAGTCACAAAACTTCGAGCTGGCTGCCAGTTTCCGTGACAAGGAACGTCAGTTCCTCTTGCAGTTGGAAGCAGCCAAAGCCAAGTGGGAACAGGAATTGCAAGAGCATCGCGAAACGGTGGATGAAGATAAGGTGGCAGAAGTTGTAGCCATGATGTCAGGTGTCCCTGTTCAGCGTATCGCAAAAGCAGAAAACCTGAAATTGCTCGAAATGGCGGAGAACCTGAAGAAGAAAGTAGTCGGCCAGGATGATGCCGTTCAGAAGATCGTAAAAGCAATCCAGCGTAACCGTGTTGGCTTGAAGGATCCGAACAAACCGATCGGAACATTCATGTTCTTAGGGCCGACAGGGGTCGGTAAGACTCATTTGGCCAAAAAGTTGGCGGAATATCTGTTTGACTCGGCCGACGCTTTGGTTCGTATCGATATGAGCGAATACCTCGAAAAGTTTGCGGTGTCTCGCCTGATTGGTGCGCCTCCGGGATATGTAGGTTATGAGGAGGGCGGCCAGTTGACCGAAAAAGTCCGTCGTAAACCCTACTCAGTCGTCTTGTTGGATGAAATCGAGAAAGCGCATCCGGACGTGTTCAACTTGCTGCTGCAAGTCTTGGACGAAGGTCGCCTGACTGACAGCCTTGGCAGACGGATCGACTTTAAGAATACGATTCTGATCATGACGTCCAATATTGGTACACGCCAATTGAAAGACTTCGGTCGTGGTGTCGGTTTCAATTCACAGGCTGCCGGCGAACCGGATAAGGACTTTTCCCGCAGCGTTATTCAAAAAGCACTGAATAAGGCATTCGCTCCGGAATTCCTGAACCGTGTGGACGACATCATCATGTTCGACCAATTGGATAAGGAAACGATCCATAAGATCATTGATATCGAATTGCAAGGTCTTTACAAACGCGTGGCCAGTCTGGGTTATTCTTTGGAACTGACAGACGCCGCCAAAGATTTTGTTGCCACCAAAGGCTATGATGTCCAGTTCGGTGCACGTCCGCTGAAACGTGCCATCCAGAAATATCTGGAAGACGAAATGGCAGAAATGATTATTCGAGCATCTGTCGGAGAAGGAGATACGATCGTTGTTGACTTCGACAAGGACAAACAGGAGATTATTACGAACGTAAAGAAAAGCGGATCGACCGCCGAATCTTGATTTTCAAAAATATGATAGAAGTGCCGTTGTGGTTTTATACCACAACGGCACTTTTTTTATGTGATTTGCCATAAATCGAGAGTTTTTAATTAAGTTTGCCTAAACTTTTTACGCTATGACATTCTTCAAATGCCTTTGCTTGCTGCTTATTTTATGCTGTTGCAATAGTAAACCGAAAACAGACGCAGGAACGATACGTGTATCTGTTCTGCGTGGTCCTTCCGCCATTGCCTTTGCACACTGGATGAAGGAAACGCCCGTTATCGACGGCAAGCCATTATCCGTTCGAATAATCGATTCTCCCGACTTGATGCAAGCAGCCCTGATAAAAGGGGAAGCGGATATCGCTGTTTTGCCGATGATCAGTACTGCCAACCTGTATAACAAAGGCATTCGATACCATCTGGCTGGTTGTCCGATATGGGGTACTCTCTATTTGGCAGGCAGAAGCGATAAGGGTATATCCGGTGAGGATAAACCGGTTTTGCATATTTTCGGAGCCGGAACGACACCTGATATTCTTACCCGTCATTACCTCCGGCAACATAAACCCGATTACACGCTGAATTATTCATTCACCACCGCACAGGAGATCATGCAGGGACTGTTGGTAGGGAAAGTCGATTATGCCGTTTTAGGAGAGCCGTTCTTGAGTATTGCGTTGCGGAAAGACAGCACATTACAAATATTGGCAGACCTGAACAAGCCCGATTCAGCCTCTTTAGGATTTGCCCAAACGGCCATACTCTATGCGCCCGCCTTGAAAAAGAGTCAAAAAACGATAGACAGTCTTTTAAATATTGCTTGCCGCTTTGCTGTGGAGCAGCCGGAACAGGTTATTCGTATATTGGAAAAAGAAAACATTTTTGCATCCGGCATGTTGACGCCCGAGAGTATCGAACGCTGTAAGATCGACTACAAAACAGCTCCCGAAGCCCAAGAAAATATACTTCGCTTTTTGCAACTGATCGGGCAATATGAACCTAAAGCATTGGGAGGAAAGATGCCCGACGAGCAATTTTATAAATGATCCGGAAAATGAAGAAAAGCCTCTTTACAATCCTGTCGATTACACTCCTCCTATTGGTCTGGCAACTATTGTCTATGCTGGTCCGTTTGCCGGATTTGGTTCCGTCCGTACCTCGCCTGCTGAGCACGCTCGCCGCACTTTTCGCATCCGGTTCATTCTACCAATCGGTCATGGCGACGGTGTTACGTGGAACCATCGGGATGTCTATCTCGTTAATGGCAGCCACGGGAGTATCTTTCCTGTTTCACAAATACGAGTGGATTTATGAACTTTTCCGTCCGTTACTGGCAATCATGCGATCCGTTCCGGTCATTTCATTCATACTCTTGGCCTTGATTTTCCTAAGCGCAGAAAGTATTCCTCTGATCATCGCTTTTCTGACCATGTTTCCTCTCCTTACGGAAAATCTGACGAAAGGAATACGGAGCCGGCGGAAAGAGTTTTCGATAATGGCCCGCCAATTCAAGATCGGATGTTGGAACAGGCTGACACAAGTGACCTACCCGCAACTGAAGCCATTCCTATACAGCGGTCTTGCATCCGCTTCGGGCTTTGGTTGGCGTGCTGTCATTATGGGAGAGGTATTGGCGCAATGTTCGCCCGGTATAGGCGGGGAAATGAAACAGGCACAAATTTTTATCGCCGTTCCCGAATTGATCGCATGGACGGTTATAGCAATCCTGATCAGCTATCTTTTTGACAGAGGGATCAGCTGGTTGGCGAAGCAGCGATTCCCTATACATTACAACAAGCATTGCTGTAAACTGCCTGTGCCAAAAGGGAATTCCGATATACGGATCCGTGATATTTCATATCGGTATGGCTCGGAGACGGTTCTATCTCACTTCAGCTATACTTTCGAAAAAGGATTCATATATGGCATAACAGCCCCGTCGGGAACCGGCAAAACGACCTTGCTGAACCTGATAGGAAAGATTTTAAAACCCGTGCAAGGAGAAATCGAACCAGACTATAATAAAGCCGGGATAGCTTATGTATTCCAGGAACCGGAGTTACTCAGCCAGTTGAC
>DXRF01000163.1 GCA_019411205.1 Parabacteroides sp. | reverse complement strand
GTCCGGAGCTGTACCCGTAGCTGTAAGTTCTGAAACCCCGGCAAATCTTGTTGCCACTGGTGGTTCGGTTGACAATTGAGAATTGAGAATTGACAATTTGAACACCGGGAAGGCTGCCGTTAGTTGATAATTGTCCATTATCAATTATCAATTGAAAAGGGGGGAACAAGCCAGAAAACCTGCCATTATTCGGTATCCGGTTCCTCGGGTAAAGGGACTGATGAATCGAAAAGGTATGCAGAATTTATTTGTAAAACGATTGTCGGGCCTGTTATGTGCCTGGCTGTTTCCGTTTGCCGCTTTGTATGCGCAGGTAGACACGACGACCTATCACCAGCTTTCGGGTGTCGAGGTGCTGGGAAAGGTGCGCCCTTCCACCACCCGCGAGAGTACGCCGCTCCAGGTGATGGACAAGGCCGGGATCGAACGGCTCGGTGTGCAGGACTTGTCGGAAGCCGTAAAACGCTTCTCCGGTGTGACCGTACAGGATTACGGAGGCATAGGAGGTTTGAAAACCGTTTCCGTCCGCAGCCTCGGTGCCAAACATACGGCTGTCTGCTATGACGGGGTGACGGTCACGGACGCACAGAGCGGCCAGGTGGATATCAGCCGCTTCTCACTGGACAATGTCGACATGATCTCCCTGTCGATCGGTCAGGCCGACGACATCTTCCAGACGGCACGGATGTACGCTTCGGCAGGGGCGTTGAACATAAAGACTGCGGCCCCCCTGTTTAAGGAAAAATCTTATAATGCTTATGTGAAACTGAAAGGAGGTTCATTCGGATTGTTCAACCCGGTGGTACGTTATGAGCAGAGAATAGGAAATCGGTGGTCCGCATCTCTGCATGCAGATTGGTTGAGTGCAAAAGGAGATTATCCTTTTACACTGATAAACGGTAAGGAGGTTACAGAAGAAATCCGTAAGAACAGCGATGTTCAGTCTCTTCGTCTGGAAGGAAATGTGTATGGTCATTTCGGACGGGGTGGAAAATTGAATGGCAAGGTTTATTATTACGATTCGGAACGGGGACTTCCCGGTTCGGTAATTCTTTATAATAGCAATGCCCGTGAACGGGTATGGGATAATGACTTTTTTACACAGTTTCATTATGAGAACGAATGGTTTGATCGCTTGAAATTCCAGGCAAATGCCAAATACAATTATTCATTCAGTAAGTATCGTGATATCAGCAATAAATATTCCGGGGGCAAACAGGAAGATTTGAATACCCAAAACGAGTATTATGGATCGGCCGGAATTTTGTATTCACCCTTTTCTTATGTTTCTTTTTCGTTGAATACGGATATCGCACGGAATACTTTGGAAAACAATTTTGTTAATGCTCCGACTCCTAAACGTTGGACTTCGCTTACCGCATTTGCCGCACAATATAAAAGCCCGGTATTGACAGCTACAGCCAGTTTGCTGAGCACTTATATAACGGACAAGGTTGAGAATGGAGATAGGCCGGCAGATAAGAAAAGGCTTTCTCCGGCAGTAAGTATCTCCTGGCGTCCGTTCCAGGAACAGTCATTTCGTATTCGGGCTTCTTATAAAGATATATTCCGTGTTCCGACTTTTACGGATCTGTATTATCTGCGTATGGGGAATGTCAATTTGAAACCGGAAAAAGCAACTCAATATAATATCGGGTTTACATGGAATGATGAGATAAGTCCTTTTATACGCCTGTTAAGTGTTTCTGTTGACGGCTATTATAATAAGGTAAGTGATAAGATTGTCGCCATTCCGAATATGTACATCTGGAAAATGATGAATATGGGAGAAGTGGAAATAAAGGGAATAGATGTAAATCTAAGTGCCAATATACCTTTATATAAGACTTTTTCCCTCTTGCTCTTGTCCGCTTATAGCTACCAGGATGCGATCGATGTAACTGACCCGGAAGAAAAAAATTATAAGAATCAGATACCTTATACCCCACGGCATTCGGGGTCTGTTTCGGCATCATTGGAAAACCCTTGGGTGAATGTGACCTATACGCTTGTGGCAGCAGGTGACCGTTATGCCCTTCCGCAGAATATAGAGGCAAATCAAATAGATTCATATCTCGAACACAGTCTTTCTGTAAACCGGAGTTTTGCATTGAAGAAGTGTATGTTCAAGGTGCAGGGAGATATCCTGAATCTGACAGATAAAACGTATGACATTATTCAGTATTATCCGATGCCGGGGCGTTCATGGAGATTTAGTTTAAGTATTACATATTAATTAGATAAAATAGAAATAGTATGAAGAAGAAAAGTGTTTTTTTTGTTTCAGTCCTATGTGCACTGATGTCTTTTGTTTTTACAGGATGTAAGGATGAAGATGAAAATCAGCTTACTGTTCCGACAGAAGTTGTGACTGGGGTCACTTTTACAGATACGGATCAGGTTGAAGGAGTAATTAAAGGTACATTGAAATGGACTGCCCCGGAAAATGTATCCAATATCACTAAATATGTTATTTATCTGTCTGCCGATGGAAAGGGTAGAGATACGAAATTGGGTGAAGTTGAAGTCGGAACAAACAGCTATGCTATTGAAACCAGTGTAACTGCCGATACATATATTATAGTGGTTGCATGTAATGCACAGGGAGAATCAGAGGCTTTGGCAAGTGTGAAAATCCAGGATCTCACACCGGACAGCCCGGAGCCGGAGCCAGAACCTGTAGATAATGGTGGTATCTATTTTCTGAATAGTGGAAAGATGGGGAGTAACAATGCTGGCCTTTCATGTTTCAATCTGAATACGTTGACGATGACTGTTGATACTTTCCTGAACGTGAATGAAAGAGGATTGGGTGACACGGCTAACGATATGATTGTATATGGTTCTAAAATGTATATAGCTGTTTATGGTTCCAGCATTATCGAAGTGACAGACTTGAGTGGTAAATCTATCAAACAGATCAAATCGAGTGGCGATGCCTTATTACCCCGTTTCTTTACAGCTAATGAAGGAAAAGTATATGTGTCCTTGTATGATGGTTATGTAGCCCGTTTGGATACGGCATCTTTAGAAATCGAACAGAAAGTAAAAGTTGGCCGTAATCCGGAGCAATTGGTGGTTGCCAATAATAAATTATATGTGGCGAATTCCGGTGGTTTGGATTATAATACTCCGGTTGGGTATGATAAGACTGTATCTGTTATCGATTTAGCATCTTTCCAAGAGACGAAGAAGATCGAAGTGGTAACAAATCCTGTAAACTTGGTGACAGACAGCCAGGGAGATGTTTATTTGGTTTCTATGGGTGATTACGGTGCTATTCCGAATACTTTCCAACGTATCGATAGCGAGACAGATGAAGTCACGACTATTACAGAAACGAATGCGACAGAAATGGCTTCTGTCGGCGATAAGCTTTACATGATCTATTCACAGTATGATGCAAACTGGAACCAGGTTATCTCATTTATTTCTTATGATGCAATAAATGAGAAGGTTATTTCAGATAACTTTATCACAGATGGAGCCTCTATTGATCAACCTTATAAAATCGGAGCTGATCCGACGACCGGTTATATTTATATTACTGCTTCCGATTATAAGACGAATGGCGATGTGTATGCATTTGATGCGAGTGGTAAGAAGTTATTCCAGTTTGAAGTTGGTTTAAATCCTGTTAAGGCTGTATTTGTAAAACGATAAAAATGAAGTTGCTTGCTTCTTTCCTTTTACTCTGCCTCATGTTAAGTTGTAATATGAGGCAGAGTTCCCATTCCGAAGACTCCCTCTCTTCCGACACCATCCGCTACGCCCAGGGTTTTACCGTGCATCATTTTGACGGCTATACGGCTGTTGAAGTGCGTGATCCGTGGGACAGCACGCGCCTGTTGCAACGGTATCTTTTGGTAGACCGTGACCGGCCTGTTCCCGAAAACCTTCCGAAGGGGACAGTCGTGCAGGTTCCGGCACAGAATGTCGTGGTCTATACATCCGTGCATGCGGCTATCATCGACCAGTTGGGCGAGACAGGGCGGATCATAGGCGTTTGCGAGTCTCGCTATATGGACACCCCTGCCATCCGGGAAGGACTGAAAGCCGGACGGATTGCCGATATGGGAGAGGCGACTGCCCCTAATGTGGAGATGATGATCGACAAAGGGGCCGAGCTTGTGATCGTTTCCCCTTTCCAGAATAGTGGCTACGGGCCGGTCGAGAAGTTGGGAATCCCCATTATCGAGGGAGCCGATTATATGGAATCGTTGCCGTTGGGACGTACCGAATGGATTCGTTTCTACGGGATGCTGTTCGGTAAGGAAGCGTTGGCCGATTCCATTTTCAGGCAAACGGAAAAGAGTTATCTCGATCTGAAACGGCTGGTCACGGCCGATATGCCTCGCCCGACCGTTATCTCCGAAAAGAAGTTCGGTGCTTCCTGGTTTATGCCGGCGGGAGATAGCTATATCGCTAATATGTATGCCGATGCCGGAGCCGATTATGTTTTTAAGGAGCTCCCCGGAGCCGGAAGTACGCCTTTGGCTTTCGAGACGGTACTCGACCGGGCTATCCATGCCGATATGTGGCTGATTAAGTATAACCAGTCCGAAGACATGACCTACGGTGACCTGCGTGCCGAATACGAGCCGTATGAAAACTTCGATGCCTTTAAGAATCGCCGGATTTATTCTTGCAATACGGGACTTGTCCCTTATTATGAGGAATTTCCTTTGCATCCCGATTACCTGCTGAAAGACCTGATCTGGGTGTTCCATCCTGAATTGCTGCCCGGCTACAGTCCGCGTTACTATCGGAAGATGCAGGACTAACCGGCAACGAAAGTTTGTGGAGAATAATCTATATATTTGTTGCATAGTTGGATTGTGTAGATGAAGGATTTTTTTTGATTATCGATGACAGTACGAAGATAAGGCCCCGCTACAGGCAGGAATACAGTTTCGGGAAGATCGGCGAAGATCAGTGCAGAAACAGGTAGGAAGAGGTAGGAAATACCGGTATCGGCTGGATAACGGTTGTCCGAATGGATGAGGGACAAACCCGGAGCTAAAGACGGAACTGCGGGTGAGGACGATCGTGCAATTTCTGGGTGAGCCTTGAAACAAGAGACTTCTGTGTACGAAACAAGGGGCTTTGGCGTGTCAAACCAAGGAGTTCGGAAGGCAAAAGACCGGACTTCCGGATGTGGAAGAAGGGACTTCTCCCGTTCTTGTCGTCTCTTTGCCTATGCCGGTCTAAAAAGGCATAAAGAAATGCTTATATATATATTAATATATTTATTCTAAGATGTAGGATTGAACCACAATGAACGAAAAACATCTGTAAGCGACTGGTAGTAAATGGTTTATATTGTGCTATTGACTGCACCGTTTTTAATTGGGGTGAAATGTAGAGGGTTCAGAGCTTGTTTCAATTTCCCTCAATAACAATTTTCGGCTACTGATTTGATGTCGGTTAATAAAATCCCCCCGTACTCTTACAAGTGAGCCGGGGGATTTTCAGTTTGGCATTTTTATTATAGGGAGTTGTTTTAAGTTATCATGCCCATCCGTTCAACATTCCGTAGAAATACATGGGTTTCAGGAAATAAACCTTCAACAGCCATGCGGCCCATTGCTCTTTCGATGTGTCCAGCAACGTGAACGGGAACGAGTTTTGCGGCTCTTTCTTGTAGTCGAACTCGCACAAGAGAACATGTCCGTAGTCCGTTACGATCGGACAAGCGGCATATCCGTCGTATTTCTCTACCGGCTCTTTGCCTTCCATCAGTGAGATCAGGTTCTTGGCAGCGATCGGCACCTGCTTGCGGATGGCGGCAGATGTCTTGCTGGTCGGGATTCCGGCTACGTCTCCTAAGGAGATGATGTTCGGATATGTTTTGTGGACCAACGTCTCTTTGTCTACCATAACCCAGGCCTCGGCAGCCAGTTTACCTTCCGTCCAGCCCAGTCCGGCTTCTCTTACAAAATCGGGGGCCGACATCGGCGGTGTGAAATGCAGGAAGTCATAATCTTCTACAAACGGAGTGTAAACTTTCTGATCGCCCACGGTTTCGATCTTCTCGAAATGAACCTGCTTGGCAGCCGTGTCCACACCTTTCACACGTACATTCAGGTTGATAGGAATGTTGCGCTCTTTGTAGATTTCCAACAAGCGGGGAGTGAAAAACGGAACGTCATAGAGTTCTTTGGATGCTGTGTAGAAATTCAGATCCACCGTTTCGCGTGTTCCCTGTTTGCGGGTATAGTGTTCTGTCAACAAACAGATTTTCTTGGGAGCACCTCCGCATTTGTGCTTGGTATAAGTGTCGGTATAGATTCCACGTCCACCTGTCTTGGAGAATTCCTGTATGGCTTTCCAAGTCTTTTGTGCACCTTCGAAGTCGTAGATGGTGTGGGCGTTCCCTTGTCCGAGTGTCGCTTGCGTGATACCTTCCACCTTTTCCCAGTTGATTTGGAGTCCGGGAGTCAGGACCAGGAAGTCGTAGGCGATCTTTCCGTTATTTTTAGTCGTTACCTGATTCCATACGGGATCAACGGCAACAACAGAATCTTTAATCCATTTGATATCGCTGGGCATGCAGTCCTCCTGCTTTCTCCAGACCTCGTCCGGTTGGTACACACCTGATGCGATCAGGGTGAAACCCGGCTGATAAAACTGACGGTCACTGGGATCGATCAAAGTGATATCCGGATTGTCCAGCCAGCTCTTTAACCGAGCAGCCATACTGATACCGGCAGCACCTCCACCGATAATTACAATTTTACCTTTGGCTTTGCTTGAAAAAGCTTTTGCCTTTTGTGTACTTGTAGCAGTCAGTAAACCGGCCATTGCCATCAGTTTGAAAAAGTGGCGGCGGTCGATGCCTTTCTTCTCAAATGCCTTTAATTGATCTTCCAGTTCGTGTTTCATCATGTCTAAAAAATTAGATTTTGGTCGCAAAGAAAAGATAATCCGCAGGGGTGTACAAAGAAAAGACTACTACATGGCTTGCGCAAGTGTTTTGAGTGGAAAGAAATACTACAACATTACTTTCTCGTATCTTTTCATGGTATATATAATAGATTGATATATAGTCATATAT
>DXRF01000162.1:6440-7135 GCA_019411205.1 Parabacteroides sp. | reverse complement strand
AAATAAGGAATAAACAAAGAAAAACAAACAATCGTTCTATTCTTTTGTTTATATTTATATAATGAATAGAATGACAGATACAATGAAAACAGCTCCCATACTCTTTCTGCTTTGCCTTTCCACACTGAGTTTCTGCACGACAAAGCCGGGAGAGCCGCTGGGACCCGGTTCACCCCGGCACGACCCTCCGGTTGCCGAAACAACGCCGGAGACGGAGACGGCCCCTCCCCTCATCGAAACCGTTATAGAAAAGGAACTGCTTTACGACCGGCACACGTTGGCCGATACTTACCCATACAAGGATACAATGCGGGAATTCCAATGGGATAAGATTCGTGCCGGCCTTCGTCTGCTCGATTCGATCCGGCAAAAGCCATCCCGTTGGGCGATCTTCCAAAACTACAGGAACAAGAATGGGGAAGCCCCGTTGGTCCGGAAGTTCCATCGCGACGCTTACAAGCGGATTTCCGACACCTTAGGCATCGAACGTTACCAGTCTGTCCCGCTATATCTGCCGGAAGATACGCTAACAGCCGAACGCTACGGCCGTGACGGGAGCCTTGTGAAATTGCTGGACGACAGCGACCGCCTCTTCCGCATCCAAACGATCTATACAAACGGGGAATGGCTGGTTCCCGGAAAATATGTCAAACCGATAGCCGATAGCGTTACGTTCGACAAGGCCATATTCGTCG
>DXRF01000162.1:0-6430 GCA_019411205.1 Parabacteroides sp. | reverse complement strand
TCACCAACCAAAACATCGCCACACTCGAGCATACGGGTTCCAAATGGCTTGTCAGAAGCATGAATCCGGCAACAACAGGGCAGCACCGCCCTCCGTACGCACAGGAAACGCCATCAGGCATATTTGTCGTTCAGGAAAAGAAGGCAAGGATGATTTACCTCGTAGACGGCAGTAAAGAGACAGGCGGATTCGCTCCTTATGCCAGCCGGTTCACCAACGGAGGTTATATCCACGGGGTTCCGGTAAACGCGCCGCGCAAGTCACTGATCGAATACAGCTCAACGCTTGGAACGACTCCACGCTCGCATATGTGCGTCCGGAATGCGACCTCTCACGCCAAGTTCGTTTATGATTGGGCGCCTGTAAATGAGACAATTGTTTTCGTTTTTGATTAAAAGCCTTATCTTTGTGCGACATTATTCAATCTTATGTTATCGCGTATCTGTTTATACTTGGTTTTATTGTTTCTTCCGGCCAATTATACGGCAACCAGAAGTTCGTCTCCCCTAATCCCGGCCGATCCTGCGGCGGCTATGTCTTCAGTATGCCGACAGCTCTATGCAGATATGCAGCTGGACAATACGGTGGACTATACCGCCTTCGAACAGGCGATAACCGGAGCACAGGCCATCGAACGGCGTAACAAGGATATCATCACCCTGATCGACTTTACGAAGCCTTCTACCGAAGAGCGGCTTTACGTCCTGGATATCCGGCACAAGAGACTCCTGTTCTCCTCTCTCGTCTCGCACGGGAAAAACAGCGGAGGGAATTACGCCACTTCCTTCTCCAACAAAGTCAATTCTTACAAAAGCTCATTGGGATTTTTCGTCACGGAGAATACCTATCAAGGTAAAAACGGCTATTCCTTAGTCCTGAACGGTTTGGAAAAAGGGATCAACGACCGGGCAAAAGAACGGGCGATCGTGGTGCACGGAGCTGATTATTGCAGCCCGTCCGTTGCTGCATCGGCAGGTCGCTTAGGTAGAAGTTTCGGTTGTCCCGCCCTGCCCCAGCCGCTTGCCAAGCCGATCATCAACACGATCAAGAACGGGACTTTGCTCTACATCTACGCCAATGACAAGGACTATTTGAGTCAGAGCACGATCCTATCAACGGGAAGATCGATTTCTCCGAACTCGATCATCGCATTGAACAACCTGATACGGGAATAGCCCGGCAAATCCTCCGGACGGATATCACCTGCAACAATCTCTCCCTGATCCAGTAAAGAAGCCCTTTTCGTTCCTGCCAGCAACGGCACGGAAGGGGTAATCCATTGTTTCCCGTTCCAGAGCGCAATGTTGCAAATAGAGGTGTCGGTCAGCCATCCTTTCCGGACGATCAGCACGTCGTCTTCCGCTTCGCGACAGGCGAACAAACGGTTCAGCACACTCCGGTCCGTGCTTTTATACCGATAGCCGGCTTCATCATCGACGACCAGCCGCAAAGAGGAGACCGGACGGATGCGGTAGGCGGCATACTCCACTTTCAGGATCTCGTTATCATATTCAACACGGCACTTTGTTCGTTCCCGGTAGTTTCCGGGCCGGATGTAATCACTCAAGTCAAGCGTAGCGGTTTGATGCAACACGCTCCGGCGTGTCTCATTCATGCGCCGGTTATGGTAGGGCAAATTGTGAATCTGCCCATCCTCGATCCGGATCGTTTCAATAAATGGGGACATAGACTTTCTGTTTCATTTCGTCATACTCGCTTACCAAATCACTTTGGGAGGTGATGCCCCCACCGCTCTTAAAGATCAAAGAGCCATCCGCCTGTTGTTCCAAAAAGCGGATCATGACGGCACTGTCCAGGCTATTCCCGTCAAAATAGCCCATGACACCCGTATAGAACCCTCTTTCGTATGTTTCGGCTTCCGCTATAATCTCCATCGTCTTCTTTTTGGGCGCCCCGGTAATGGAGCCAGCCGGAAGAAGAGAGAAGAGCAAATCCCCTATCCTTGCCTGCCAGTTCCTGGCAAGACGGCCCCGGATCTCCGAGCTGACCTGCAATAAAGCTCCTTTATGTGTCGTCAGCTCGTCTATGTACCGGTAACGGGTCACCGTCACCTCGGTCGCCACCACACTCAGGTCATTGCGGATCAGGTCGACAATCGTAGCATGCTCGGCCGTTTCCTTCGGATCGTCCAATATCCGCCTGCGGGCATCCGGCAACGTGGCATCGATCGTCCCTTTCATCGGATAGGAATAGATGTGTCCATCCCGAATCTTCACGAATATCTCAGGAGAGAATACGACAAAACGATCTTTCATCCAGAGCTTATACCGGGCTTCCGAACGGACAAAAACATCCTTCAGACCCAGATCGGTCCGGACAGGAGTGGCGCAAGTCAGATTGACCAGGTAAGAGTTTCCGGCCCGGATATGTCCGACCACCTTATCGAACGAGTCTGCATAGGCCTCCAGCGTGACAGGGGATGTTTCCCACCGGATCGCAGCGGCCCGTTGCTCCCGGTCATTCATACGGCCTGCAGTCGAGGCATTCATCACACCATCCAGGTCGTAAAGCAACACCTCCGGATCGACCTGGTCCGGCTCTTCTACAATCACTTGGTCTTGCTTGTAATCGATCACAAACAGGAAAGGCCGCCTTTCCGCACCCAATCGGTTCATACGGCAGACGGCCTCTATACGGTCATAGAATCTCATATCAAAAAACGTTCGGTCAAACCACCAAAGGCATCGATACGGCGATCCCGGAAGAAAGGCCACCAACGGCGGACATTCTCACTGCGCGTCTTGTCGATCTCCACTATCCGTATTTCTTCATCATTATTGGAAAGTTCAGCCAAAAGTTCACCCTGCGGACCGGCAACGAAACTGTTTCCCCAGAACCGGATGCCATTCGTCTGTCCGGACGGATCAGCCTCGTGCCCTACCCGGTTTACCGCAACGACCGGGAGCCCATTGGCCACGGCATGCCCCCGCTGAACAGTCACCCACGCTCCTAACTGGCGTTTTTTCTCTTCCTCCGTATCACTACTTTCCCAACCGATGGCTGTCGGATAAATCAGCACTTCCGCCCCTTTCATCGCCATCAGGCGGGCTGCTTCGGGATACCACTGGTCCCAGCAAACCAATACCCCCAACTTACCCACCGAAGTCTGAATCGGCTCAAACCCGAGATCGCCGGGAGTAAAATAGAACTTCTCATAATAGGCCGGATCATCCGGAATATGCATTTTACGGTATTTCCCGGCAATAGAACCGTCTTTCTCAATCACGACAGCCGTATTATGATACAGACCGGGAGCCCGTTTCTCAAACAAAGAAAGAACCAGTACGACACCCAACTCCTTTGCCAACGCTCCGAATATCTCTGTAGAAGGTCCCGGTATCGGTTCCGCCAGATCGAACACATCGGTATTCTCCGTCTGGCAAAAATAAAGCCCGTTATGCAACTCCTGCAAAACGACCAATTCAGCACCTTGCAAAGCACAAGTCCGAATATTTTGTTTCAGTTTTTCAATATTGGCAGCCCGGTCACTGCTATTCGCCTGCTGCACCAGCCCTAACTTCATGATTTATGATTTATGATTTATGATTTGAACACGCAATTGTCAATTATCAATCGTCAATAGACACGACTCCTTCCGGATATTGCATCGTCACGCAATGCAGCGAACCATGTTGTTTGATCAACGGCAAGCAATTGATCCCTACAATCTCACGATCCGGAAAAGCCTGTTGCAAAGCCTCCTTCGCCAGTTCATCCTTCGGAGAGTTATAATAGGGAAGCAGCACGGCTCCGTTGATAATCAAAAAATTGGCATAAGTGGCCGGAAGACGTTCGCCCTCCCATACCACCGGGTCCGCCATTGGCAGAGCGATCAGCCGGTAAGGTTTGCCGTCAGCCTTCGTGAAAGCCTGCAATTCCTGTTCCATCGCCCGCAGCTCCTCGAAATGTTCATCCGACTCATCCGTACACTGCACATAAGCAATCGTGTCTTCGCTACAGAACCGTGCCAGTGTATCGACATGGCTATCCGTATCATCACCGGCCAAATAGCCGTTTTCCAGCCATAAGATACGTTCAAAACCGAAGACATCTTTCAGATAGGCTTCCAGTTCTTCCTTTTGCAGATATTCGTTCCGGTTCAGAGACGAAAGACATTCGACGGTAGTGAGCAACGTTCCCTTGCCATCCGATTCGATACTACCGCCTTCCAATATGAACGGTTGCATGTTGATAACCGAAACCCCTTCGGCAAATGTTCCCTGTATCGACAGTTGGCGCGTAATCAGGTTGTCCAGGTTCGCTGCAAACTTCATCCCCCACCCGTTGAACACAAAGTCATACACGACCGGTTCTCCTTGATCGAATACGGTAATGCCACCATGATCACGAGCCCAGGTATCATTTGTCGCCATCTCCCTGAAAATGATCCGGCTGTCATCCACATCGCCCAATTGTTCGCGCACTTCCTGTTCGTCCGGACAGACAATCAAGAGCTTTTCATGTTTGATTATCTCTTTGGCGATCGATACGAAACAAGGAATCACCTCATCCAATATAGGTGCCCAATCCGTTTCTTCATGCGGCCATGTCAACTGGACGGCACTTTGCGGATACCACTCTGCAGGTAATATGATTTTATTTTCCATCAGTATCTAAAATATGCAATTATATTACAGCACAAATATAGGCTTATTTTCTAATACAAAGATTCTATTATCTCTGTCAATTTGCTGTTTTTCTTCCATGTCTCAAGCAAGGAAAGAAGCGGGGCGTATGTTACCTTCGGCCAGTTATTGACAGTCTGAAGCTCCGCAAAAACCTCCAGTAACCGCTTTAGATCCTTCACTGGATTTTCCGGCAGGCAAGACAAAAAGGAGACAAACAACACAGATAGTTTTTTGTTATGGAAAGATGACCTATTTATCAGCATTTCGACAACCAGACCCGAAATTCTCTGTGCAGGAGCCCATTCCAGCGATTGGATCTTCCCCAACACCCGACCTAAAGCCACATTGTCTATCAGGTCTTTTTCCACAAGCTCCCCCCAAAGATCCGCCGCACGCAAACGGACAGGACGATCGATGCTCAACAGGCACACCGCCAGGTATGTCAAAGCCATCCCTCCTCTCCACTCCAAATCAAGCTCACGCAGCGTCTCAAGAGCAACCAGGTTAAGCCTTGCCAGTTCCAAATCATTCCAATACGCATCCCTTACACGATCCCGCACCAATAAAGCCAACCAAATCCGAGGTGCATTCGGAGAAAGCAACAGGAACCTCTTCAGATCTTTCTCCCGCAAAGGAACCTTCCAAAAGGTTTCCACCAAAAGCGGAATACGGGCACAAGGCTGATAAGTCATGTATAAAGCATACCCTCCAAACCTCCACTTTATCGCGACATTCTTGCTTGCCGGCGGAATCAGCTGCAAGATACGATCGACTTTGCCAAACGGCTTTTCGAAAGTAAACACATCGCAAGGGATATCTCCTGTCAGATAAGCCCGGTTCACAGCAGAGTAAGGAAAATCTTTCAACTCGTCATAGACGGTATCGGGACTTTTGACCAAAGCAGCGGTCATCCAAACAGCCTCAAACGTGAAAGGACCATTAGGGCGTGCTTCCGGCTTGAACAAGAAAAGCAACAGCTCGCGATATTCGCCTGCCAGCTCTTGTTCGACTAACCGGACAGCCTCTTCCGTATCATCCAATGCCACACGCGAAAGTGCAATTTGGAAGTCCAGACTATCCGGTTTGATTCTCTTTTTCTGATATTCCGACAACCGGGAGACAAGCACGGATGGATCGATCCAAGCCGGACGGTGGGTCGGTGTCGAGAGCAAAGGTAGCGTATTATAATCCTTTATCCGGTGAAAAGCCAATTTTACAAGATCCAGATAGGGTTTATACTCCTGATAAAGCTGTTGTCTTCCCCCTTTGGCACGCTTTTCCGCTCCAAAAAACATTTCGGCATAATCAAGCAGAAAAGATGCGGTAAGCAAATCCAATCCTCCTATTTCGCTTTCCGGCATCTCCATTACGGTTCCTGCCCATTCGAAAACCGGCACCATACGCTTCACATCATCCGATTTTATAAACGGGTGTAAACGGACCAGAGAAGCCAACAGCAAATCAAGAGAAAAACTCTCCTGCCCCTCCATCAACCGGCCCATAAAAGAAACCAAACCGTCTATATCCGCCACATCCGGAAGACGCCTGTCTTCCTGTATAAGCGGTTCTTTCTCCATCCTGTCCATAATTCAGTTCCTGTTTTTTCGGACAAATATAGCGAGAAAAACGAACAAAGAGCTCATCACTACAAGGTCTTCCTATATTCGACTGAGGTCATTCCGCAATTTTTTTATAGAAGATACACCAAATGCAATGAAACTCCAACAAAAAAGGCGGTCTCTGCAAAGAGATCGCCTTTTCCAAACGCAACGAATAAATTA
>DXRF01000161.1 GCA_019411205.1 Parabacteroides sp. | reverse complement strand
GAGGAAAAGAAACCGGGTGTTGTTGTTTATGAAAAGGCTGTGGCCGGTCCGAATCAGAAGGTGCAGGATAAAATGCCGGCCAAGAAAGTTCCCGCAAAGGAAACATCGGCCAAGAAAGTTCCTGCCCAATCTTCCACAAAGACATTTAAAATCCCCGCAAATACAGAGATACCTCGCTTAAAAGAGAAACGCCGGGAGCAGATTATCAAACATGAAGGATATACGGTTTCTTATAATTCCGAGTATCGTATAGCCAACTGGGTCGCGTACGAATTGACGGCGACGGAAGCCAAAAGTAAAAAGACGGAACGCTCTAATAAGTTTGTATCCGACCCACAGGTGAAAGGGGCAACGGCAATGAACGAAGATTATACGCGTTCCGGTTACGACCGTGGCCATTTAGCTCCGGCTGGTGATATGAAATGGTCTGCAAAAGCCATGCGCGAGTCTTTTTACCTAAGTAATATCTGTCCGCAAAAACCGAAATTAAACCGGGGTATCTGGAAAGATCTGGAGGAACAGTGCCGCTTGTGGGCGTTGGATAACGGTTCACTTCTGATTGTTACGGGTCCTGTCATTACAGACGATATGAAACGGTTAGGAAAAAACAGGGTGGCGATACCCAACTCTTTTTATAAAGTATTGTGTTATCATACAGAGAAGGGGTATAAGGGTATCGGATTTCTTTTCGAAAATAGGGACTATAAAGATAATTCGCTGAAATCGATGGCGATATCTATCGACAGTGTGGAAAAGGTAACAGGCATTGACTTCTTCCCGTCTATCCCCGACGATCAAGAGAAAGAAATGGAAGCGACGGTTGATTGGAATAGCTGGTCGTTTTAATGCATACATATCTGGAAAATTATCGGAGAGTACACTTTGAAATCCGGTCGGAACCGGAACAATAGAATTAAAAAAAATGTTGTATTCTTATGGTATAAAAGCCTGGGTATGCAATTAATAATCAGGATATAATAATAACAAATAACTAAATGCAAGTTATCATGAATGGTAAATTAATCCCCGTTTTTGTATTGGCAGCATTGATGTCGTGTAGTCAACCACCGGTGAAGGAGCAAGGTCCCCGTCCGGTAAAGTTGACAGAAGTGACCTCATTGAATCTTGTGGAAAAGTCGTTTAGCGGCGTCGTATCGCCGGACCAGTTCAGTGACCTGGCCTTCAAAATGTCCGGACCGCTGATTTCACTGAATGTCGATGAAGGACAAAAAGTCCGTACGGGACAGGTCGTGGCTGAGATCGACCCGCAGGATTTCAAATGGGAGTATGAAGCGAAGAAAGCTTCTTTTCAAACAGCTGAAGCACAGTTACAACGTGCAAAGAAGCTGTTATCCAAACAGGCTATTTCGAAGCAGGAATATGAGACAACCGAAGCCTCTTATTCCAACGCAAAGGCTGCATTCGAATATGCGCAGAACCAGCTGGAACAAACGAAACTGCGTGCTCCGTTTGATGGGTTTATCCAAAAGAAGTATGTAGAGAACTATCAGAAGGTGCAGGCCGGACAGGGGATCGTTTGCCTGATCAACCCGAACAAGTTGCAGATCCAGTACACGATGCCTGAAACGAACATTACCTATTTTTCGACTCCCTATCAGATATATGTGGAGTTTGACAACTACAAAGGAGTCCGTTTTAAGGCGAAAGTGAAGGAATATGTGGAAGCGTCTCCCGATGGTTCCGGTGTTCCTGTTTTCCTGTATATTGACGATCCTGAATTTAATCTGAACAAATATAAAGTGGCTGTCGGATTCTCCTGCCGCGTGGTGCTGCATATTGAGAGTGCAAGCTTTAACGAGGGAGCGGTGCTGGCGCCTCTTTCTGCCATTGTAGCCAGTGAAGAAAACAATGACAAATTTGTTTTTGTCTATAACGCCCAGTCGCAAAAGGTGGAACGTCGCCAGATCGAAGAGTCCGGACTGGTAGGAAAAGACAATGTTGTAATAACCAAAGGACTGAATGCCGGTGACCAGGTCGTTTCAGCCGGAGCTACTCGCCTGGTTGAAGGGCAACAGGTAAAAGTATTAACAGATTAAGCTGATAAATAATGAATCTTCCAGTATATTCCTTAGAGAATAAGAAGATTATATATTTCTTTTTGGCCATCATGCTGATAGGGGGTATATATTCTTTCGTTAAATTGCCGAAGAAGGAGGACTCGCCTTTCGTAATCAAGCAGGCTGTTTTGGTTACGCAATATCCGGGTGCTACTCCTCAGGAGGTAGAAAAATTGATAACGGAACCTATCGAACGGGAAATTCAGTCCATGTCGGATGTTTTTCAGATCAAGTCTGAATCTTATTTCGGCATGTCGAAGATCTCGATCGAATTGCAGCCGACTTTGGCTCCGGATTATATGCCGGTCAAGTGGGACGAATTGCGCCGTAAGGTGGCTAACATACAACCCCGCCTTCCGAGTGGAGCTTCCGCCATCAATGTGAGCGATGACTTCGGAGACGTGTTTGGTATCTATTATGCCTTGACTGCCGACGAAGGCTTTACCTATGACGATATGCGCGATTGGGCGCAGAAGATCAAGACCGAGCTGACTCCTATCCAGGGCGTGCAGAAGGTCTATCTGTTTGCAGAACAGACACAGGTCGTGAATGTGCGTATCTCCGTTCCCAAGCTGGCAAACTTGGGGATCGATCCGAATTCGATCCAGCAAGTCCTGCAAACCCAGAACCTGCTGGTCAATACAGGTGAGATTATGACCGGGACTTACCAACTTCGTGTACGTGCCGAAGGTACTTATAAAAGTATAGAGGATATACGCGACCAGCTGATCGTGACAAAGGGTGGAGGCGAAGTGCGTTTGGGCGATATCGCTACTATCGAACGAGGCTATATGGACCCGCCTTCCAACCTGATGCGTGTGGATGGTAAACGGGCCATCGGTATCGGTGTGGCTACGGGTGCGAAAGACGACGTGGTAGCTGTCGGTGATGCTGTTGCCGAACATCTGAAAGAGATGGAACAGCTTTTCCCGATCGGTATGGAATTGAAAACCATCTATCCGGAAAACCAGATTGCCGATGAAGCGAATAACGGGTTTATCCTAAACCTGATCGAATCGTTGCTCATCGTAATTGTGATTATCTTCCTTGTGATGGGATCGCGTGCCGGTATGCTGGTGGGCAGTTCGCTGCTTTTCTCGGTGGGCGGTACGTTGCTGATTATGCTGATCTGGGGTGTCGGACTGAACCGTACGTCTCTTGCTGCTTTCATCATTGCGATGGGTATGCTGGTGGATAACGCGATTGTGGTGACCGATAATGCGCAGGTCGGTATCAAGCGCGGCTTGTCGCGCTACCAGGCGTTGGTCGATGGAGCCACCAAACCTCAGTGGGCGTTGTTGGGTGCGACCTTTATCGCTGTTTGTTCTTTCTTGCCGATGTATTTGGCGCCGGCTTCCGTGGCCGAGATTGTCAAGCCGTTGTTCATCGTGCTTGCCGTGTCTCTCGGACTGAGTTGGATATTGGCATTGACGCAAACGACGACTTTCGGGAATTTCATCTTGAAAGAGGCGAAACCGGGTGAATCCAAAGATCCGTATGACACCAAATTATATCATAAGTTTGAAAAGATATTGGGACGTTTGATCAAGCGTCGTTATCTCACGCTTACTTCGGTGGTGGCAACCTTGTTTCTGTCACTGTTTATCATGAGCATCATGCCGCAGAGCTTCTTCCCGATCATGAATAAGCCTTATTTCCGTGCCGACCTGATCTTCCCGGAAGGCTATGGTATCGATGATGTGGAAAGGAATGTGATCAAGATAGAAGAGTATCTCAAAAATAATGATAAGATCAAGTCTTATTCGTTCACGTTGGGAGGTTCGCCGGTGCGTTATTATCTGGCAAGTTCGTCTATCGGCCCGAAACCGAACTTCGCCAATGTACTGATCGAGACTAAGGACGCGAAAGATGCGCAGAGTGAGGAAAATAAGTTCTATGAATATATGGTCGCCAACTATCCGGATATTTTGACCCGTTCAGCCTTGTTTGCTTTGTCTCCCGTGCCTGATGCCGCAATTGAAATCGGGTTTGTCGGCGATAATATCGATACGCTGGTGGCTCTGACACAGCGTGCACAAGAGATCGCTCGCAAGAACGACATGGTGATGGAAGTGCGCAACAGCTGGGGAAACAAGGTTCCGGTATGGAAACCACTGTACTCGCAGGAAAAAGGTCTCCGTTTAGGTATCACCCGCCAGCAGATGGCCTATTCGCTTCGTTCGGCAACCAATGGTGTGCCTTTAGGCGAATATCGCGAGGGAGATGTGTTTATGCCGATCCTGCTGAAAGATGCCGACCGCGACTCGATGAATCTGAACGATATCAAGACTTTGCCTGTCTACAGTGCCAAGGGCCGTTCTGTCAAAGTGGAGCAGGTGATCGACGACTTCTCGCTCGATTATGAGTACAGTGTTGTGAAGCGTTACAATCGCCAGCGTTATATGATGATGCAGTGCGAACCGAAACGCGGTGCCAATACGATGGCTGCTTTCAACCAGTTGTGGCAGGATATCCAGCAGGAGGTGCAGATTCCTGAAGGATATAAACTGCAATATTTCGGCGAACAGTCTGAACAGGATAAAGGTAACAAGGCGATTGCCGCCAATATCCCGTTGATGTTCGGTCTGATCTATCTCACCCTGTTGTTCCTTTTCCCGAAATACTACCGAAAACCGGTCTTGATCATGTGTATGTTGCCTCTGATCTTCATCGGTGTGGTATTGGGATTGCTGGTGTTCGGCAAGTCGCTCGACTTCTTTGCCATGTTAGGTCTGTTAGGCCTGATCGGTATGAATATCAAGAATGCGATCGTACTGGTGGACGAAATCGGATTGCAACTTGACAGTGGCCTGGCACCGGTCAATGCGGTGGTCGAGGCAACCAAGACGCGTATTGTTCCTGTGACGATGGCATCGGGGACAACGATCTTGGGCATGTTGCCGTTGTTGGGTGATGCTATGTTTGCCGGTATGGCGGCGACGATTATGGGAGGTCTGTTCGTTTCGACTATCCTGACCATCTTCGTGCTTCCGGTGACCTATTGTATATTCTTTAAGATTAAATCGGTATAATAAGTATGAGAAATAAAATAATTATCGGTTGTATGCTGTTGGGGGCTTTATCTGTGGGAGCACAGGAAAAGTCCGTCACGGCTGCAGACTACAAGCAGAAAGTGCTTGAATATAGCCGTCAGATCAAACAGAGTGCGGAAGAGCGTATTGCGATGCAGCATGCTATCAAGGCGGCCAAGACCGCTTTCTTTCCGGCTCTTGATTTCTCCGGCAGTTACCAGTACCGTATCAATAAGTACGATTTGGATTTCGGTCCCGGTATGGCTGTCGAAATGGATCATAACACCTATAGCTTGGGAGCTACCGTAAGTCAGCCGATCTATGCTGGTGGACAGATTTACAACAATTACAAAGCCGCCCAGATACAGGGACAGATCGCTTCTGAGGCGGAAGACCTGACGACGGATAATATCGTATATGCCGCCGACCTGAACTACTGGTCTGCTGCAGCCCGCAAGGGTATGTACGATGTTATGTGTCAGTATGTCGATATCGTGCAGGAATTGGCAAATGTGCTGACTACCCGTTTCAATGACGGGCAGATCAGTAAGACCGACCTTTTGCAGGTACAGTCTCGTTTGAAGGAGGCAGAATTGAACAAAAGCGCTGCGTACAAAGACTATCAGATCGCTTTGCAGAACCTGAACGTGTTGATGGGTGTTCCTCCCATGACACCGGTGGAGATTGCCGATGCCATCACGACGGTGCAGCCGTTGCCGATGCACATAGGGGAAGAGGCTGCGTTGCAGAACCGGCCGGACTTTACGATCTCCCGATTGAATATCGAATACCAGAAGCGGCAGATCAATTTGTCAAAAGCAAAATATAATCCGACATTGGCTATCGGTTTCCAGGGAACCTGGGGCACTCCGATGTTGAACGTGAAAGGTTCCGACCAGCTTTGGACACCTGCTGTCTTTGCTTCTCTGAAGATACCTTTGTTCCGTTGGGGAGCCCGTTTCAAAGAGGTGAATTCCCAAAAAGCCATTTTGCGCAGTAAGGAATATGCGATGGATTATACCCGCGACCAGATTTCCCAGGAAGTAGCCAACTCTTGGACCAGCCTGACGGAAAACACGAAGCAGATCGATGTCGCCGAGGAGGCCTGTAAAATCGCTGAAGAAAATCTCGATCTGAACACGTTCAGTTATAACGAGGGAAAACTTCCGATCCTCGATGTCCTTTCTGCCCAGCTTTCCTGGATTCAGTCCTATAGTAACCTGATCCAGACCTGGTATCAGCAGAAAGCATCCCTTGCCCAATATAATAAGGCGGTGGGTATTCGTCGCCTGCAGTAATTGGAAAACACCTTTATTCCAATTTTTTAGGCCCGGATTTTATAGAAACGCAGATGAATTTATTTTTCATTCCGTGTTTTCTATAAAATCCGGGCCTAAATTATATCCGCTTAGTGAGTGGACTCTGTTTGATAATGAATTATTGAAACTCTTTTTTCAGTTCTGTGACCCATTTCAAGATACGTTCCTCCGTCTGTTCGGACTGGTTCTCGATGTCGAGGGCGAGTCCCAGGAAATGTCCTTCCTTAACGGCCCGTGATTGGGTGAAATGGTAGTCGCTGACAGGCATGAAACCGATCAGTTCTGCATTGCTTTTGGTAAAGGCTTCTGCCAGAATGCCGATTCCATCGACGAAATTGTCGGGATAGCGTTTCTGGTCGCCAAGGCCGAAAAGGGCAACTTTCTTGCCCGTCATGTCGATAGATTCTATTTCCGGCAGAAACTCATCCCAGTAAGTCGGCAGTTCCCCGTCGAACCAGGTGGAGGTTCCGGCAATGATATTGTCGAACGATTCGAATTCCTTGCGTGTCGCCCCTTCTATCGGGATCAGGACGACTTCGTTTTCTGCGAATGCTTCTTGTATTTTCAAGGCGGCTACGGCTGTTTTAGCCGTTGAGCCACCATAGAATAAACCTATTTTCTTCATTCTGTATACTGTTTATAAGAGACAGATTACCCTGTCTCTTTCATTAATATTCTAATAATCCTAAAATCCGCAAGCAATCTCAATGGCAATCTCAATTGCAGTAAAGA
>DXRF01000160.1 GCA_019411205.1 Parabacteroides sp. | reverse complement strand
GCAGCGGCGCGGTGATGGGGCTGGTCGTAGTGGGGCTGGGCCTGCTCGACATTTCGTTCTGGTACGTCATCCTCGAATATTTCGTCGATGTCACCGGACCGCAGAAACTCGTCGTCATCACGACCACCATGCCGAAGGTCAGCATGGTGGTGGTTATGATGGTGAGTTTATGTGTGGCATCCATTGTTTCCGCCGGGATGCAGATATTTAATAATATATACCAGAACGAAATATCCAGCAAGCCGAGCCCGACGACGACCAGCCCCATTACGGCTCCGCTCCTGAAAGCAACCTGCAAGCCGCTGTTCAAAGACGAACGGGCCGCATTGGCGGTACGGGCAGATGCATAAGTGGCTGTTTTCATCCCTAAGAAACCGGCAAGGCCGGAGAAGAAACCGCCGGTCAGAAAGGCGATCGGGACCCATTCGTTTTGTACTCCAAATCCATACGCCATGATGGAGAATAAAACCACCAGGGCGAGAAACACCGAAGCAACAACCTTGTATTGTTGTTTCAGGTACGACATAGCCCCTTTGCGTACATGTAGGGCTATTTTTGCCATTAACTCCGTCCCTTCACTCTCTTTCATCATCTGTCTGAAAAAGAGCCAGGCAAATACCAGTGCCAGGATAGAGGCTGCCGGTATGATCCAAAAAATAGGTGTAATCATAGCAATGAGATTTAAAATTAGTATGGATTTAATCGTTTTGACACTTAGCGCCTTACGATTTTTTATAGTTCACCTGTAAATATAACAAAAATCAAGAAGTAGAGAAACTTTTTCGTGAATAATAATGTTTCATTCTAAAAAAAACAGCATATTTGTCACAGAATAAGAATGAAAACGCAAATGACGGAAGAAACGAACCATAAGACCTATAAATTAGGCTTGGCTCTGAGTGGGGGAGGAGCGAAAGGTTTCGCTCATATCGGGGTTTTTAGATTACTGGAAGAATGCGGTCTGAAGCCGGATATCATCGTCGGTACGAGTGTAGGTTCGTTGATGGGAGCTTTGTTTGCCGATGGCTATACGTCCGACGAAATTAAAGATCTCTTTACCGGACGTGAGTTTTCCGAATTCGCCCAGTTGCAGATCCCGAAATCGGGATTGTTCGACAGCAAGCGGTTCAGCTATTTCCTCCGTCGTCATTTGAGAGCGAAAACGTTTGAAGAGCTGAAAACTCCTCTGGTTGTCGTGGCGACCGACCTTGACAACGGCGAGAGTCATGAGTTCCGTAGCGGCCCCATCGTGGAGGCGGTGACCGCTTCCTGTAGTATTCCGATTATCTTTAGCCCGGTCGTGATAAACGGAGTGCATTATGTTGACGGAGGTCTTTTCCATAATTTCCCGGTTTCCATCATCCGTGAAGAATGTGAGCGTATCATCGGCGTGAATGTCAGTCCCCTTGTCCCGCAAAAATACAAGCAGACGATTTTCCATATCGCAGAACGTTCCTATCACTATATGTTCCGGGCAAACACGTTGGAAGACCGCGAAATGTGCGATGTCCTGATCGAGGCGGAGGAGTTCGGCATGTATAAGACATTTGATCTGGAGAATGTGGACGAGATCGCGGGTATCGGATATGACGCAGCAATCCGGGCATTCGAGGTCGTGATAAAAGAAAATAAATATGAAACCCTGGTGAACGCTATTATGGCAAGAAAAAACAATGCCCTGAGGCCATAGCTTTTTCCGGAGGTTCCGGTGTTCACTCAAAATATTAACTAAGTTGACAAATAACGCGATGAAACAGGTAAATAAGATGGTAATATACCAGGTCTTTCCACGTTGGTTTGGAAATATGAAATCATCCCTGGTGAAGAATGGGAGCAAAGTCGAAAACGGAGTAGGAAAGTTCTCTGACTTTACACCGGTTGCTTTGTCCAAGATTAAGGAGTTGGGAACCACCCATGTGTGGTATACCGGAGTGATCGAACATGCCACGAATACCGATTATACGGCTTACCGGATACGAAAAGACCATGCGGCGGTCGTGAAGGGAAATGCCGGCTCTCCCTATGCCATCAAAGATTATTATGATATAGACCCGGACCTGGCCGATAGTGTGCCTGACCGTATGAAAGAATTCGAATCGCTGGTCGGAAGGACGCATGAAGCCGGAATGAAAGTAATCATCGATTTCGTACCCAACCATGTTGCCCGCCAGTACTATTCGGATGTCAAGATGGCGTTTGTGGATGATCTGGGGCAAAAAGACGATACTTCGAAAGCTTTCGATCCCGATAATAATTTCTATTATATACCGGGGCAGACCTTGTGCCTGCAGTTCGGCGCTCAGCAGGAAGATTTTGAATATAGCGAATTTCCGGCGAAAGTCACGGGCAACGATTGCTTCAGCACCTGTCCCGGACAAAACGACTGGTATGAGACGGTCAAGTTGAATTATGGCGTTGATTATATGAACGGCCGTACTCCGCATTTTGATCCGGTTCCCAACACATGGGAGAAGATGTTGGATATCCTGCTTTTCTGGGCGGATAAGGGAGTGGACGGTTTCCGGTGCGATATGGCGGAAATGGTTCCGGTTGAATTTTGGAACTGGGTGATTCCGAAGGTGAAACAGGCGCATGATGTTTGCTTCGTAGCCGAAGTTTATAATCCGGCAGAATATCGTAATTATATCTGGAACGGACATTTTGATTATTTGTATGATAAGGTCGGACTGTACGATACGCTACGGGCAGTCATGTGTAACCAGGCTCCGGCAAGCAATATCTCCGGATGCTGGCAATCACTCGAAGGTATCCATCATAATATGTTGAACTTCCTTGAAAACCATGACGAGCAACGTATCGCTTCTTGCTTCTTTGCCGGTGATCCGCGTCCGGGCATTCCGGGGATGATCGTATCGGCCATGATGAATACCAATCCGGTGATGATCTACAGCGGCCAGGAGCTGGGAGAGCCGGGAATGGACGATGAAGGGTTCAGCGGACGTGACGGGCGCACGACGATTTTTGATTACTGGAGCCTTGCCAGCTTGCGTAACTGGATAAACGAAGGGACTTTCGACGGCGGTAAACTGACTGCCGGGCAACGGCAACTGCGTGAGGCGTATGCAAAGATTCTGAATATATCCAAGTCTGAACAGGTGATCACGGAAGGGGTTTTCTATGATTTGATGTATGCAAACCTGAGTAATCCGTATTTTAATTCGCATCGTCAATTCGTGTTCATGCGTAAATACCGGAATGAAGTGTTGCTGGTGGTGGTCAACTTTGACAAGGCGGAGCAGACGGTACGCATCCAAATTCCCGATGAAGTATTTAAGGCACTTGATTTCGGAGACAATAAAGCGGCCGTACTGACTGATCTGATGACCGGAGAGAGCTGTATCAGCACATTGACGGCTGCCTGTCCCTATCAGGTCGTCATTCCTGCTTATTCCGGTCGTTTACTGAAGTTTACATATTGATTTGAGATGTATGGTTTATGATTTATGACCTGCTCCGGTCGAAGTGTTTGGTAATAAATCATAAATCATAAATCATAAATCATAATTGTTTTGTACCTTTGTACCCACAATTCAAATCTATTTACTTAAGATAAATATTCGGAATAATGAGTGCACAAACTCCTTTCTTGGTGTTTTCGGGAACCAACTCCCGGTATCTTGCAGAGAAAATTTGCAATAGTCTTGGTTGTCCGCTGGGACAGATGAACATTCAACACTTTGCTGATGGAGAATTCTCCGTTTCGTACGAAGAGTCTATCCGCGGTCGCGATGTATTCCTGGTACAATCAACGTTTCCTAACTCTGATAATCTGATGGAGCTTCTCCTAATGATCGATGCTGCCAAGCGTGCTTCTGCACACTCTGTAATCGCAGTTATTCCTTATTTCGGTTGGGCACGTCAGGATAGAAAAGACAAACCGCGTGTGTCTATCGGTGCCAAGCTGATCGCAGACATGCTGAGTACTGCCGGTATCGACCGCTTGATTACGATGGACCTGCATGCCGATCAGATTCAGGGATTCTTTAATGTTCCGGTTGACCACTTGTATGCATCTTCCATTTTCCTGGATTACATTAAAACATCTTTGCCTCTGGATAATCTCTGTATCGCCACACCGGACGTTGGAGGAACTAAACGTGCCAGCAGTTATTCCAAATATCTGGGTTTACCGATGGTTATTTGCCACAAATCACGTCTGCGTGCCAATGAAGTAGCAGAAATGCGTATCATCGGTGATGTGGAAGGTTTGGATGTCCTTTTGATCGACGATATGGTGGATACGGCCGGTACTATTACGAAGGCGGCCAACCTGATGCTCGAAAACGGTGCTAAATCCGTGCGTGCCATCGCCAGCCATGCCGTTATGTCCGACCCGGCTTCTACACGTGTAGATCAGTCTGCTTTGACTGAAATGATCTTTACAGACTCTATCCCTTATGCAAAGAAATGCGAGAAGGTGAAAGTATTGTCTGTTGCCGATATGTTTGCCGAAGCTATCCGTCGCGTATGCAGCGGTGAATCTATCAGTTCTCTGTATACTATTTAATTAATTCATATATCAAGGGAAGGCTGCACTCCTATAGGATGGGCAGCCTTTTTTATTTCCATATAATTCTTAACTTTGTCTGCATGAAAAGAAGCGATAACTTTCCCGCTTGATTCATCAGACCATGAAATACCGCTATCTCTTACATCTCCTCTTTTTGTCGGCCTGTACGTTTTGCTATGGGCAGCAGGATTCCATTGTCCCTTTTAAGGATGCTTACAAGCGTATTTATGATGTAACGAAGGTATCGGGAAGCAAGCCGGTAATAGACGGAAAACTGGACGAGCCTTTCTGGACGGAACAGGGCGAGTGGTCCGACCGCTTTGTTCAGATTATTCCTTATGAGCGGATTGTCTCTCCTTCGCCTACGCGGGTCAAACTTTTTTATGATGATAAATATCTTTATGTAGGGGTTTATTGTAAAGACAAGGTGCCGGAAAAGATGAATCGCTTTATCGGTAACCGGGACGATAACAGTATGGGCGATCTGATCAGTGTGGCTTTCGATACCTACCACGATTATCGGGCAGCACCGGAATTCAATATTAATTTAGGCGGAAATAAGACCGATTTGATTGTGACGGACAAGCTGGATGTGAACCTGAGCTGGAATGCTGTTTGGGAAGGGAAGACGCAGGTCAACCTGCCGGATTCGAGTTGGACGGCGGAATTGCGTATCCCATTCAGCCAGCTTCGTTATAACCGGAAGTCCGAAGACGGTATCTGGGGGCTTCATGTGAGGCGTATTATCCGGCGGAACAATGAGGTACAGAACTGGAGTATGATCCCGTTGAAGAATAACGGGCATGTCTTTTCTTTCGGAGAGATGCACGGGATGGACGAATTGCCGAAACCTCGCGGTATAGAGTTCTTGCCGTATGTGATGGGGAAATACAGAAGCGAGCCGAAGATTCCCGGCAGCCCTTATCAGAAGGGACATAGCTGGGGAGGAAATGTGGGGCTGGATGCCAAATTCGCTTTGTCGGATTTTACGTTGGACTTGACGATCAATCCTGATTACGGACAGGTGGAGTTGGATCCTTCGGTGATGAACCTGACCGCCTACGAGACTTTTTATGACGAAAAGCGTCCGTTCTTTTTGGAAGGTAAGCATATTCTGGATTTTGCCAACGGCAGTGATATGATGTTTTACACGCGCCGTATCGGGGCAGCTCCTTCTTATGCTCCTCCGGGTATCGACAATATCAACAACTTTGCCAGCCAGAAAGAAAATATACCTATTATCGGAGCTTTGAAACTGACGGGGACAAACCGTAAGGGAGTGACGCTCGGAGTGGTGCAAAGCTTGACGGCACGGTCGTCTTCAAAAATGACGTTCAACGGGGTGGAAGATAAGGTTGTGGTGGAACCGTTAACTAATTATACCGTAGCCCGGGTGCAGAAAAACTGGGCAGGGAATACGTTGTTGGGGGGAATGGTCACTTCCGTAAACCGTGCTTTGGATGAACCCTATCTCGAGGATTTCATGGTACGCAATGCTTTTACGGCAGGGATTGATTTTACCCAGTATTTTAAGAACCGCCTGTATTATATCGAGGCGAAAGCGATGGTCAGCTCCCTGAACGGTAGTAAGGAGGCCATCCGTACGTTACAGGAAAATGCGGTGCATTATTACCAACGGTCGTCTTCTGCTGGTTATCTGAGAGTCGATCCGGACCGCCGTTCGTTGAGCGGAACAGGTGGCTATCTGAAACTGGGGCGGAAAGGAAATGCGAAATGGGCTTTTGCGGAAACATTCAGCTGGTCGTCTCCTGGTTTCGACTTGAATGATATCGGTTACCTGAAGCAAACGGATAATTTGTCCAATGAAACGGAGGTCGCGTATCGGCAGACGGATATTTGGAAAATGTTTCGGTATAATGCTTTTACGCTGACACAGCGGAACCAATGGAATTATGGCGGAACTCCTTTTTATAATGATGTGGCTTTGAAATGGCAGACGATGACGATGAGCCGTTATGAACTGGTCTTGTCGGAAACGTTCTGTTGGAATAGCCTGGACAGTCGCTTGCTGCGGGGTGGGCCGGATGTGCGGTTTGATCCGTATTTCCTGACATCGGTCAAGTTCAATACGGATAAGGCTAAACGGGTTATGTTGACGTTGCAATATGAAGGGAATCATAATCTGGACGGGTATAACCGTTTCAACTCCTTTATGCCGGGAGTGACCTTCCGCCTCGGAAATCATGTCTATCTTTCAGGGCAGGTGAATTATGCCTGGAATACGGATAATATGCAGTTTGTACAGGCTGTACCGGAAAACACTGCAGTTCCTTACATGACAGCTCGTATGGAGCAGAAAACATACGGGCTGACCATGAAGTTGCAGGTAAACGTGACGCCGGATATTTCGGTCCAGTTCTATGGATCGCCTTTTACCTCGACAGGCCGGTTCAGTGATTTCAAATCCATGACAAATACGACTTCACACACGTATGAGGCGCGTTTCCGCCCGCTGTCAGAGGATGAAATGTCGTTTGTAAAGGACAAGCCGGATTTCAGTTTTAATGAGTTCCGTTCCAATCTGGTGGCCCGTTGGGAGTATTTGCCCGGTTCGACATCCGGTGCTCCCAGACAAAATACAAGGTCGAACCGCGACGGCCGTTTCCTTTCCGGC
>DXRF01000016.1 GCA_019411205.1 Parabacteroides sp. | reverse complement strand
CTAAAGAAAAGAAAGTTCTATTAATAATGTATCATACCAAGTAACTTGCTTCTTGATAAGAGACATGCCCCGAGTGCACCAGCCCTTTCTCCTAATTTGGATATTTTGATTTCCGTGTCCTGGTTGACCAGATTGAGTGAATACTTACGGATGGCGCCCTTGATCGGCAGGCTGATATACTCGCCTGCCAGTGAAAGCGTTCCGCCCAGTATGACCAGTTCCGGATTGAAGATGTTCATCAGCCCGGCAATACCTTTGCCTAAGTTCACGCCCATTTTTTCGAGGATGTCGATGCAAAGTACATCTTCTTTCTTTACCGCTTCGAGCAGGTCGCTGAGCGAAATTTCCTCTCCACTGTCCAGTTTTTGGGCAAGTATGGTGTTGCTACCTTCCCGGTAACGTTCCATTAGGATACGGTGGAAAGCCGATCCGGAAGCCTCTGTTTCGAGACAGCCTTTCTTGCCGCAATGACACATTACCTCGTTTTCGAACATGCAGAAGTGTCCGAGTTCTCCGGAAAATCCGGATTTTCCGTAATATAAATTACCGTCAATGATGATGCCCAATCCCAGTCCCCATGCCATATTGACGAACAAGATGTTTTTTTCTCCCTGTACGGCTCCTTTCATATATTCGCCGTAGGTCATGGCCCGGCTATCGTTTTCAATGAAAACCTTTGTCTGCAACCGCTCTTCGAGAATCTGTGCAAGAGGTCTCTCTTCGAAATAGAAAATGCTGTAGCTATAGCCCGATGCCGGATTCACGCGGCCAGTGATATTGACTCCGATCGCTAATATCTTATTCCGTTCGACAGGCAATGAAACGATGAAATCATCAATGATCTTGCAGAACTGTTCTAGCGAAGTTGGTGTATTTTCAAGTTGGTACGGGATGTTTTCTTCGAGTTGTACTTTATCACCTTTGAAGTCGATCGCTGCGATATTCAACTTGTCCTTAAGCATATCGACTCCCACAAAGTAGCCGGATGCCGGATTGAGGCCATAAATGTTTGGTTTACGTCCTCCACTGGTTTCCTGTTTTCCGAAGTCCAGGATATAACCATCATCCTGAAGCTCTGTAACCAGTTTGGTGACAGTCGGAATACTCAGGTCCATTTCACGTCCCAGATCGGCGATGGTCGCGTCGCCATTGGCAATATAATAGTGGATGATCTTCTTTTTCAGAAGTTCACTGCGGTTGTTGCTATCGGAAGACAATAAAAATTTTGTATTCATGGCCATTGGAATGTTATAAACATGATATAGTTCTACAAAAGTATATAAAATTTTTTCAAATATGGAATTATAAAAATAAAAATGTATATGAATGTAAATTTGTAGCAGGCGATGTCTTGTTTCTCTGCCATGTAGCTTTGTTTGTGCATGGTTATGCCTGTGATTTACATCGTGTGTGATGGTGATATAAAGAATTTCGGATTGTTTCAACCTGTCTGTCACTGCTCTGCAAGTTTCTATCTTTGTCCCGATATTCCGGTGACACAAGTTCAGAACCCGGTAATTCTTTGTATCTTTGCCTGTCAAAGTAATAAGAATATGGAAGATGAATTTGATATAAGGGATGCACGGGTTCCGGAGAGCGAGCGGGAGTATGAGAATGCGCTTCGTCCGCTTTCGTTTCATGACTTCAGCGGACAGGCCAAAGTGGTCGAGAACCTGAAGATTTTCGTGATGGCGGCCCGGATGCGTAAGGAGGCACTCGACCATGTGCTGTTGCATGGGCCTCCCGGATTGGGAAAGACTACATTATCCAATATTATAGCGAATGAATTGGGAGTCGGTTTCAAGGTGACTTCAGGGCCGGTACTGGATAAACCGGGCGATCTAGCGGGTGTATTGACTTCTCTGGAAAAGAATGATGTCCTTTTTATCGATGAGATCCATCGGTTAAGCCCGGTTGTGGAGGAATATCTGTATTCGGCGATGGAAGATTACCGGATCGATATCATGATCGATAAAGGGCCGAGTGCCCGTTCCATCCAGATCGACCTGGCTCCGTTTACGCTGGTGGGGGCGACGACTCGTAGCGGTTTGCTGACAAGTCCGCTCAGGGCACGTTTCGGGATCAATATGCATCTCGAATATTACGAGATGGAGACGCTGACGAAGATCGTGTTGCGTAGTGCTGATATCTTGAATGTGAAATGCGAGTTGAGCGCGGCACGCGAGATCGCTTCCCGTAGCCGTGGTACGCCCCGTATAGCGAATGCGTTACTGCGTCGCGTGCGTGATTTTGCACAGGTGAAAGGATCTGGGGAGATCGACAAAGCGATTTCCTGTTATGCACTGGAGGCATTGAATATTGACCGTTACGGTTTGGATCAGATCGACAATAAGCTGCTGACGACTATCATCGACAAGTTTAATGGCGGACCGGTAGGACTGACGACTATCGCGACTGCTCTGGGAGAAGATCCCGGAACGCTGGAAGAAGTTTACGAGCCTTTCCTTATCAAAGAAGGTTTTATCAAACGTACGCCTCGCGGTCGTGAGGTGACGGAGTTGGCTTATACCCATCTGGGACGGCTTCGCCCCGACGGAATACAAAGTTCATTATTTTAATTGTCAATTATCAATTGTCAATTGTTTTTAAGTTATGGCAGGAGGAATGAAGCGGCTCGCAGGAGAGACCGCAATTTATGGTGTCAGCAGCATTGTCGGGAAGTTCCTGAACTGGATGTTGGTGCCGATGTATACGCGTGTGCTGGCTACCGAGAGCGATTTCGGGATTGTGACGAATCTGTATGCTTGGACAGCCTTGTTGATGGTGATCTTGACGTATGGGATGGAGACTGGCTTTTTCCGGTTTATGAACAAGAAAGAGATCAAGCTCCCGATGCGGGTATATGCGACGACGTTGTTCAGTCTGGCATTCACTTCCGTCCTGTTTATGGTGTTTGTGTTCAGTGCGCTGACTCCGATCAGTGACTTCTTAGGATATGGTGCGCACCCTGAATATATCGGGATGATGGCGGGGATCGTGGCGGTAGATGCTTTCTGCTGCATTCCGTTTGCTTTCCTCCGATATCAGGGAAAAGCGGTCCGTTTTGCAGTGATCAAGCTGTTGAACATATTCCTGAATATCATATTGGTGATATTCTTTCTGATTGCTTGCCCGTGGCTGTATGAACATATTCCGGGATTGATCAGTTGGTTTTATGTGCCCGGCTATCAGGTGGAATATATTTTTGTCAGCAATGTGGCTACTTCGGTGGTGACGTTCTTGTTTTTAGTGCCGGATATGATACCCGGATTGCGCGAGAAAGCCAGTTTCGTGTTGCTGAAACAGATGTTGAAATACTCCTTCCCGATCTTGATTTTAGGGATTGCTGGTATCTTCAACCAGACGGCGGATAAGATTCTGTTTCCTTTCCTGTTTGCAGACAAAGACTATGCGAATACCCAGTTAGGGATTTATGGTGCCTGTTTTAAGGTGGCTGTCGTGATGGTGATGTTTATCCAGGCGTTTCGGTATGCCTACGAACCGTTTATTTTTGCCAAGAATAAGAACGACAATAATACGCGGGCTTATTCGGAGGCGATGAAGTATTTTGTTATCTTTTCCTTGATGATCTTTTTAGGAGTGATGTTTTACCTGGATATATTGAAGTATATCGTACCGGTGGAATATTATCCCGGACTTCGGGTGGTCCCGATCGTAATGTTAGGCGAGTTCTTCTTCGGGATCTATTTTAACCTGTCATTCTGGTATAAGCTGATCGACCAGACGCAATGGGGAGCTTACTTTTCGACGATCGGTTGTGTGGTGACGGTGCTGATGATCGTGCTGCTGGCGCCGGTTTACGGATATATGGCTTGTGCGTGGGCCTCTTTTGCCAGTAACCTGCTGATGATGATTCTCTCTTATGTGATCGGACAGAAGAAATTTCCGATTCAATATGATATAAAATCAGCCGTTATTTACGGCATATTAGCAGCTTTATTCTATGCTGCTGGGATGTTACCCCGGATCGATTCGGAGATACTCCGCTTGGGTTATCGTACGGTTCTGCTCCTGATTTTCTTGGCAATCATCATCAAACGTGATCTTCCGTTAAGCGAATTGCCTTATATCGGGAAAAGGTTTGCATCTAAGAAAATATGAATTTGTTGGCTAATTCTCTGCTTATTTTATGTTCACAGCTCTTATTTTTTATTTCGAGATACTATTTTTATCTTTGTGCGGTTTAGGCGATGTGTTAAAACGGTTGTGAGAGAGTGTTAGCCATTATAAAGGTCGTTTAACGGAATTTCGTATACAAACATGATTTTAATAGGATGGAAAAAGGATTGTTGCATAAGCAAATTAGGGATTTCTTTGTCCGTAATTTCGATGTCCGCCAGGAAAAAGAGGATGAACTCGAAACGATCGAGTCTATCAAGAAAGGCATAGAGTTCAAAGGGACGAACCTCTGGGTCCTGATCTTTGCGACTTTCGTTGCTTCGCTGGGTTTGAATACGAACTCGACGGCGGTGATTATCGGTGCGATGTTGATCTCTCCGCTGATGGGTCCTATCATGGGGTTTGGTCTGGGACTGGGAATCTCTGATTTCGATCTGATCAAACGTTCCTTCCGCAATTTTGCTACGGCAACGGTATTTAGTGTCATCACTTCGACGCTGTTTTTCCTGATCTCTCCGATCAGCGAGGCGCAGAGCGAGTTGTTGGCCCGTACGCAGCCTACCGTCTACGACGTGCTCATCGCTTTCTTCGGTGGTCTGGCGGGGATCGTGGCCAGTTCGACCAAGAGCAAAGGGAATGTGATTCCCGGTGTGGCGATCGCTACGGCCTTGATGCCGCCGCTTTGTACAGCCGGATTCGGATTGGCGAGCGGTAACCTGTATTATTTCTTCGGTGCTTTCTATCTCTATTTTATCAATACGGTGTTTATCAGTCTGGCTACCTACGTGGTGGTCCGTCTGTTGAAATATCCGAAGAAGGTCTTTTTAAACAAGCAGCGCGAGAAAATTGTGACGAGATATGTCGGGGTGATCGTCTTCTTTACCATCGTCCCGAGTCTTTTCCTGAGCTACAACCTGATCCGGGCCAGTTATTTCAACGACCGGGTACGGACGTTCGTCGCGGATGAGCTGAGTTTTCCGAATACGCAGATATTGAGCAAGACGGTGACCGACACCAGCGACAAGAAAGAGGTGAAAGTAGTCCTGATCGGTGAGACCGTGCCGGAAACGATGATTGCGAACGCCCGTGCCAAGATGCCGAAATACGGTCTGAAAAACGTGGGCCTTGTCGTGCAGCAGGGGTTCGGGCAGGAAGCCACCGATATTAACGAGTTGAAAAGCCTGCTGATGCAGGATTTGTATAAGAATAGCGAAGAGGTTCTCCGGGCACAGTCCGTCCAGATCGATTCGCTGAAACGCGATCTGGACAAATATCACAGTTATAATCATCTTACATCCGAGCTGATGCCGGAAATGAAAGTTCTTTTCCCTTATATCAAGGAAGTTTCTTGTGCGCATACCTATCTGCTGGATATGGATAGCATTAAACCCGATACCGTCCTGTTAGTCTACCTGAAAAGCAAAGAAAAAGTACACGAGGCGGAACAGGAAAAGATCAAGAAATGGCTTGCCGCGCGTGTAGAACAAAAGAAAATCAAATTAATTATTGAATAACGAACAAAGAATGAATTTTATGAAGAAGTTGTGGGCAGTATTACTGCTTCTCGTTGCTTCAGGCCAAGTGTTTGCTGATGAAGGCATGTGGGTGCTGAAAGAGTTGAATAAACAAAACCTGGCGAGGATGAAGGAGTTGGGATTTACTCCGTCTTACGAACAGTTGTACAGTGAAACAGACCCGTGTGTAGCCAATGCCGTGGTGATCTTCGGAGGAGGATGTAGCGGTATCACCGTTTCTAACGAAGGGCTGATCTTCACCAACCACCATTGTGGTTTCGGTTCGATCCAGCAGTTAAGCAGTGTGGAACACGATTACCTGAAAGACGGTTTTGTTTCCCAGAGTAAGGAAGAAGAATTGCCGGTTCCGGGCTTGACGGTCCGCTACCTGCGTGAGACGGTGGATGTGAGCGACCGCATTAATTCACAGATTGCTTCGATCAAGGAAGAGCACCTGCGTCTGGCCGCAGCCGATTCGATCGGGCAGGCGATGGCCGATTCTGTAGGAAACACGGAGTTCCAGGCTGCCGATGTCGTGCCTTTCTACAATAATAACAAGTATTTCCTGATCGTCTACGATGTCTTCAATGATGTCCGCATGGTGTTCGCACCGCCCAGTTCGGTCGGAAAGTTCGGCGGCGATACGGACAACTGGATGTGGCCGCGCCATACGGGTGATTTCTCCGTGTTCCGCGTATATGCTGGAGCCGACAACAAGCCGGCGGCCTACAGCAAGGATAACAAGCCATACCAGCCTAAATACGTGGCCGAAGTGTCGTTGCAAGGTTACCAGGACAAGGATTATGCGATGACGATCGGTTTCCCCGGCAGCACAGACCGTTACCTCTGTTCATGGGGTGTTCAGCAGCGTATCGAAGATAGCAACAAACCGCGTATCGAAGTGCGTGGTATCAAGCAGGCGATCTGGAAAGACGCGATGTTGAAGAGCGACGAGGTACGTATCAAATATGCCTCTAAGTATGCCGGCAGCTCCAACTACTGGAAAAACTCAATCGGTATGAACAAGGGGCTTGATAACCTGAATGTGATCGAGCGCAAACGCGAAGAGGAAGCTGCTTTTGCCACTTGGGTGGCACAAGACCCGAAGCGCAAGGAAGTCTATGGCGATGTCTTGAACCTGTTGGAAAAAGGATATACTTCTTCCAGTGAATATAAGAAAATCTCCACCTATCTGGGCGAAGCGTTCCTGAGCGGTGCCGAGATCGTGAAGCTGGCCCGCATGATTCAGAGCGTGGATGTGAAAGGCTCTACCCCTGAAGAAATCGATATCTTTCTCGAAGACAATATCAAGTCTTTCTTCAAAGATTATGATGCAAGCCTCGACCAGAAGGTGCTGGCGGCTATGATGAAGGTCGTAAAGGAACGAGTTCCGGCAGAGAATCTTCCGGATATCTATAAAAAGGTAGACAAGAAATATAAGGGCGATTATGAAAAGTATGCCGCTGATGTATTCAAGAAGACATCTATCCTGTCTTACGACAATATTGCTTCCATGTTGAAGGACCAGAAAAAATATGCGAAACTGAAGAAGGACCCCGCAGCCGAACTGAGTCTGTCTGTCCTGATCTCCCTTTTCGAATTGCAACAGCTCACGGGTGATTCTTACTACGATATCGCCAAGGGAGAACGCCTGTATTTCGCCGGCCTGAAAGAGATGTACCCGGACAAGGCACTTTCTTCGGACGCCAACTTTACGATGCGTGTGAGCTACGGTTCCATCGGCGGCTACCGTCCGTACGATGCTGCCTGGTATGATTATTATACGACCCAGAAAGGTATCTTCGAAAAAGAAAATCCTGAAAGCGACGAGTTCTGGGTACAGCCTGAAATTCTCGACCTGATCCGCAGCAAGGACTTCGGCCAGTATGCCAACAAAGACGGTGAATTGCAGCTTTGCTTCCTTTCTAACAACGACATCACAGGTGGTAACTCCGGCAGCCCGGTGTTCGACAAGAATGCCCGTCTGATCGGCCTCGCTTTCGATGGAAACTGGGAAGCGATGAGTGGTGACATCGCCTTCGAACCGGACTTGCAGCGCACGATCAGTGTGGATATACGCTATGTGCTGTACATGATCGACAAGTGGGGGAAATGCCCGCGGTTGATCGAGGAACTGAAATTGGTGAAATAAGACGCGGATATGAAAAGGAGACGCGGATTACGCGGAGGAGACACTCTCGCGTAATCCGCGTCTTTTTTTACAATTCATCCGGCCGTTCTTCATCGTCTCCGCCTCCTTATCTTTTTTCTGATTAACCTGTTGCTAAAGGTAGGCTTTATTTCTTAAAGGATTCGTTTTGTATTGATTTTTATTTGTTATCGGAATATATTCTTACCCCTTCCGAATATTCTCCCATTAGTAAATAGGTATATCCCTGCTATTGGCACATGATTTAAATTCGTTACTTTTGCAAAGAAGAAAAACAAAAGATATGCCATGAAAACGTTGAATCAATTTATCATCGGAGCCGGCCTTTTGGCAACAGTCTCCCCGGTGCAGGCTGTCGGCAAAGCGGAGGCGGCTGGCGAACGCCCGAACATCCTCTTTATACTTTCCGATGATCATACTTCGCAGGCATGGGGCATATACGGAGGAATCCTGAGCGAGTATGTGAAGAATGAGAATATCCGTCGTCTGGCAGCCGAGGGCTGCGTGCTTGATAATTGCTTTTGCACAAACTCGATCTCCGTGCCCAGCCGCGCTGCGATCATGACAGGCGCTTATAGCCATCATAACGGGGTCTATACGCTTGAAGACGGGCTCGATCCGGCTTTGGACAATATTGCGAAACGCATGCAGGAGGGAGGGTACCAGACTGCCCTTTTCGGCAAGTGGCATCTTAAGACGCAGCCGTCGGGCTTCGACACCTTTTCGGTCTTCCATGACCAGGGAGAATATTGGGACCCGCTTTTCAAGACTGCGGAGGGCTGGATAGACGATAATAAAGGGAAAAGCGGCAAGGTGGAGAAGGGCTTCTCGACTGATCTGGTGACCGATAAGACGATCCGGTGGATCCGTTCGCGCGATAAGGACCGCCCCTTCATGATGTGTTGCCATTTCAAGGCGACGCACGAACCGTGGGATTTTCCCGAACGGCTGAAACATCTCTATGACGGGGTTACCTTCCCCGAACCGGCAAACATGATGGAGTTCGGACCGGAAGAATCCGGGCGTACCTTCCCCGGACAGCCATTGGAGGACATGGCACGCCGTTGGGGTATCGCGTCGAAAGATCCGGATTCGTGGTGGTGTAAGTATCCGGAACTGCCTTTCTCCATAGAGGGGATGAACAAGGAAGATGCACGCCGGAAAATCTATCAGAAGTTGATTCGCGACTACCTGCGTTGTGGAGCGGCTATCGATGACAACATCGGTCGCCTGCTCCGTTTTCTCGATGAGGAAGGGCTGTCGAAGAATACGATCGTGGTCTATGTCTCCGATCAGGGCTATTTTCTTGGCGAGCACGGCTTTTTCGATAAGCGCATGATGTTCGAGGAGCCGTTGCACATGCCGTTCGTTATCCGCTACCCGAAGGAGATCCCTGCCGGGACGCGCAATTCCGACATCATCCTCAACATTGATTTTGCCGCCACGCTGGCCGACTATGCCGGAGTGGATGCACCGTCGTGCAGTGAAGGCCGCAGCTTTCGCGACAACCTGAAGGGAGAGACTCCGCGAAACTGGCGGCAGTCCATGTACTACCGCTACTGGACGCATCACGGGATTCGCCCGGCACACATGGGCATCCGGAACCATCGCTATAAACTGATGTTCCTCTACGGCGATCCGCTGAATGCAACGGGATCGGATAAGACGTCGGTCACCCCGTCTTGGGAATTTTATGACTTGCTTGCCGATCCGTACGAAAACCATAATGTCTACGGTTCCCCTGTCTATACCGGTGAAATCGAGAAGATGAAACGTGAGCTCTTGAAACTCCGTCGCGAGGTAGGCGATACCGATACGGCAACTCCTCGGATGAAGGAGATTATGGATGAGTATTATTGGTAATCATCCTTTCTTCATCTTCTTGTACTCCCGTGGCGGCATTCCCATGATCTTGCTGAAGAGGCGGGAGAAATAGTAGGTATCTTCGATGCCGATCTTATAGCAGACCTGGTTCACCTTCATATCCGTAAAGTCAAGAAGCTGGCAGGCCTGCTGTATTTTTAGTTGGTTGAAGTAAGTCAGCGGTGCATAACCTGTCCGCTGGCTGAACAAGACGGAGAAATGGGAGGGAGAATAACCCGTATGGGCGGCGATTTCCTGCAACGTCAGCTTTTTCTCGATGTTCTCCTTCATGAAATGGATGGCAGCCGTCACGATATCGTTCTTTTCCGTTTCGTGGCGGGCAGCATCCCGATACTGTTGCAAATAGCGCAATGTCCCGAGGTAGTGGTAGAAGATGGAGCAGGCGTAGAGCAGGTTTTCATGGCTGTAGCCCATTTCCAGCGTCCGGAGTATCTCTTCGAATGTCGATCCGGTTGCTGATCCGGGAGTGCATCCCTGGTTTGATTTCTATCGGGCGTGTGCACTGCTTGGCGAAATGGGGAGCCAGCTTTCCTTTAAAATGAATCCAGTAGATCGTCCACGGCTCCTCCTCGTTGGCTCCGTAAGCGTGCGGTTTCCCTGCCGGCAGGATGAAATATTGGTTGGCGGTCACCTGGAATTCCTCGCCTTCCGTCCGGTACCAGCCCGATCCCTCTATACAATAGATAAAGACGAATTGCGTGATCGGCTCCCGTCGTTCCCGGAAATGATGCCATGCTTTCGGGTAATATCCGATATCGGTAATATGTAAAATGGAGGAAATAGGATCTTCCTCCATCTCGTGGATGATGGGCTGTGGAAGGACAAGTGCCCGTTCCCCGCTAAAACCGTCTTTTCTTTTGATCATAATATATTGATTTAGGAATGATGCAAACTTACGATTAAAATCGGAAGATTGTCCATCTCTATAGACTTTTTATCTATTTATTCTTCTTGCAAAAGGCATTTACTTTGTATCCATATCTTAATCATTCATTGTACCGCAGATAACTTAATTACTAATTATCATGAAACAAACGACAACCTATTTACTACTGATTTGCCTGGTTTCGGCAATGGGCGGATTACTGTTCGGTTACGACTGGGTGGTGATCGGTGGAGCCAAGATATTTTATGAACCCTTTTTCAACCTGGAAGGTTCGGCGGCTCTCCGCGGCTGGGCAATGAGCAGCGCATTGATCGGGTGCTTGGTGGGAGCTTTGCTTTCGGGTGCTTGGAGCGATCGCTACGGACGTAAGAAAATGCTGATCGCAGCCTCTTTCCTTTTTGTCGCTTCGGCCATCGGTACCGGGGCGGTAGATAGTTTTTTCTGGTTTGTCGTCTACCGCATTGTCGGAGGATTCGGTATCGGCATTGCATCGAATGTCTCTCCGGTTTATATAGCAGAAGTTTCTCCTGCATCTGTCCGTGGTAAGTTTGTTTCGCTCAACCAACTGACGATTGTGTTAGGCATTTTGATGGCTCAGTTGGCGAATTGGCAGATCGGCGAATATTTTACGGCCGGTAGCGAGACGTTGAGTGCGGAAAGTATCGAATGGGCTTGGCGTTGGATGTTTTGGGCCGAGCTGGTTCCGGCAGGATTGTTTTTTGTCCTCTCCTTTGTGATCCCCGAAAGTCCTCGTTGGCTGGCTACGGCCGGACGGTCTGACGAGGCTGGTAAGATTCTGGTGCGTGTTGGTGGTGCGGAGTATGCCGGACAGACGCTCTCCGAATTGAAACAGTTGAACGAAGACAAGAAAGAAAAGGCCAATTGGGGCGCTCTGCTGCAGCCTGGCGTGAGGAATGTATTGGTGATCGGGATCGTACTGGCTGTTTTTCAGCAGTGGTGCGGGATTAATGTGATCTTCAATTATGCGCAGGAAATCTTTTCGGCTGCCGGCTATGCCGTGTCCGATGTCCTGATGAATATTGTGGTGACGGGTGTGACGAACGTGATCTTTACGTTTGTCGCCATCTATACGGTGGACAAATGGGGACGGCGTACGCTGATGTTTGTCGGTTCGGCCGGGCTGGCGGTGATCTACTTTATTTTAGGGACCTGCTATTTCTTAGGGGTAAGCGGCTGGCCGATGTTGCTCTTGGTCGTTGTGGCGATTGCCTGTTATGCGATGTCTCTGGCGCCGGTGGTCTGGGTGGTACTCTCCGAGATTTTCCCCGTCCGTATACGCGGAATGGCAATGGCGCTTTCCACCTTCTTCCTTTGGGTGGCTTGTTTCCTGCTCACTTATACCTTCCCGATCCTGAATGAAGCGGTCGGTGCTTCGGGAACGTTCTGGTTGTATGGCGGGATCTGCCTGGCCGGTTTCCTCTTTATACGGGCTAAACTCCCTGAAACCAAAGGTAAGACACTGGAAGAACTGGAAAAAGAATTAACGAAATAAATTGAGAATATGGCAGAGAATGTAAAAGTTTGGGAGGAAGACGTACTTCTCCCTACCTATGGCATTGGTAAACCGGAAAAGAATCCGATGTTTCTGGAAAAACGCGTGTACCAGGGAAGCAGCGGGGTTGTATATCCGTATCCTGTAATTGAGAAGATCGAAGATACCTGTGAGGATAAGTCCTATCATGCCGTGTATCTGGAAAATGAATATATAAAGGTGATGATCCTGCCGGAATTGGGCGGACGGGTACAGATGGCGTACGACAAGATCAAGCAGCGCCATTTCATCTACTACAACCATGTGATCAAACCGGCTCTGGTCGGACTGACAGGTCCTTGGATCTCCGGCGGTATCGAGTTCAACTGGCCGCAGCATCACCGTCCGAGCACGTTCCTTCCGGTAGATTATTCGATCGAGAAAAAGACGGACGGCAGTGTGGTTGTTTGGGTCAGCGAAAGGGAACGTATGTTCCACCAGAAAGGAATGGCCGGGTTCACGTTACGTCCGGGACGTGCTGTTCTGGAAATACAGGGCAAGGTGTACAATCCGACTCCTGTTCCGCAGACTTTTCTTTGGTGGGCGAATCCGGCGGTTGCCGTGAACGAGCAGTATCAGTCGGTCTTCCCCGGTGATGTGAACGCCGTGTTCGACCATGGAAAGCGGGATGTTTCGCGTTACCCGATCGCTACCGGAACCTATTATAAGATGGACTATTCGGCAGGTGTCGATATCTCCCGCTATAAGAATATCCCCGTGCCGACATCCTATATGGCGATCCGTTCCAAATATGATTTTGTCGGCGGCTATGAAAACGATACCCGTGCCGGTGTCTTGCACGTAGCCGACCACCATGTCTCTCCGGGCAAAAAGCAATGGACTTGGGGAAACGGCGATTTCGGACAGGCCTGGGATCGCAACCTGACCGATGCGGACGGCCCTTATATCGAGCTGATGACGGGAGTCTACACCGATAACCAACCGGATTTCACTTGGTTGCAACCATATGAAGAAAAGACTTTTACCCAGTATTTTATGCCATACCGGGAATTGGGAGTGGTAAAGAACGCTTCTTCCGACCTGTTGATGAACATTGAACCGGAAGGCAATGCTTCCCGCTTGAAAATCTTTGCTACTTCGGCACAGAAGGATTTGCATATCGTGGTGGTGAAAGGAGAGGAACAAGTCCTGGATCTCATTCGGGATATCTCACCTGAAACAATCTTCGAAGAGTGGGTCCCGGTCGATGCTCTGACCGGTATCCGTGTCTCTATCTGCAATTCGAAAGGGAAGCTCCTTCTGTCCTGGGAACCTGAACCCGATGAGATAAAGGAAGTACCCGAACCGGCAAAAGCCGCGCTCGATCCGAAGGATATCCAAACGACGGAACAGCTTTACCTGACCGGCTTGCATCTTGAACAATATCGTCATGCAACCTATGCCGCAACCGACTATTATGAAGAGGCACTCAACCGTGATCCGGATGATGTCCGCAACAATAACGCAATGGGATTGTGGCTGATCCGCAAGGGGCAGTTTGCAAAAGCCGAATCTTATTTGCGTCGTGCTGTCAAGACACTGACGGAAAAGAATCCGAACCCGTATGACGGCGAGCCCTTGTATAATCTCGGGTTGTCGCTGAAATATCAGGGTAAGACGGATGAGGCCTACGACTATTTCTATAAAGCCTGTTGGAATGCAGCCTGGCAGGATGCCGGATATTATTCGCTGGCCCAGTTGTCAGCCTCGAAAGGTAATTGGGAAGATGCTTTGTATGAAATAGATAAATCCCTGCTCCGCAACTGGCATAACTTGCGCGGCCGTCATCTGAAAGCTGTCGTTCTCCGTCATCTCGGACGTGTGGACGAGGCATTGGCTCTGATCCGGGAATCCCTTGCGATCGACCGTTTCAACTTCGGTTGTAGCTTTGAAGAATATTTGTTGACGGGCGAGAAGGCTGTCCTGGATGACCTGCTTGTACGGATGCGTTCGGAAGGGCATAACTACGAGGAATTATCGCTCGATTATGCTTCTGCCGGCTGCTTTGAAGAAGCCTTGAAAGTGGTTGAAGCCGCTTTCGAAGTGGTTGTTTCGGAACGCACATTGTTGCATTATTATAAAAGCTGGTTCCTGTTATCCTTAGGCCGTCTGAAAGAGGCTGAAATGGCTGTCTGTGTTGCCGAGCACCAACCGGCTGACTGTTGTTTCCCGAATGCCCCCGAAGCGATCACAGCTTTACAGGCGGTAATCCGGTTTGCGGATATCGCACCCAAAGCTCATTATTATTTAGGTAACCTGTGGTACGACAAGCGGCAGTATCCTGAAGCGATAGCCGAATGGGAAAAGTCGGTCGAACAGGACGATACGTTTCCGACAGTTCTCCGTAATTTGTCATTGGCCTATTTCAACAAACAGAATAAACAGCAGGAAGCAGTGGCTCTGCTCGAAAAAGCGTTTAGGCTGGATATACGGGATGCCCGCATCCTGATGGAACTCGACCAACTGTATAAGCGCCTGAACCGTCCCCATGCCGATCGCCTGGACTTATTGGGCAAACTGAAGGAGGTGGCTTTCTCCCGTGATGACCTTTATCTGGAATATGTCACCTTATTGAACCAGGCAGGACGCTACGAAGAAGCGATCCGCATGATCGATGCCCGTCGTTTCCATCCCTGGGAAGGAGGCGAGGGAAAAGTCCCAACACAGTATCAGTTAGCACGTGTCGAGTTGGTAAAAGCCTACCTGAAAGCCGGGGAGAATGAAAAAGCATTGGACTTGATCGAAGAATGCTTCATCTATCCCCATAACTTAGGCGAGGGGAAACTCTATGGTGCCCAGGAGAACGATTTCAATTACTACAAAGCCTGTGCTTTACAAGCATTGGGGCGTGAAGCTGAAGCACGTGAACTGTTTCTGGCCGCCAGCACCGGGAACAGTCAACCGGCAGCCGCCATGTACTACAATGACCAGAAACCGGATAAAATCTTCTATCAAGGCCTTGCTCTCCGTAAGTTAGGACGTGAAGATGAAGCCCGCGGGCGTTTTAACCGGCTGATCGACTTTGGTGAGAAGCATTTGTTCGACACCTTCAAGATGGACTATTTCGCCGTTTCACTTCCCGATCTTCAGATTTGGGAAGACGACATGGACAAGAAGAACCGCATCCATTGCAACTACCTGATGGGATTGGGGCATCTCGGACTCGGTAACCTCGACAAGGCAGAGCGTTATTTCCATATCGCCGCCGGAATGGATAATAACCACCAGGGAGTACAGATACATTTGCAAATGGTCGGAAACCTTATATAAGGTAACAAGCCGATGTACGGATATATGGATTACTTAAATTGATAGGATTATGAAGCAGGTGAACTTCTTTTTATTTGGGGCTTTGATAAGCCTGGTATTCTTTCTTTCCTGTAAAGAGACTTCTTCCGAACTGTCTTTGGCTGGTGAGTGGCAATTTGCTTTGGATCCGGCAGATGCCGGAATAGGGCAGGAGTGGCAGAATAAAGACTTGGGAGACGTTGTCCGTCTGCCGGGTTCATTACAAGAACAAGAGAAAGGCGAAGATGTCAGCTTGGATACCCGGTGGACCGGACAGGTGGTTGATAGTTCCTGGTATAATGCTCCCGAATATGCCAAATATCGGCAACCGGGTAATATCAAAGTACCTTTCTGGTTAAATCCGGACAAGCATTATGTAGGTGTAGCCTGGTATCGGAAGAAGGTGAATATCCCCTCCGGTTGGGAGAACCGACCGGTTATCCTCTATTTGGAGCGGACACATTGGGCGACGACACTCTATGTGGACGGTAAGAAAGTCGGTGAGCGGAACTCCCTTCAGACCCCTAACCGTTTTGTCCTGGATGGCCTGCAAGCCGGAGAGCATACAATTACATTACGCGTGGATAACCGCCTTTATGTAGATGTCGGAATAAATGCACATAGTGTCTCCGACCATACGCAAAGTAACTGGAACGGCATTATCGGGGACATCAAGCTGTCGGCAAAACCTTCCCGGTATATCGAATCCGTCCAAATCTATCCGGATATAGAGAGAAAGCAGGCTAAATTAAAAATACGGCTGGCAGGAAATGCCGGAAAAGATAATTCGACTCTTTCCTTGCAGGCGGAAACTGCTTCAGGAGATCCGGTCGGTGAATTTGTCCAAGTGGAAGTCGATGCAAAGGATTCGGATAATTATATCGAAGCGACTATGGATATGGGACAAGACTTAAAAACCTGGTCTGAGCATACCCCAAATGTCTACAGGATGAATGTCTTGCTGCAGTCGCCGGATGGAGTTGACAGAAAGACTTACGATTTCGGTTTCCGTGAGTTCAAGGCAAACGGTACGCGTTTCGAGGTCAACGGACAGCCCGTTTTCTTACGTGGTACGCTCGAATGTTGTATATTTCCGCTGACAGGATATCCCGCTATGCAAAATGAGTATTGGGCTAAGATCTACCGTACTTGTAAGGAATACGGCTTGAATCATGTCCGTTTCCATTCCTGGTGTCCTCCGGAAGCCGCTTTTCATGTGGCCGATAGTATGGGAATTTACCTGCAAGTAGAATGCGGCGGATGGGCGGAAGTCGGTAGTGGCAAACCGCAGGATCAGTGGTTGAAGGAAGAGAGCGACCGCATCCTTGAAGAATACGGCAACCATCCTTCTTTCTGCATGATGGTCTATGGCAATGAACCTGGTGGAGCAGAGCAGGTACGCTATCTTTCCAGCCTGGTTGATGACTGGAAGAAGAAAGATCCTCGCCGTGTCTATTCCAGTGCTGCCGGATGGCCGTATGTAGAAAATGCCGATTATTGGAACACCCCTGATCCGCGTATACAGGCTTGGGGTGCCGGTATCAACAGTATTATCAACCGGGAAGCTCCCCGGACGGATTATGATTTTGTAGACAAGATCCGAACTGATATGCCGACTGTCAGCCACGAAATCGGGCAGTGGTGCGTCTATCCCAACTTCAAGGAAATAGAGAAATATACAGGTGTACTGAAGGCCAAGAACTTGGAAATATTCAAGGAGACTTTAGCCGAGAAAGGCATGGAAGATATGGGAGAAAAATTCCTCTATGCTTCCGGTCGTCTGCAGACCCTCTGCTATAAGGCGGATATCGAAGCGGCTCTCCGTACACCGGGTTTCGCTGGTTTTCAACTTCTTGACCTGCACGATTTCCCCGGACAGGGGACGGCGTTGGTAGGTGTGCTCGACCCTTTTTGGGACGATAAAGGATATGTGACGGGTGAAGAATACCGCACGTTCTGTAACAGCACGGTTCCGCTGGCCCGCTTTCCGAAAATGGTTTGGTTGAATAATGAGAAACTGGAAGTACCGTTGGAAATAGCTCACTTCGGCGAGAAACCGCTTCCTGAAACAACGATCCGCTGGACTGTTTCGACTGCGGATAAACAGATATTGAAGGAAGGCTCTTTCACGCGTGAGATACCCTTCGGCAATTGTATTCCGGTCGGGACGATTGGCTGCGACTTTTCTGAGATCAAAGAACCTTCCCAACTTCTCGTCTCTGTCCAAGTCGGGGATACGGATATACGGAATCAGTGGAATATCTGGGTATATCCGGCTGTGAAAAAGGCGGTAGATAATCTTCCGTATATCACGACACGTTTGGATCGGGTGGCGCAGGATAAACTGAATAAGGGCGAATCCGTCCTACTGCTGACCTATGGGACTGTCCCACCTGAAAAGGGAGGCGACATCGTTGTTGGCTTCTCCAGTATCTTTTGGAATACGGCCTGGACGCGTGGACAGGCTCCGCATACGCTTGGTGTCTGCTGCGATGCAAAACATCCAGCATTGGCTGCTTTTCCGAATGAAGGAGTGAGCGACTACCAATGGTGGGATCTGATGAACCGTTGCGATGCCATGATCTTGGATGACTATCCGGAGGATTTTCGCCCGATCGTCCATATCGTCGACGACTGGTTTACGAACCGCAAACTCGGAATGCTTTACGAAGCCCGTGTCGGAAAAGGCAAATTGTTGGTTTGTGGTGCTGATCTGCAAAACGATTTGGATAAACGCCCGGCGGCAGCCCAGTTCCGGCAGAGCCTTTTGGAATATATGGTGTCCGAATCGTTCAATCCATTGCAGGAGTTGAAAATAGAAGACATCTTATGCTCTAAATAAGGGCAGAGAATGAAAAAGACTCTTCATCGGAGAAAAAAGGGCGGTGTGTCAAAATGTACTTGTTCCCGCGTCAAACGCGAGAACAGGGCTGTTTTGACACACCGCCGCTCTATGTTAGAATACATCTATTTCCGCGAGCCCGGTTGTTTTCGTACGGGCAGCGATTTCGGTGGCTGTCACTTGGATGTAGCGGGCTTTGACCGGTTGTTTGAAATGATGGTAACGCTTGGATGGGTCGTTGATAAGATTCCCGAATTCGAAGCTTTCCACCTCTTTCCACTTTTTCCCGTCGTGGCTGATTTGGATAGCACCTGCGACTGTCCCTTTGCCACCCTGTTTTTGGGGTGTGTAGGCAAAGCCGCTTAGCGTCTGTTCGCTGCCAAGGTCGATTGCGAGTGACTGCGCTGTTTGGGCGGTTACTTTCCATCCCTTCTTGAGCAGTCCGAACCGCTCCTGCAGGATAGCCCCCTTTTCTCCGTTCAGGATGGCTACCGCTTTCAGTTCGTTGTTGCCCATTAGGAAAGGAGTCGTGTATTCGGTGGAGCTGGCCGATGGTTCCGTTCCATCTGTTGTATAGTATATCTTGAAACCTGCGTTCAGGTTCTCTGCAATGTTTTCGCCATGCGCTTTCCAGCCGAATTCCTGTGGCATCGGTTCGATGGTAACCAGTCCGTCCATGTTTCTCTGTGCGCTCAACCGGGGCGGACGGGCTTTGTAGTGGTGGGCGGAGATGGTGCAGATCGCAGGTGTCAGGCGGGATTCGAGTATGCGGACCCGTATCTTGTCTGTCGTGACATCAGGGAAGCGCAGGATTCGTTTGTAGCCGATGTTGGTGGCATGGGCGATCTCTTTCCATCTTCCGTCGATCCAGGCGTCTACGGCGTGTTTTTCCACCCGTTCGCCGTTGGTGGCAATCGCCTCCTGGATGACCAGGCGGTTGAGGGTGACAGGTTGGGGAGTGGAGATGACGATCCCTGCTCCGTCCTTATTGACCGTCAGGTAGGTGACAGCATTTTGGTCGAGCACCTCTTTCGGGCCTTCTGCCTGACGGAACAGATCGGTTTCGTAGGTTTCCCGGATACGCTGGCCGGTTTCCTTCAATACGGCTACATCCGTCGGAGAGAATTTCCCGTCCCGGTTGGGAGGAATGTTCAGCAGGAAGGTGGAGTTGCCTCCTACAGCACGTTCATACATATCGAAAACATCGTCGGTGCTTCGTACTTTTTGGTGTGTGTCGTCCCGGTAGAACCAGCCTTCGCGAATGGATGTGTTGGTTTCGGCCTGCTGGTAATGCAGGTATTTGGCTTTATAGAGCTGCTCACGGCTTCCGAGGTCTTTGTCGGTCATATCGGCGAAGTTCGACATCGTGTCCGGGTTTGCCTGGTAGGGGATCACGTTCCATTCGGTCGATCGTGTGCCACCAGCTTCGTTGCCGCACCACCGGACATCTTCCCGCCCGAATATGACAGCGTTGGGAGCAAGCGTCTTGATCAGTTTCTTCCAGGCATGGTAGTTGTAGCGCTGGCCTCCTTTGCGTTTGGGATGCGCTCCGTCGAACCATACTTCGTGTATCGGGCCGTATTCGGTCAGGATTTCAAACAGCTGGTTCAGGAAGTATTCGTTGTAGTCGTCCACTACGAATTCGAAACGGGTCTTGTTGGCAAAAGGTCGTCCGGGGACTTCCCGCGGGATAGTCCGTTTGGTGTATTGGCTGAGGTTGCCGTACAACCCTTCCGGGTTTTCTATCTGGTAGAGGTCTGCCGGCGACAGATAGACGCCTAACTTCAGCCCATACTTGCGGCAGGATTCCGACAGGTCTTTCAGTATGTCGCCTTTGCCGTTGCGGAAACCGGTGGACATGATGCCGTGTTTCGTATAGCGGCTTTGCCACAAGACGAACCCGTCATGGTGTTTGACTGTCAGGATTACCATTTTCATGCCGGCTGCTTTCATGGCTTCGCACCACTGGTCCGTGTCGAGCTCTTTCAAGTCGAATACTTTCGGGTCTTCCTTTCCGTTGCCCCATTCCAGGCGTGTGAAGCTGTTCGGCCCGAAGTGGATGAAGGCGATAAACTCGTTTTGCAACGCGGCCAACTGGTTGGGTGAAGGCACGACATGGGCCGCTTTCCCGATGATGTCCGCGTGGCTGTCGCTAGCTTCGATCTTGATCGTGTTCTGAAATTGCATCTGCTTGTCCTGAGCTTGCCCCTGTAGGGATAGCATGGCTCCAAGTAGGAGAATAAAAGTGTGTTTCATGTTTATAAGCGATTATTGTTGAATAGTGAAATTATTTGTCTCTACAACTTGTCCGTCCTGGAGGAACACGACTTGGTAACCGGCCTTATCTGTCCATTCTCCTTTCTTGGGAGTAAAGGCCAGTTCCGTTTTCTCATACGGTTTTAGCGCCTTTATTTTCCGGCTGCCCATTAGCTCCCCGTTCTGTTTGACCTCGATGGTTGTCTCTTCGGAGGCCGAAAGCCCGAAGTTCTGGATCTCGACTCTGACTTCGTTTTTGTCTTTCCGGTAAACGGGACACAAACTGGACAGCAGAGCTGGCGTATAATCGGCATATGGCAGGCTCGCATAGCCGAACAGCATTTTTCCTTGCTTGTCTTTTCCGATCATTTTGGGGGCGAATTCATCCGGTGTGATACCGCTTCCCCGTCCGTCGAACGTGAGGATCAGGTCTTTTCCGGAGCTTTCGGTCCGGACCACTTGGCTTCCCCGTCCGAAGTTCACTTCGTTGTATGAACCGAACCGTAGGGACGGCACATCGATTTCCCGGATCGGATCGAAACCTTCTTCTGCCAGAACTTTGACCTGGATGGTTTCTGTGGAGGCCGTTATCGGTTTTTGGTTCAGGACGGACAATAGCATCCCTTTGTTCATCGGGATACAGATGTTTTTCGAACTGTGGTTGTCATTACCATGATCATCCCATTTGACGGTATCGATGACGGCGAAGTTCATCTGCTCTACACGTCCCTGTTTGTCTTGGAAGACTTTAGGGCGTTCGTATTTGAACCAATGCTCGACATGCCCGTCCTGGTGGAAGGAGATTCCGGGCATATATGCTTCCCCTTGCTCCGTCACCCAATGGATGCCGTCTTTGGAACGTTGGTAGAAGGCGATACGTCCCAGCCAATCATTCACAATCAGGTGGTATTGCAGGGAGTCCCGCCAGATGACCGGGTCCTCGAACTCTCCTTTGACAGGCGGATAAACCCGCTTGTCTGTGATCTGCTCGTAAGGGGCAATGCCGTCTTTGCTGATCCAGATGCCTCCTCCCCGGCAAACCATCAGGTAAGAACCATCCTGCCTTTTGGCAAAGCTGAGGTTGCTCAATCCTTCGATGATTTTCCGGTCGCGGGGATTGAACGTGAACTTTCCATATTGCCAGGGGCCGTTGACTTGGTCGGCTATATAATATCCGTCGATGACATATACGACGATCCGGCCGTCATTGAGGACGAAAGCCTCCGGGTTATGCCCTTTCCCAATTGTGTCTTGGATGGTGAAAGGCCCATGCAGATGATCGCCGGTTGCATGATAAACGGTTGAATTGGGCCATTCCATATGCCCTTTGGGAGCGCTTTCCGGCCATCCGCATACGAACAGGTGGTATTTTCGGTCTGGAGTTTGCAGGATATTGCCTCCCCAGAAGGAGATATCGGGATGTTCGATGCCGTTGTCGATATAGCGAGGGCGTACACTGTCCGCTCCCCACGTTCCCTCGGAGAGCGTACCTTCGGGCATTGCTTCGAAACGGTCCATGTAGCGTCCGCCTGTAATGAGGTGTTTCCATTCTGCCGGCCGTTCTCTTTCCGTGATTTGGGCGGTGAGTGACAGGGAAATCAGACAAGTTGCTGCGAGCAGCAAGTATAGTTTGTGTGTGTTCATTTTATTTAGGTATTTACGATGATTTGCCTTGCGACAAGCGTCGTGAGGCAAATATAGCAGTCTTTCTTCACATAGTTAGTAAATGGATTCGGGTTTTTCCCGCGAAGCAGGTCCATACTACATCTGATCAATTTCCCGTTGAGGCAGTTCGCTTCGAACAAATTGGCCAAACGATGGTTGTTAACGAAGAATCGAAATTGTTTACATATTCGACGAAAGGAGTCACTTAGGAGGTTGTAGCTATTGATATTCAATCGTTAATAGGTGGTGATAGAGAACGTTTTCTCTATCACTCTTCTATCACTTCTCTATCACTTCTAAAACATGGTGTTTTTATTGTATAGTTGTAAATCAGTAAGTTATCTTCTTTTGCTTTTGAAAAAGCATATAAAATAATCGAATAAACAAATGTAAAAACGAATATGACAGGTAGTAAATCGACAAAATACGGTTCCTCATTCCACAAAAGCCCTCTCTTTTTTTAGCAAAGACAAGCACATAATCTCGTAA
>DXRF01000159.1:4120-7183 GCA_019411205.1 Parabacteroides sp. | reverse complement strand
GTTTGGGATGATAATCATTCATCGCAAAGACCATTTTCTCATATTGATCGTATTGGAAATAATCATGGTTACGCGGATCATTGCTTTCCCGTGAGGCAATGACCTGCTTTACGAACTTAACGGCCGGATTCTCTTTCTTGCTGTATTTCTCCTTCTTGGGCTTTACGACGACCTCATTCAACGTGATCCCGTTCGGAGCCAATTTTATTTTTAGATTATTTGTTTTACCCGGAATAACCTTCACTTCTTTCGTATCATATCCTAAGTAAGATACCTCCAGATTCTTACTACCGGTCGATGCGGAGAATGAAAAGTTACCCTCCCCGTCAGTCGCTGTTCCTATTGTCGTTCCTTTAAATATAAGAGAAACATAGGGTAATCCCTCCCCTGTAATCGAATCGGTTACGATTCCCTTTATAATCGTATTCTGTCCGTTTGCTATCCATACCGTTAACAAGGATGCCAGCAAAAAAACAATCTTCTTCCCTATCACAACTTCTTATCCTTTTATTTTTACTTTATCCCTAAATAAACCGCTGCAAAAGTATAACAGATTCTTTTTACAGAGTGTTCCAAAACACGCACATTATATTCCAATTACAAAAAATCTTCCTACCTTTGTCCCTCGAAAGGGGTGCCATACTGTTAACGGGCTGAGATTATACCCTCATGAACCTGATGCGGGTAATGCCGCCGTAGGAAAGAACAGATTAGGCTTTTTCCCTCCTTTTATATGTAGAAATGAAAATAAACACGACGTTTCGCTATCCGGTGGCGCTCACTATTGCCGGTTCAGACAGTGGTGGTGGTGCCGGGATACAAGCGGATCTGAAAACATTTTCGGCTTTAGGAGTCTTCGGAGCCTCTGCCATCACATCGATCACGGCCCAGAACACACAGGGAGTAAAAGGCATTCAAGCTGTTTCTCCGGAAATTGTCGAAGGGCAAATTCATGCTGTATTCGAGGACCTGACAGTCGATGCCGTTAAGATCGGGATGCTGCATAACCGAGAAGCAGCCCAGATCGTTGTCAGTTCGATCGATCGTTTTTGTCCGTCGAAAATCATTCTCGACCCGGTTATGATTTCGACAAGCGGCAGCAAGTTGATAGAAGATGCAACCATCGAAGTCATCGTGAAAGAACTTTTCCACCGCGTCACACTGATTACTCCGAATATCGACGAAGCTGCTTTTCTATCCGGCATACCGATACGCAACGAGGAAGAAATGGAAATGGCCGCACAAAAGTTGCTGGCTCTGGGATGCCGTGCCGTATTGATGAAAGGTGGCCACTTGGAAGGTAAAGAAATGGCCGATATCTTGTTTACACGCGATGAAGCTCCGCTCCGACTGGCAGTACCGACCATTCAGACTCAAAATACACATGGTACAGGTTGCACGCTTTCATCTGCCATCGCCGCCTATATGGCCTTAGGAAAAAAGTTGCCGGATGCCGTACGTGCGGCAAAAGATTATATAACGGCCGCCCTTCGTGCCGGAGCCGGTGTAAAGACTGGGCATGGACACGGGCCGCTCGACCATTTCTTCGATCCGGTACCCCTCATAAAAATAGAAGCATGAAAAAACTGATCGTCATTACTTTGCCCTACTTTTTCAAAGGAGAGGATTCCATCCTTTCACATCTGTTTAATGAAGGAATGCAACATCTTCACCTGCGTAAACCGGATAGCGAAGCAAATGAATTGCGCAAGTTGCTGGATCGGATTCCGGATACTTACTATCCGAAAGTCGTGCTTCATGACTGTTTCAGCCTGGCGGTAGAATATGGCCTGGGCGGCGTTCATCTGAACAGACGCAACAACCAGCCACCGGACGGTTTTACTGGCACAATCAGCCGTTCATGCCATTCGATCGGGGAACTCATACAGTTCGGAAAACTCGATTACCTGTTTCTTAGCCCGATTTTTCAAAGTATATCCAAAGAAGGCTATGGAAACGGTTTCGAACCGGAAACACTCCGACAGGCATCCGATGCCGGAATCATCAATGACAAAGTCATTGCCTTAGGAGGCATAGACCTGACGACCCTTCCACTTCTACGTCCTTTCCGCTTCGGGGGAGCTGCCGTGTTGGGAGCTCTTTGGGGAAACCACCCTTCGGCGGATAAAGAGGATTTTATTATCACACAATATAAAAAGCTACAAGCATGGAATTAGACGATTTTTTATATACAAGTGCAGGCAGAGGAAGGTATGCCTGTTTTACCGGTGCTGACCGGTTGATGTTCATCACACACCGTACGGACAAATACACAGAGCTGGATGAGGTCAAGATGGTGACCAAAGGCGGTTGTACCTGGGTACAGCTCCGCATGAAAGAGAATTTGAACCTGGATGTGGCCAAAGCAATCGCCCATTTCACCCTGTTCGACTGCGACACGGATTGCATCTGTTGCCTGAACGACAATCTGGAAATGGCTTTCAAAGCCGGTATCCACTGTGTCCATTTAGGTAAAAACGACATGCCGGTCTCCGAAGCTTGGCAGCGTATCATCGAAAAAGGAGAAGAGGATCTTTTCCTTGTGGGGGCAACAGCCAACACGTTCGAAGATATCTTGAGAGCAGACCGGGAAGGAGCTTCCTACATCGGCCTAGGTCCCTATCGATACACCGAGACCAAAAAGAACCTGAGTCCGGTACTAGGATTGGAAGGGTATCGAAAAATCATGAAACAATGCAGAGAAGCTGGCCTTGAAATTCCTATCTTTGCCATTGGAGGGATCGAGTTTGAAGACATTGCCCCGTTGATGGAAACAGGAATAGAAGGCATCGCCGTTTCCGGAGCGATCATCAATGCTGAAGATCCGGTCGAAGAGACACGCCGTTTCATCCGGGAGATCAACAAACATAAACCGGACCTTTGCAGGGACGATTCTGAAATATAAAAAGAATAAAATAATACAGCTATGGCAAATAAAAACAGAATACGCATCACGTATCCTTCATCGGAAAAGATCTACATACCCGGCAAGATACATAAGATAAACGTGGGTATGCGAAAGATCAAAATACTGGATACCGTCACACGCGATGAGAACGGAGA
>DXRF01000159.1:0-4110 GCA_019411205.1 Parabacteroides sp. | reverse complement strand
ATCCCAGTCAATACGCAAAACGGCATTCCCCGTATCCGCGAATCTTGGTATGCAGGACGCAAAGACTTGATCCGCCTGGAAGAACTGACTTCCGATTATGGCCGGCAGCGCCTCGCCGATTCCTCACTGGATCACATCCGTTTCCCGAAACAACACCTGCCCTATCGTGCCAAAGCGGGAAAAAACATCACCCAGTTGTATTATGCGAAACGGCGCATCATCACTCCGGAAATGGAATATGTCGCCATCCGCGAAAACCAGCAGATCGAGGCGTTAGGATTGAAATCATATATCACTCCCGAATTTGTCCGCAAAGAAATTGCTGCCGGGCGTGCCATCATTCCGGCAAACATTAACCATCCCGAAGCCGAACCGATGATTATCGGCCGGAAATTTCTGGTAAAGATCAACACCAATATCGGCAACTCCGCCCTCTCGTCCGGTATAGACGAAGAGATCGAAAAGGCCGTATGGAGCTGCAAATGGGGAGGCGACACTTTGATGGATCTTTCGACGGGAGACAATATCCATGAAACCCGCGAATGGATCATCCGTAACTGTCCGGTTCCGATGGGAACAGTCCCTATCTACCAGGCTTTGGAAAAGGTGAACGGAAAGATAGAAGACTTGAGTTGGGAAATCTATCGCGACACACTGATCGAACAGGCTGAACAGGGAGTCGACTATTTCACCATCCATGCCGGTTTGCTTAAAAAGCATATCGAACTGACACAAACGCGCTTGACAGGTATCGTCTCACGCGGTGGTTCAATCATGGCTAAGTGGATGCAAATCCATAATGAAGAAAATTTCCTGTATACGCATTTCGCCGAGATATGCGAGATATTGAAAATGTATGATATCGCCGTTTCGATCGGTGACGGACTTCGTCCGGGCTCCATCTACGATGCGAACGATGCCGCCCAGTTTGCCGAACTGCATACGATGGGCGAGCTGACCCGGGTTGCCTGGGATCAGTTCGTACAGGTCATCATCGAAGGCCCGGGCCATGTCCCGATGAATAAGATCCAAGAAAACATGAAAGAACAGCAATATGCTTGCCATAATGCCCCGTTCTACACGTTAGGCCCGCTGACAACGGATATCGCTCCGGGTTACGACCATATCACATCAGCTATCGGAGCTGCCCAGATTGCCTGGCACGGCACGGCGATGATCTGTTACGTCACCCCGAAAGAGCATCTCGGTTTGCCGGACAAGGAAGACGTCCGCACGGGTGTCGTTGCCTATAAGATCGCCGCCCACGCCGCCGACTTGGCAAAGGGACATCCCGGAGCACAAGTCCGTGACAATGCCCTGAGTAAGGCCCGCTTCGAATTCCGTTGGAAAGACCAGTTCAACCTGTCTCTCGATCCGGAACGCGCCCTTCAATATTACAAAGACAGTGCCGTGATGGACGGCGAATATTGCACGATGTGCGGTCCTAACTTCTGCGCCATGCGGTTGAGCAAGGATTTGCATAAGGAAAACTGCGATATATAATCATTCCTCTTGTGCGGTGGCAAGGATATATACACGATACGTCCTATATCCTTGCCGTTGTACAAACATTTCTTCCTCAAACTTTTTGAAATTGCTTTTCGCCACATAATATGTGCACCCTCACTAACCTTTGATGCTATTTTTTAATTCGACCATCTATATTCGTCGGGGGTCGTTCCTGTTATTTTCTTGAAAAGGAAACTGAAATACTGGACCGAGGGGAACCCGAGTTCATGCACTATTTGAAAAAGGGATTCTCCTGAAGAACGTAGTTTTTCCTTTGCCATTTCGATACGTCTCAATTGAATATGGCAATTGTGCGTGTGTCCGAATTGCAATTCGAGCAGATCATTGAAATAGGCTTCCGACAAATGGAGTTGTCCGGCACAATAGACAGATGTTAGCGGCTTTTGTGCAAGTTTTCCATCTCCAATATATTGTTTGACAAGTTTTTCGTATTGCCGTATCAGCAGTTCATTATTCAATTCACGGACAATGAATTGCCGCTCATAAAAACGGGTGATATAATCCAACAGACGGATGATATGTCGTATCAGGATAGTCCGTTTGTAGGAATCTACACCATGATGAAATTCCCTACGAATGTCATCGACACACGAAGAAAGTATCCGTTTTTCTTTCAAGGATACATGCAACGCTTCTTTGGGTGCATACGAAAAGAAGGTGTATTCTTCAATCGTTTTTTCAAGTATTTTCCCCTTGAACAGGTCGGGATGGAACGCAACCGTCCATAGGCAAGATTCGGGAATTTCCACACAGACGGTATCTGGACGATAACCGATGAGCATTCCGTCGCAGTAGTCGCAATGCAATCGGCCATACTTTGCACATACTTCATCAAGAGAGTCCATAAATATCAGATAATAGTATCCCGACCGGCACAAATACGGAGAGATCGCATGAGAGTCGGCAGTGTCATCGATATAAAGTCCGGGAAATTGCAGTTCGCTCATTACTTCCTAATATAAAGACTAATTTTGAGAACGAAATTCATTGGGTGTATACCCCGTCACCCGTTTGAACATCCGGCTTAGATGTTGCGGATATTGGAATCCCAGCCCATAAGCAATTTCACTCGTTGTCTTGCCCGTACCAAGCAAGGCTTCTTTAGCCCGTTCGATCAGTTTATTTTGAATATATTCCGAGGCGGTCTGCCCTGTCTGTTTTCTGATCATATCTCCGAAATAATTCGCAGACAGAAACACCTTATCGGCAAAATACTTGACGGTCGGCAACCCCTCCCTAAGCGGGGTCTCACCATCGAAATAGTCATCTAATAATCGCTCGAAGCGGACAACAATGTCTTTGTTTACCTCTTCCCGTGTGGTGAACTGTCGCTCGTAGAAGCGCATACAATAATCAAGCAACAGTCCGATATTGGCACAAATCAACCGGCGGCTGTGTTTGTCGATACTGTACTTCAACTCCGACTCTATTTTATGCAGGCAGTCCATTACGGTTTCACGTTCTTCTTCCGAAAGATGCAACGCCTCGCGGGTTTCATAAGAGAAAAACGAGTAGTTCTTAATCTCCTGGCCGAGTGCCGTGCCCCGAATCAGGTCGGGATGGAACAAAATGCCATGAGCCTTCGGCTGGACATTTTTCAGTATCTCGGTCTCCGCAACCTGACCTGGGGCAAAACTAACTATCGTACCGTCTTGATAGTCGTAACTCTGACGTCCATACATGATATTTCCGCAATAGGTATCCTTCAGATAAAGGGCATATACACCGTAGTTGACCTTGAAGTGTTCCGGCCACTTCGTTGCTCTCGACAAATCGACTACGCTCACTAACGGATGCCGTGTTTCGAGTCCGAACAGTTTGTTGTATTTATCTACCTCATTGAGTTTTATAACGTCTTCCATAAGCCTTTCTTTTTATTTCTTCCGAGCAAAAGTAATTCATTTGATTTGAATTACATACGGCCTTATCTCAGAATCGAGGATTCGGGTATAAATATCTGTAAATCGTATACACCCCGGCTTATCCAATTATGATAAATTTGCAATCAAGAAAATGAACAATGAAAAAATAGAAGATTATGGATCACAGAATTTTCTTAAGGACGGTATTAAGCTTTACATTACTCGCAGCCGGAACTACGACAGGTGTTTCCCGTGCAACGGGAGAGATCATCGATAAATACCTGAATCAAGACAAGCAGCCGGGGATGTGCACCAAAGAGCCGATGATGGCTGATGGTATCGTGCGTCTGTCGAAAATAGAGGTCTATCCGCAATATCTCGACAAGTATATAAACTATGTGACAGAGGTAGGCGAAATCTCTCTACGCACCGAACCGGGTGTATTGACCATGTATGCCGTCAGAGAAAAAGAAAATCCCTGTATGGTAACGATTCTCGAAACCTATGCAAGCCGTGAAGCATACGAGAGGCATATCGCTTCGGAACACTTCCAGAAGTATAAGCAGGGAACGCTGCACATGGTCAAATCGTTAGTGTTGTCTGACCAGACACCACTCAATCCGGCTAACAAGCTTTATAACTTCATACAATAAATAAAACGGTTATGAACAAGATTTTTTTAATTTCAGTATTCAGCATTTTAACACTCAATGTTATG
>DXRF01000158.1 GCA_019411205.1 Parabacteroides sp. | reverse complement strand
TTGCGGAAGAATCCTCGGTCCATAATCGCATCCGTTCCCCCGGCAAGCTGGTAAGAGAATCCGAGGTCCACACGTTTGTAGGTTGGAGTGCGGAAATAGCCGTCTTCATAGCCTGTACGCGGGGCTGTGACGGGAAGGCCTCCGGAGAGTACGCCTTTCAGATTCAGTTTGACGCGTTTGTAACCGGGAAAATAATCTTGGAAAAAGAGCGAAATATTATAACCTTGGCTGTTAGGCATCGGGACGTATTCGCTTCCCCGAATGCTTTGCTCCGCTTTCATCAGGGAGAAACTGATCCAGGAATCCGTACCCGGAACAAATTCACCGAAGAATTTGACATCGAGTCCCATCGCATGGCCTTGCGCGCAGTTTTCTCCGTAATATCGGATTTTGACATTGTCTACTGTATAAGGATTCAGATTATCCAATTTCTTGTAATACATATCGGCACTGACTTTGAAATTCCTGCCGGATGCCCGGAATGTATAATCGCCTCCTGCAATGACATGGATGGAACGCTGCGATTTAAGATTTTTGTTCAGCTGTATGATACTGTTACCATGTTCGTCCTGCACGGTCGTACGTAATTCTTTATAGAACGGGGACTGGTAATACAGGCCGGAAGCCAGGCGGAATGTCAACTTCTGATCGAAGTTCGGAATGAAACCGATTGAAGCACGCGGACTGAATATAAATTCCTTGTTATAGCTCCAGTAGCTGCCACGTACACCACCAACCAGTGTGAACAGTCCTTGTTTGGTGCGGAACTTGAATACATCCTGCAAATAGCCGGAAATACGTGTGCTTTCCAGTTCGTTATCCGAGAACAGGTTTGCGATCACGTTGACATTACCGCCCCCTTGCGGTAGCGAGTATCCGGCGGAGTCGCGTTTTTCCCATTCGCTGATCTTGTCGTTGATTTTCTCCAACTGGACGGTAGCTCCCCATTTCAATGTATTGTTTTTCATGCGGGCAATACCATAGTGTCCGACGTTCATGATGTTGGAGTGCAGTCGGTTGCGAGCGTGCTCGTTATAGCGTGCTATGGATAGATTCTGTATTTCCCCGCCTTTTTCTTCAGCTGCATCCCCCAGCCAGTAATCGCCGGCAATATCGTATCCTTCCTCTTCCTTGCTGGTGAAGGCGGATGCCTGCAAGCCGAGTTCCGTATTGTCGTTCAGGTTATGCTTTAAAGTGAGGGCTCCGAATAACGTTTCGAACTTGTCCCGTTCCTGTCCACTCATAAATACTTTAAATTTTTGGGCATTTGTTGCCGTTCCGAAAGAAGTCTCGCGGGTGTGGGGAATGAATTTGTAATTATTTATGGCTAGGTTTCCGAGGAAGTTGATCTCCCATTTCGGAGCAAGCTGGTAGGTTATATAAGTCTGCAAATCAATGAAATTAGGATCGTATTCGGCATCTGTATCGGTTGTTTTCAAAAGGGAGCGCCCTGTTTTATAACGGAAACCGGTTACTTGTGTGAACTTGCCGGAAGAACTTCCCACATAAGCATTGGCTCCCAGCAGGCTGGCAGAGGCAGAGCCTTCGAATCCTTTCGGCTTTTTGTAGGTGATATCCAATACAGAACTCATTTTGTCTCCGTAACGGGCTTCAAATCCTCCGGCGGAGAAATTGACGGCTTCTGTCATGTCTGGGTTAATAAAACTCAGCCCTTCCTGTTGCCCGGAACGGATGAGCAGCGGACGGAACACTTCCAGTCCATTCACATATACGATGTTCTCGTCATAGCTTCCGCCACGTACAGAATATTGCGAACTTAATTCGTTGTTGGATGTAACGCCTGCAAAGGTGACGACCAAACTTTCGATACTGCCACCGGCAGGGTCGGGGAGCAACTTGACGCGGTCGGCATCGATAGTTTGAAGAGTGGATGTCTGTCTTCGGATAGCGGTCGCTGTCACTTCTCCCAATTCGATAGAAGTATAGTTCATCTGCACGTTGAGTCGCATATCTTTGGTTACCTGAGGTATGATCCGTTCGGCCTTGTTATAACCCAGGCATGAATAGATAAGCGTCACCGAGTCGCCGGTAGCAACCGAAAGCGAGTAGTGGCCTTTTTCATTACTCATCGTCCCGTTTAACGTATTCTTGACCCGGATATTGACCAAGTCCAGTGGATTGCCGTCCGCATCGCGGATATAACCGCTGATTTTGGCATGTCCCTGCCCAAAAGCAGGTATCGAAAATAATATAAATAGTAATGTAGCTATTGCGCGAATCTTCATATTCCATTTAATTATAAATCTACTAACGCGAGAAACAACGATTTATTTTCAAAGGAAGGCAATTTGATAGTAGAAAAGGATATATTTTGATAATGGGCAGGAAGAGATTTTCTCACTATCTTTGTGCCCTGTATAAATAATATTAATATCCAAGGAAAGAAGATGCCTTTAAACCTACAGAAGAACTTACCAGCTGTTGAGCTGTTGAAGAAAGAGCACATCTTTGTGATGGACTCGTTGCGTGCGTCTGAGCAGGACATTCGGCCGCTGCGTGTGGTTGTGCTGAACCTGATGCCGCTGAAGATCACCACGGAGACAGACCTTGTTCGCCTCCTGAGCAATACACCCCTGCAAGTGGAGCTTGATTTTATGAAGATTAAGGGCCATACTCCCAAGAACACACCGATCGAGCACATGCAGGAGTTTTATAAAGACTTCGACGAGATGCAGGATGATTTTTACGACGGTATGATTATCACAGGTGCTCCGGTAGAGCAGATGCCTTTCGAGGAAGTGAACTATTGGGAGGAAGTGACCGAGATATTCGACTGGGCACGTACGCATGTGACTTCTACCTTATATATATGTTGGGCAGCGCAGGCCGGGTTGTATCATTTCTATGGCATCCCCAAATATGATCTGCCTGCCAAGATGTTCGGTGTGTTCCGCCATACGTTGCGCGAACCCTATGTGCCGATCTTCCGTGGCTTCGACGACGAGTTCTATGTGCCGCACAGCCGGCATACGGAGATACGTCGTGAGGATGTGATGAAAGTTCCCGAATTGACGCTCTTGTCTGAAAGCGAAGAGGCTGGTGTCTATATGGCGATGGCGCGTGGAGGACGTGAATTCTTTATCACCGGGCATTCCGAATACTCGCCTTACACGCTGAACGACGAGTATATGCGCGACGTGAACAAGGGATTGCCTATTGCCGTTCCCCGCAACTATTACCGTAATAACAATCCGGCCCTCGGTCCGGTGGTTCGTTGGCGGGGTCATGCCAATCTTCTGTTCACCAACTGGCTGAACTATTACGTCTATCAGGAAACCCCGTTCCGCATCGAGGATATCAGCAAGTTGGGTGATTTGTGAAATCTAATCAGGCAATGAAGAACCAGATTCTTCATTGCGGGAAATAAACAATAAGAAGTAACATCATGCAAACAAAATCCCGTCCTATAGAACTTCTCTCTCCGGCTAAAGATCTCAATTGCGGGATTGAGGCGATTAATCACGGTGCCGATGCCGTCTATATCGGTGCGCCCAAGTTCGGTGCGCGTGCTGCTGCCGGCAACTCATTGGAGGATATACGCGAGCTTTGCGAGTATGCACATCTGTATGGCGTCCGTATCTACGTTACGCTCAATACGATACTGAAAGAAGAGGAGTTGGAAGAAGCCGAACGGATGATCTGGGATCTTTGGCGTGCCGGAGCAGATGCCTTGATCGTTCAAGACATGGGGATTACCCGGCTGAACCTGCCGCCTATCCCGCTTCATGCCAGTACGCAGACAGACAACCGTACGCCGGAAAAGGTCCGCTTCCTTGAAGCTGCCGGCTTTACGCAGGTGGTGCTGGCACGTGAACTGTCATTGAACGAGATCCGTCGGATAGCGGAAGCGACTACCGTCCCACTGGAAGTATTTGTACACGGCGCCCTATGCGTCAGCTATAGCGGGCAATGTTATCTGAGCGCCGCTTTGAGCGGACGCAGTGCCAATCGCGGAGAATGTGCCCAATATTGCCGCCTGCCCTATACGATGGTCGATGCGGCGGGGACGGAGATCGTCAGCAACAAACATCTGCTTTCGCTCAAGGACATGAACCGTTCGGATCAGCTGGAAGCCTTGTTGGACGCAGGTGTCTCTTCCCTCAAGATCGAAGGGCGGTTGAAAGATGCCGACTATGTCAAGAATATTACGGCTTATTACCGGAAGAAGTTGGATGCAGTCCTGTCCCGCCGTCCGGAATATCGTCGTGCTTCTGCCGGACGAAGCACTTATACGTTCGAGCCGGTAGCTGAAAAGAGTTTTAACCGTGGGTTCACCCCGTTCCTTTTAGAGGGACGGACGGCGGATATTACCGCTTTTAATACGCCTAAGTCGTTGGGCGAACCTGTCGGGACGGTCAAGGAGATCAAAGGTAATTCCTTTACCGTGGCCGGTTTGAAGCAATTGAACAACGGAGACGGGCTTGTTTTCTTCAATAGGAAAGGCGAATTGGAAGGTTTCCGCGTAAACCGGGTGGAGGCAAACCGGGTGTTTCCGCTGGATATGCCGCAGCTTGCCCCCAAGACTCCTCTTTACCGCAATTTCGACCAGGCATTTGATAAACTGCTTGCCAAGCCTTCTGCCGAACGCAAGCTGTCCGTGAAGATCGAGTTCTTGGACAATCCCTTCGGTTTTACGCTTTGTATGGAGGATGAGACGGGAGCACGGATCATGCTGACTGAGCCGTTTGCAAAAGAGCTGGCGCGTCGTGAACAGCAGGATAATATACGGACACAGCTATCCAAGTTGGGGAATACGCCTTTCGAGGCATCGAAGGTGGTGGTCGGTTTGTCTGAAAACTGGTTCGTTCCCTCTTCTCTGCTTGCCGATATGCGCCGTAGAGGAGTGGAGAAGTTGCTGGAAGCACGCCGCGCCCGTTATCCTCGTGAGACAGTGAAACGTGTGCAGCCGTCCGTGTCGATACCTTTCCCCGAACGCCAACTCACTTATTTGGGGAATGTTGCCAATGGGAAAGCCCGTTCGTTCTACCAGGATCACGGAGTGGAACAGATCGACCCGGCATTTGAACTGTCTCCCCGGAAAGATGTTCCGTTGATGTTTACCAAACACTGCCTGCGCTACAGCATGGGGTGGTGTCCTACTTATCAGAAAGACAAGTCTCCCTACAAGGAGCCGTATTATCTGCTTTATAAAGACACGCGCCTCCGGTTGCAGTTCGACTGCAAGCATTGTCAGATGTTGGTATTTGAAAGTTGAAAATTATGAGAACGCTATTGTCAGGACGGATAAGAATGACTGTCCGGTGAAAGAAGCCATGATCCGTTTGACAAAAGTATTCCAGCAATAAAGGAACCGATAGGTATGTGATAACAGTTTCATAGGGATGGAACGACAGTTTCATGGGGATGAAAAAGAAGTTTCATCCCTATGAAAATAAAGTTTCCCTTGCATGAAACTAAACTTCTCTTTAAGGGGAACGGGAAGGTCGTGCAAGGTTATATTGCCTTTCCTAATAACTCCATATATTTTTCCACCCCTTTCGTGTCTTCTGGAGCCGGACTCCAGGGTGCGAAATTTTCCGGTGCGAGCGGAGCGAACGGTCCTTCCTTGATTTCGTATATGACAGAGCCGGATTCTAGAACTAACAGCCCGTGCCATGTTCCCGCCTTTATTTCGGCACCGTAAACACCTTCTTTCGGATCGAGTATCTGTGTTTCGGTGATTCCCCCTTTGTTGTCAAAGAGGAATACTGCAATGCGACCGCGCAGCAGGAGGAATATTTCATCTTTTTTAGGGTTCAGATGGCGGTGTGGGCGGAGGTAGGTTCCCGGTTCCAGGGCATTGAGCAAGCGGTTGACGGGATCGTCTAAACGCTCATGAAAATTGTAGTTCATGCGTAGTCGAGGCGACTGCTTGGCACGCCCGGTCGTTTCATTCAATAAAGCTTCGTTTATGATCTTCATGCGAATAATTGATTTCTGAGGGCGAATGTACAAAATAAATATTGGCAGGTATGCCATTTCTCCGTACATTTGCAGAAACCTGTAAATAAAACAGAATGAAATCTGCTCTAACTTATTACGCTCTGCTGGTCTTACTTCTGGCTTTCTGCTTTTCCTGCAAAACAGATTCGGAGAAGAAAAAGTTTGTTATCGGCGTCTCGCAGTGTACGCTTGAAGGTCCTTGGCGTAAGTCGATGTTGCTGGACATGAAAGTACAGGCCTCCGAATATCCAGGTGTATCCTTGTTGGTCGAGGATGCGGCGGACAGCAGTTTGTTGCAGGTGGAGCAGATACGCAGCCTGATAAAACGGAAGGTCGATCTGCTGATTATCTCTGCCAATGAGTCGGACCCTGTTACCCCCATTGCGATCGAGGCCTACCGTGCCGGTATTCCGACTATCCTGGTAGACCGGAGGATCAGTTCGGAAGAATATACGACTTATATTGGTGGTGACAATTACGGGATCGGTCGCCAAGCCGGTTTTTTCGTGAACCGACAGATAAAAAAGAAATATCCTACCGTGTTGGAAGTATGGGGGCTGGCTGGTTCTTCTCCAGCACAGGATCGCCATCGCGGTTTTATGGATGTTTTGAATTCCCGCATCAGGGTGAAGGAAATATTCGGGAAATGGAAGCCGGAAACGGTGGAGCAGGAGATTGCCAAGATGGATTCGCTGGAGGAAGTGGATGTGGTGTTCGCCCATAACGATATGATGGCGATGGCTGCCCGTAGGGCAATTGAAAAGAAGCATCCCGGATTGGCGGACCAGATTCATTTTGTGGGGATCGATGCCGTTTCGGGACGCGGTTCGGGGCTGGAGGCCGTCATGCACGGAGAATTGGCTGCTTCGGTTTTGTATCCGACGGGTGGAAGCCTGGCCATCCGTGTAGCCATGCAGATATTGAACGGGGAAGATGTGTCCCGACAATATTTACTCTCTTCCGCTTTGATTGATAAGAACAATGCCGGGACACTGTTTATCCAGTCCGAGCAGGTGGTAGACTATCAGCATCAGATCGAGTTGCAACGGGAGAATTTGGAGAGTGTGCTTTCTAAATATACGTTCCTCCAAAACTCCGTCGGTATCATCCTTTTGCTGATGGGGTTGTTGCTTTTGTCTGCCTTGTATGTGATCCATGTGAACCGGGCAGTGAAGCGGAAGAACCGCGAGCTGAAACGTACGAACTTGCAGGTACAGCAGCAAAAGGAAGAATTGGCCGAGGCAAACCGTTATATAGAGGAGTCGACGGCTCAGAAACTTCAATTCTTTACCAATATCACACATGAGA
>DXRF01000157.1 GCA_019411205.1 Parabacteroides sp. | reverse complement strand
AAAATATTTGTGGAAAGGATTGCAGGTTCAAAAAGTAGTTGTATTTTTGTGCAGTAAAAATGACGAATTAAAACGAACGTTTTTTTAGTCATTTTGTTTTCTATACCTATCTTTTTTATTCCCAATAAGTTACAAGTAAAAATAAGTAACTTTCACCCCTTGAGAACGGGCTTTTTTACTGTTCTTCACGAACAGACATATCCTTCTTATTTATAATCACTTATAAATTTTTACTCAAGTAATATCGCAGTTACAAACTGCCATTTTGAGAAGAAGGCAGGGGAAATGGAGTTAAAAGGGCCTTTAGGTGGCAAAAAGAAGAAAAATTATCCATAAGATAAAAGAAGGTGTGTCCGTAATGAACGATGCGCCATTTTGCAGGGCAACCGCACCCAAATTCAGAAATCGTATAAAATATACCAAAGAAAAACAGGGCCTTACCATACAAGTTTTTCCCATTTCCTCTGTCACTGTATCACTGATTTCTTTTTTATCGGTTGAAATTCAATCTGTTTCGTTAGTGATATATGCCCGTTTTCTCTATCACTACGGTATCACTTCCCTATCACTGGTAATTTGGATAAAAAACAGGAATTACGCTTATACACACCTGTAAATTAACATATTACAAATAGCACAAACAATAAACACCCGATTTCCAGCCCTATAAATCACTCGATTTTTTTATGTAAAAACGGCTATAAAATAGGTAAAGCCGGGTGGTTTTTATTGTCCGGCACGGTACTTTAGTTGCCGGACACCCCCATGTTGCGATCCTAAACACCCGGGTGTACCGACCCTCTACACCCGGGTGTTTAGGATCGCAACATGGGGGTGTTTACGGAATGATGTGCTTGTCTTTGCTAAAAAAAGAGAGGGCTTTTGTGGAATGAAGAACCGTATTTCGCCGATTTACTACCTGTCATATTCGTTTTTACATTTGTTTATTCGATTCTTTTATATGTTTTTTCAAAAGTAAAAGATGGTAATATGCTGGTTTTTAGTTGTATGATAAAGATACCGTGTTTCAGAAGTGATAGAGGAGTGATAGAGGAATACGTCCTGTATCACTGCCTCTGACGCTTGAATATGAATAGCTACAGCCATCGTAGTGATAGAGTGATAGAGAATTTGCGAAAACGTCGTATGGAGATCACTACCTTAGACAATTTTGATGCGGTTGCCCAGTTGTGAAAGTCGGGGCTTTGTGCGTAAAAAAAAGAAAAGGTGTGCAATTTTGAACACACATTCATGCAGTTCAAATTGCACACCTTCGTCATTCATAATAAATACGAAATATTAACCGATTAAACCTCTCATACGGTCTTCAAAAGCAGACAGAGCCGCTTTTGCCCCTTCTCCCATTGCTATGATTATCTGTTTGTAGGGAACGGTCGAGACGTCGCCAGCCGCATAGATACCGGGAACATTCGTCCGACAATGCGCATCGATTACAATCTCACCCGGTTTATTCGTTTCGACAACATCGCGGAAAACGCCGCTGTTGGCTGCCAAGCCGATTTGGACAAAGATTCCATCCAGGTCGATCACCCGCTCCGCATCCGTCTTACGGTCTTTTACACGAAGACCTGTCACCTTATCACCATTACCGAGCACTTCCAAAGATTGGGAATGCAAGAAAACTTCCACATTCGGCAAACTCTTCACTTTTTCCTGCAATACTTGGTCGGCTTTCAGTTCGTCCATAAATTCCAGAACCGTCACTTTCGAACAAATGCCTGCCAAATCTATAGCCGCTTCGATACCAGAATTTCCACCACCGACAACCGCTACGTGCTTACCTTTATAGAACGGACCGTCGCAGTGAGGGCAAAAAGCGACACCTTTTCCGATATAGTCCGCTTCGCCCGGAACATTCAACTTGCGCCAGCTTGCACCTGTCGCCACGATAAGGGCAGGAGCAGAAAAACGTTCACCGGTAGAAGTGGTCAGAAGTTTTGCCGATCCATCCAGTTCGACTTTATCCACACGACGATGCTCCAGTATATCAACCGGATAGTTGTTGATATGTGTCAAAAGGTCGTTCGCCAACTGCTGGCCGGTAGTCTGAGGAACGGAAATCAGGTTCTCGATGCCGACCGTTTCTTTGACCTGTCCTCCGATACGCTCGGCTATCACTGCGACATTCAAGCCTTTACGCGCCGAGTAGATGGCAGAAGCTGCACCGGCAGGTCCACCCCCCACTATTAACACATCATAGTTCTTAACAGGTTTTTCAACAGAGTTATCAACACCCCCTTCATTAATTCCGTATTGGGCTTCGAGCTTGGAAAGCAATTCTCCAAAATCACTACGGCCCACATTGATCAGCCTGCCATCGGCAAAGACAGAAGGGACTCCCTGTACTTTCATTGCCTCAACTTCTTTTTGGTTGATGGCACCATCCACCGTTTCGTGAGTGATACAGCTGTTGAGAGTAGCCATGACATTGAGTGCCTGCACCACATCCGGACAGTTGGTGCAAGTAAGAGAAACATAAGTCGTCAGCTTGATCGGGCCGTTCAAGGCTCTGACACGGGCACAGATACTTTCGTCCGGTATATTTTTACCTTTTCCATCGCAATTCAGAACCGCTAACAGCAAAGAGGTAAATTCATGTCCGTTGGGTACTGCACGAAATCGGATACCGGTAGGCATACCGTCTTTTACAATTGTAAATTGAAGCCCTTCGCCATCGGCAATGCTGCATGACAGATGGTCCGAGCAAGATGCCACATCGCCAAGCAGGTCTATCAACTCCTGACGGCTTTCATGATCGGGAGCGACTTGTATATCAAATACATATTGGGATACCAGTCCGGAGAAAATGCCCGAAATCTGGTCTTTCATTGCTGAGTCTAACATAAGAAATAATGTGTCAATTGTTAATGTGCCAATTAGAAAACGTACCAATCGACTAAAGCGCAGCATTGCCTCATAAAGAGTTGGCATATTGGCACACTAATCAATTGGCACATCCTTTTTTTAGATCTTACCGACCAAGTCGATGCTCGGCTTCAATGTTGCTTCGCCTTTTTTCCACTTTGCAGGGCAAACTTCGTTCGGGTGAGAAGCAACGAACTGGGCAGCTTCAACTTTACGAAGCAATTCGTCTGCATTACGGCCGATACCGTTATCGTGGATTTCAGCAATCTTGATCTTACCTTCGGGATTTACCAGGAACGTACCGCGATAAGCCATACCTTCTTCTTCAATCATCACACCGAACGCACGGCTTAAAGCCCCTGTCGGGTCTGCCAGCATCGGATATTTGATTTTGCGAATTGTTTCGGAAGCATCATGCCATGCCTTATGCACAAAGTGTGAGTCTGTACTTACGGAATAGACTTCGACACCCATCTCCTGAAATTTGCCGTACTTGTCAGCCATATCGACCAATTCGGTCGGACATACGAATGTAAAGTCGGCAGGATAGAAGAAAAAGATGGCCCATTTGCCCTTGATATCTTCGCTACTTACTGTCTTGAAACTACCATTCTGAAAAGCTTGAACTTTGAATTCGGGTACTTGTGAATTGATAATTGGTTCCATGATTTTTACTATTTAATTTGTTACTACTATTTTTTGATTACCCTACAAAGGTAAATCGTAAGATGCTGATTGAAAGAATTTTTCAAATTGATAATTTTTATCTGCCGATAGACGGATTTCTATCTGCAAGCATACTTATCTACTATGACAATAGGAAGCGAAGTAATGTTTTCCGGAATAACAAAAATATAGCTAATTGTAGGTAAAATACCTTTCGGTCATACCATGTGATTCTTTAATTATTACCTTTGGATGTTAACTTAAAAATATTCGAAGATGAGAAGAGCTAGTTTGTATAATACATTTTCAGCAAGTCTATTGCTCGTTTGCAGTGCATGGCTTTCTTCATGCGTCTCACAAATACCCCTTACGCGGGAAAAACCGGTAAACAATTCCACTTATCAAGTCGAATACCTGTTCGAACACGAAGGGTGTAAGGTCTATCGTTTCAGGGATATGGGACATTACATCTATTTCACCAACTGCGAGGGAGATGTGACCAGTATTGAAAGCGACAGCGTCCGCACAGTCAACCGGATCAGCCGTAAACCAGTCACCATCAGAGAGCAGACACTCGATTAGGCTTACACGGTTATCCCGTGTTTACTAAAGATCGCTTTAGCATTGGCCAAACGCTCTGCTGAAAGCGGTTCCACACCTTTCAGCTTATAATCCAGGCCCTGCGCCTCATACTTATAGGCTCCCATTGTGTGATAAGGCAAAAGCTCGGCTTTCTGAACCACTTTATAGCGACTGACGTATCCGGCTAATTTTTCCAGATCCTCATCATTATCCGTCAGGCCGGGAACGACCACATGGCGGACCCATACGGAAATGCCTCGTTTCTCCAGTTCATCAAGAAAACGCAAGGTGTTATCAAGCTTCACAGCAGTCAGACGGGGATGAAGCCCGGCGTCGATCGTCTTGATGTCCAACAAAACCAAATCGACATATTCAAGGACTTCCAATGCTTTACCGGAACAGATATAGCCGGAAGTATCCAACGCCGTATGAATACCGTTCTCACGGCAAAGGCGGAAAAACTCTTTAAGGAATTCAGGTTGTAACAAAGGTTCGCCACCGGTCACGGTAACACCACCTTTAGCGATAAAATTCTTATAGCGCAGCACTTCGGCAAGCAACGCTTCAGGTTCCAGCAGATAAGGCGTCTCACGCTTTACCTCCCAGGTATCCGGATTGTGGCAATACAGGCAACGAAGCGGACACCCCTGCATAAAAACAACAAAGCGAATTCCGGGACCGTCAACGGTCCCGAAACTCTCTAAAGAATGTATGCGCCCCAACATAATTACAATGGACAATTATAAACTGTTGTTGATGGTGCGCGAGATAACGTCGAGTTGTTGTTCGCGTGTCAGCTTGACGAAGTTGACGGCATAGCCCGAAACACGGATCGTAAGCTGCGGGTATTTCTCCGGGTGCTCCATCGCATCGACCAACAGGTCCTTATCGAACACGTTCACATTCAGATGCTGGCCGCCGTCAGGCGTGAAATAGCCATCCAACAGGCTCACCAGGTTATTTATCTGAATATCGCGCTCCTTACCCAACGTAGCCGGTGAAACGGCAAATGTATAGGAAATACCGTCATGCGCATGCTGGAAAGGCAGTTTGGCTACAGAAGCCAAAGCGGCGACAGCCCCTTTCGTGTCGCGTCCGTTCATCGGGTTGGCTCCCGGAGCGAACGGCGTACCGCCCGGACGGCCGTCGGGAGTCGTTCCGGTTTTCTTTCCGTAAACCACGTTTGAAGTGATCGTCAGGATAGATTGTGTCGGAGTTGCCTTGCGGTATGTCTGATGCTGGCGCAGATATTCCATGAACTTCTCGGTAATGTCGACAGCAATACTGTCCGTGCGGTCGTCATTGTTTCCGAAAGGCACATATTCGCCTTCGCGTTCGAAGTCGACAGCCAAACCACGTTCGTCACGGATCACTTTCACTTTCGTGTCACGGATGGCAGCCAGCGAGTCGGCAACGATAGAAAGGCCGGCGATACCGGTTGCGCGGATACGTTCCACATCTCCGTCATGAAGCCCCATCTCGAATGCTTCATACGCATATTTGTCGTGCATGTAGTGGATGATCTTCAGAGCATTGACATAGACTTTTGCCAACCAGCGCATCATCTGCTCGTATTTCTCCATCACTTCGTTGTAATCCAGATACTCGCTGGTGATCGGTTCGAAACGGGGAGCCACCTGCACACCCGATTTCTCGTCACGTCCGCCATTGATCGCATACAGCAAGCACTTGGCCAGGTTGGCACGAGCTCCGAAATACTGCATCTGCTTACCGATCTTCATCGGAGACACACAGCAGGCGATACCGTAATCGTCGCCATAGTCCGGACGCATCAGATCGTCGTTCTCGTACTGGATGGCAGAGGTATCGATCGATACTTTTGCGCAGAAGTTTTTCCAGTTATCCGGAGCATTGTTGAACCAAAGCACCGTCAGATTGGGTTCGGGTGCCGGGCCGAGGTTATACAAGGTATGCAGATAACGGTAAGATGTCTTTGTCACCAGCGAACGGCCGTCAACTCCTTGTCCGCCCAGCGATTCAGTCACCCAAACAGGGTCGCCGGAGAACAGGTCGTTGTATTCCGGAGTACGCAGGAAACGGACAATACGCAGTTTGATAATAAACTGGTCGATCAATTCCTGTGCCTCTTCTTCCGTCAGCTTGCCTTCGCAAATATCTTTTTCGATATAGATATCGAGGAAAGTAGAAGTACGTCCGAGAGACATGGCCGCTCCATCCTGGTCCTTTACGGCTGCCAGGTAAGCCAGATACAAGAACTGCACGGCTTCGCGGGCATCCTTTGCCGGACGTGTCACGTCGAAACCATAACCGGCACACATTTTCTCAAATGCTTTCAGCGCTTTGATTTGCTCTGTTATCTCCTCACGGCTCTGAATGATTTCTTCCGTCAGTTCCTGAATATCGAGACGTTTCTGGAAACGTTTCTTTTCTTCGATCAGGATCTGGGTTCCGTACAGAGGCACACGGCGGTAGTCACCGATGATACGTCCGCGTCCGTAAGCATCAGGCAGCCCGGTAATGATGGCGGAACGACGTGCTGCAATCATTTCGTCTGTATAGGCTGAAAAAACACCTTCGTTGTGCGTTTTTCTGTATTTGGTGAAGATTTCTTTTGTCATCGGGTCCAGATGATAGCCATAGGCTTCCAGACTGTTTTCGACCATGCGGATTCCGCCTTTCGGGAAGATACCGCGCTTCAACGGGGCGTCTGTCTGCAAACCGACGATCACTTCGTTCTCCTTATCGATGTAACCGGGTCCGTATGTGTCAATCCCCTGGGGAAGCTTCGTTTCGGCGTCATATACTCCTTTTTCTCTTTCCACCTTAAACATCTCGGTCAACTTGTTCCACACTTTCTTCGTTTTCTCCGAAGAGGGTACAAGGAACGTATCGTCTCCGTCATAAGGCTTGTAATTGTTCTGGATAAAGTCTCTTACGTTGATCTCCTTTTTCCAGGTTTCTCCTTTGAACTGCGCCCAGTTCTCGTTTTCAAACTTCATAAGCTTATCTTGTCTATTTCGGTTTAGGCATGCAAAGATACGTCTTTTCCTCCTATCTGAAAAGGATCGTAAGGGACGAGGAATGTTAAACCGGAGAAAATACCTACAAATAGGGATAAGGATAATAAAAACGAAGCCCCGGCAGTACGAATACCGCCGAGGCCTGTTTTTTGTCTACCATCC
>DXRF01000156.1:2659-7314 GCA_019411205.1 Parabacteroides sp. | reverse complement strand
CGTAAAAACGACTGCCATACAATGCAGCAAAACTGATAACAACCTAAAATTTCTCATCTTCTTATTCTTTTATAAACGATATTGTAACTATACAACAGTCTATTAATCGAACATGTTGATGGAATCGCAATATTCAAGTTCTCCCTGTACAATAAAAGTGATGTCTTCTGGTGAGAATTTGCCTACACCGTCTTTTTGCGCATTCTTTGCAACAAACCCGATCAATTCATCTTCATCAATATCTATTTCGGCATTGTCATCGGAATTTTCATCAAGGAAACCCTTCGACTCATAAAATTCATAAATCAGATCCACAATATAATTAATATCGTCATTACTGAATTTTCCTTTCAGTTCCTGGGGAAGATAGTTCTGGATAAATGCTACAGAATCGTCTTCATCGTAAATTAAATCGTCTTTATCACTCATATCCTTTTAATTTTTGGTTGATAGATACTGCAAACATAAACAAAAATATTCGTTATCCATGCAGGCATCTCAAAAAATCAATCCGAATACCTTAAACAGGTTCCTAAAGCATAGCATTACGGGGACTAACCCTATGCATTAGCCATCGTAACGCATAGGGTTAAGTTAAACTACCTTTTACCGCTTCTGCAAGCAATTATCACAACACCCGCATCGCGCCCCTTCCATGCCAAAATATTCGGAAATAAACTCCTGACGGCAACCATGAGTCTCAAGATATTCCACCACCTTTTCGATTCGCATCTTGAAAGCTGCCAAACGGTTTTCATAAGATGCAGTCGTAATGACAAGACGATCCAGAGGGACACGGATCATCTTAAACGTGATCCGGGGTTCTTTACGGGGAGGAACATAATAGAAGCCGACATTTCGCAGATAGCCCAATACCTTCGCTACCTCACGCGCTTCCAGCCCGGTTCTTCTAGCCAGCATATCGACACTGACGAAAACTCCGGCAGAAAAGAGCCCTTCGTAATTCCGTAAAACCTCGACAGCGACTTTGGCGGCCGGAGAATCGTCGTTCAGAAAACGATCCATCGTCCAACGAGGTTGGTCATACCGCAGATAGGGTTGTGAATTAGGATAGGGTTCAAAAGTAAGATAGTTAGACAAAGACAATATTTCAAGAGAAGAGCGCAAACGACCTTTATCGAAATGCCAATCCCTCAAAAATTCCGGTTCGTCGAGATAGACCGACACTCCCTCCCCATCACCTTCTGCTATCTGGAAACGGTTGCACAACGCTTCATAGACCCGTTTGATATATTCGATTGTAGGGAATGCATTGGAAGGGCGTCTTTTTATGTCCGTTATGTCCTGCGGTCCCAACAAAGCAACAGCGTAAGCCCGTTTCCCATCACGGCCTGCACGCCCCGCTTCCTGGTAATAGGCCTCCATCGAATCAGGAAACTCCGTGTGGATCACCACCCGTACATCCCCTTTATCGATCCCCATTCCGAACGCGTTGGTGGCGACCAGCACACGCGTAAATCCTTTCACCCAATTGGTCTGCCGCTCTGTTTTCAAAATCGGGTCCAGGCCTGCATGGAAATATTCGGCTGAAATACCTGCTGCCCGTAACTTTCCGGCATATTCTTCCACCCCTTTGCGGGTACGGCTGTAGATCACGGCGGAACCGGGTACGGCAGATAAGATATGGCAGATTTCCTTCAATTTATTGTCCGTCTTACGGACTACGAACGAAAGGTTTTTCCGTTCGAAAGAGGTCTTGAATATCCGATATCCTTTGCGGAAATGAAGCTGCTCGCAGATGTCGGCCACTACGGCAGCCGTGGCCGAAGCCGTCACGGCGATTACCCGAACATGCGGTATGGCGTCGCGGATATCCGCGATCAAACGATAGTCCCGGCGAAAATCGTTTCCCCATTGGGAGATACAGTGCGCTTCATCCACGACCAGCAAATTCACTTTGCGGGACAAGGTCTTCAACTTCTCCTGAAACAGTTCGGAGGAAATACGTTCGGGAGAAATATAAAGGAACTTATAATCTCCCAAGATGCAATTATCCAGTTGTTGCAAAATCTCCCAATGCGGCATCTCCGAACTGATAAACGCCGACAGAATGCCTCGCTTTTGCAGGTTCTTCACCTGGTCCTTCATCAAAGCGACAAGCGGACTGACCACAAGGCAAATACCCGGATTCGCCAATGCCGGAACCTGGAAAGTAATGGATTTACCTCCTCCTGTCGGCATAAGCGCCAATGTGTCGTGCCCGGACAGAATACTGTCTATGACTTCAGCCTGTCCCGGCCGAAACCCGTCATAGCCCCAGTAATGTTTCAAAACTTGTAATGGATTGTGCATTGTATCGAACGTTTCTGCAAAGATAGAACATCCGAACCAACAAAAAAAGGCCTGCCCCCTTTTGAGAGCAAGCCTTTTACATAAATATATATCAATCAAACCATCTTCGGTCAGTTCTTGAAGACCAGGCCGCTACCGTCGCTGTCGATTGTGATCGGACGATCTTTATTGACCGTTCCGCCCAGCAACTCTTTGGACAGTTCGTTCAAGACATACTTCTGAATGACACGCTTTACAGGACGGGCACCGAACTGCGGGTCGAACCCTTTGTCCGAGATAAACGCCAGAGCTGCATCTGTAAATTCCAGGGCTATGCCATTCTGAGCCAGCATCTTCTTCACGCTATTCAACTGAAGGGTAACGATCTTGCGGATCTCTTCTTCGTTGAGCGGAGTAAACATGATGATGTCGTCGATACGGTTCAGAAACTCCGGACGGATCGTCTTCTTCAGCAATTCCAACACCTGGACCTTCGTTTCATCGACAACCTTGTCGTGTGTTTCGGGAGTCATCTTCTCGAAGTTTTCACGAATCAAGGACGATCCCATGTTACTGGTCATGATGATGATCGTGTTCTTGAAGTTGACGACACGCCCCTTATTGTCGGTCAGACGTCCGTCATCCAATACCTGCAAAAGGATATTGAAAACATCCGGATGAGCCTTTTCGATCTCATCAAACAGAACGACCGAATAAGGTTTACGACGGATAGCTTCCGTCAACTGGCCGCCTTCATCATAGCCGACATATCCCGGAGGTGCACCGATCAGACGAGTCGCACTGAACTTCTCCTGATATTCGCTCATATCGATACGCGTCATCATGTTCTCGTCGTCAAACAGATATTCCGCCAACGCTTTGGCCAACTCTGTCTTACCGACACCCGTCGTACCGAGGAAGATGAACGAACCGATCGGTCGTTTCGGGTCCTGCAATCCGGCACGGCTACGACGTACGGCATCAGCAATAGCACTGATCGCTTCCTCCTGCCCGATCACACGTGTGTGCAATTCGGATTCCAGATGGAGCAATTTTTCCTTTTCGCTCTGCATCATCTTGCTGACAGGGATTCCGGTCCAACGAGACACCACATCGGCGATATCTTCGCTGTCCACCTCTTCCTTGATCATGGCGGCAGCACCTTGCATCGTTTTCAGTTTCGCCTGCACTTCTTTGATCTCTTCCTCCTTCTGTTTGATCTTTCCGTAACGGATTTCGGCTACCCGTCCGTAATCGCCTTCACGCTCGGCCTTATCGGCCTCAAACTTCAGGTTCTCGATATCGATCTTGTTCTGCTGTATCTTGTTGATCTGCTCTTTTTCACTTTGCCACTGGGCTTTCTGTTTCGTTTCTTCGTCCTTCAGGTCGGCAATTTCCTTATTGAGCTGTTCCAACTTATCCGTATCGTTTTCACGCTTGATCGCCTCACGTTCGATTTCCAACTGTTTGATACGGCGGGAAACTTCATCAAGAGATTCCGGCACAGAGTCAATCTGCAAACGCAAACGGGCTGCAGCCTCATCCATCAGGTCGATCGCCTTGTCGGGCAAGAACCGGTCGGTGATGTATCGCGTAGACAACTGGACGGCTGCAATGATTGCATCATCTTTGATACGAACCTTATGGTGGTTCTCATATTTTTCCTTCAAACCACGCAGGATGGAAATGGCATCCAATTCGTTCGGTTCGTCTACCATGACAATCTGGAAACGACGTTCGAGCGCCTTATCCTTCTCAAAATACTTTTGATATTCATCCAATGTCGTCGCACCGATCGAACGCAATTCGCCACGTGCCAACGCCGGTTTCAGGATATTGGCGGCATCCATCGCACCTTCGCCCTTTCCGGCACCGACCAATGTATGGATCTCATCGATAAAGAGAATTATTTCTCCGTCCGATTTGGTCACTTCATTGACTACTGCTTTCAGACGTTCTTCAAACTCACCTTTGTATTTGGCTCCGGCAACCAAAGCACCCATATCCAAAGAGAAAATCTGTTTCGATTTCAGGTTTTCCGGCACGTCGCCCCGAACGATACGATGGGCAAGCCCTTCAGCAATCGCCGTCTTACCGACACCCGGCTCACCGATCAGGATCGGGTTGTTTTTCGTACGGCGGCTCAAGATCTGAAGTACACGGCGGATTTCGTCGTCACGACCGATCACCGGGTCCAATTTGCCGCTACGGGCACGTTCGTTCAGATTGATTGCATATTTACCCAGTGCGTCGTATGTATCTTCGGCAGACTGGCTGGTTACCTTATTTCCTTTCCGCAATTCTTCAATCGCCTGACGTAATTCGTTTTCCGTCATACCAGCATCTTTCAGAATCTGGGAAGC
>DXRF01000156.1:0-2649 GCA_019411205.1 Parabacteroides sp. | reverse complement strand
GTGCTCTTTTCCGTGAACAAGGCCAAAATGATCGGCTCCAGAGAAACGTACTGGTCGCCCATTTTGGATGAATAGCCGATTGCTTTCTGCAAAACGGCATTTGCTTCACTTGACAGGTAAGGTTCTCCACCTGATACTTTCGGCAGCGAACTGATCTGCGCATCCAATACACGATTCAGATTCTGAATATTGACCCCCAGTTTCTGAAAGATGAAATTGGTCACACTTTCGCCCGTCATAATGACACCTTTCAGCAAATGTACGGCTTCGATCGCCTGCTGCCCATTCTGGGTGGCAAGTTGCACGGCCTGCTGAACGGCCTCCTGCGATTTAATTGTAAAATTGTTTAAATTCATATAGTTATACTCCTTTCAATTCTATTTTTATTTCTAATTTTCATAGATATTCCTACAAAACAAGTACCAGAAACAAAATATGCCATTTTGACATATATTTTAAAACTCCGTATGAAAAGAGCCTGTCGAACAGTCTTGTTTCACGTCGTTTTTTACATGTTTTCGGAGGAAGAACAAGGCGGCAGGGGAAAAAGTTTACTATGATAAGAAACTGTTTCTTATATCCCAAACAAGAAATGAAATGACTTTCCGGCTTGAAACTTTCCGGCAGCGTTGCCCGCATAAATCTCCCCATTCGTGAGCGTCAACTTCTTCATCGGAGCTCCTACTTTAAAATCCAGGTCTTTGAAATTGATCCAGAAAATATCGGGACTAAGCGTTGACTCGAAATAATAGACCTTATTTTTTTGATCTGCTACCGTACGCCAACGAGTCGAAGCGATATTGGGCTGTTCGGGGATAGAGATTCCCAAAGGAACCGAAACATTCCGCATCACGCTGAAAACTCCGGCGACAGCCTGCCGGAAATTATCGGTTTGCGGCAATGCCTGGATATAAAACGATGCACGAACAAAACGATCGGAAGCACGGTTTGTCCCAGGCAGCATAACCAGACCGCCAATCTGCATCCAGTAATCATTCAAAGTCAACTGTTTGTCATAGGTAGGAGAATTTGTCATTATCTGGCATTCTCGTCCCTCGTGAATAATCAGATTGCCGTTGATATATTCAAAGATGGCACTATTCCCTGTCGCGTCCGAAATCGAAAGATGCAAAGTCGATTTTGCCCCATTGGGTAAATCCGGGTCATCGATACGGAAAGTTTCCTGACTCAGTTCATTCACAGCTTCGTCTACCGTCGCAAAATTGTCTAAGACATATTGTGTCCAGATACTCAATCCCATCACCGGACGACTGTCTTTCGGACGATGATAGGAGGATTCGGTCAGGAAAAGCAAGTTCGCCACCAAACCTTTTTCATTCATACCGTCACAAACCCCGATATCATATCCGGCCGTCACGACACTCCCGTATTTGGAAGTCCACATTACCGTATTATCCGTAATCCCTCCCCGTTTTGCCATTCCCCGAGAGAAAAGGTAGATATTCGACTGCGGATCCTCTTTCCAATCCATTGTCCGCCCTGTCACGATCATATCATCGGGTCCCAGATAAACCGCACGTGTACACGCCTTATTTTGCTCTGCAAAACAAAGCATGCCTAAAGCAGCCACAGAAAAGACGGCCAACTTATTTCTTTTTGCCATAACTATAATTTTAAATACGTCCAAACTATATTTATAACAGGGATATGAGAATGATAGTTTCCGATTGTGCAGAGATAATACAAGGTACAACCACACCAAAAGAATCTTTTCTCGACTACCTCTTACAGATTGTCATTTTGATAATTCTACCAGAGGTTTCCTCTCCGGAAAAAGAAGAAATGATATTCTGATGTGGTTACCCTGTAGATAATATGCCAATAGAAGAAAATACATTACATTTGCCTTATCATTAAAAATAAATATTAAGAGATGAAAATTATTACATACAATGTAAACGGCCTACGTGCCGCCGTCGGAAAAGGATTACCCGAATGGCTGGCAAAGGAACAACCCGACGTGCTTTGCCTACAGGAAACAAAGTTGCAGCCGGATCAATATCCGGCCGAAGCATTCGAAGCACTCGGCTATAAAGCATGGCTTTTCAGCGCACAGAAGAAAGGCTACAGCGGAGTCGCAATCCTGAGTCGTCGAGAACCGGACCATGTGGAATACGGGATGGGGATCGAAAAGTACGATAACGAGGGACGTTTCATTCGGGCCGATTTCGGGGATCTGTCGGTGATCAGTGTTTACCACCCTTCAGGTACGAGCGGCGACGAACGCCAGGCATTCAAGATGGAATGGCTGGAAGATTTCCAAAACTATGTAGTGAAACTGCAAAAGTCACGTCCGAAACTAATTTTATGCGGAGATTATAATATCTGCCACGAGCCGATCGATATCCATGACCCGGTACGCAATGCGACGAACAGCGGCTTCCTTCCGGAAGAGCGGGAATGGATGACTCGCTTCCTGGATGCCGGCTATATCGACACGTTCCGCCTTCTCAACCCCGACAAACAGGAATACACCTGGTGGAGCTACCGTTTCAGCGCCCGTGCCAAAAACAAGGGCTGGCGCATCGACTATTGCATGGTCAGCGAACCGGTGAAAGCACAAGTGGAAAAAGCATATATCTTAAATGAAGCTGTCCATTCGGATCATTGCCCGGCAGTGATTGAGGT
>DXRF01000155.1 GCA_019411205.1 Parabacteroides sp. | reverse complement strand
ATTATCTAATTCAGTTTTTATCATGAAAAAATCTTTATTCTTATTGTGTTTGCTTCTGGGGATGTTGGGAAATTGTGCGTTGGTGTTGGCACAACCAGCTCAGAAGTTGATCAATGTAGTAGTTTCGCCTGATCGTATTGATTGGAAGTGCAAGGCGAAGGAGGAAGTGAAGTTTACGGTACAGGTTTTCAAGAATGAGAATTTGTTGAAAGACGTAGTTGTCGACTATGAACTGGGGCCGGAGTATTTTCCGACGGTTGTAAAGAAAGACGTTCGTTTGGCAGATGGAAAAACGACACTGAAGGCGAAGATGAATGAACCCGGATTCCTGCGTTGTAAAGTGACGGCCAAAGTGGATGGGCGGAAGTATGAAGGGATGGCCACGGTAGGCGTGGATGAAACGAAGATTCAGCCGACAACGGCCGATCCGGAAGATTTCGATGCTTTCTGGACTGGCGCGATCGCCGAGGCCTGTAAGCAACCGCTTGATCCCAAGATGACTCTGTTACCGGAAAGATGTACTTCTACACAGAATGTTTACCATGTCAGTTTTCAGAATGAACGTCCCGGTTCCCGTATGTATGGTATTCTGATTGTTCCGAAGAAACCCGGTAAATATCCGGCAATCCTCCAGGTTCCCGGAGCCGGCATACGTCCTTACAACGGGTTCAATTTAGGAGAAAATATCATTACATTGGAGATAGGGATACATGGTGTTCCAGTGACGATGCCGCAGGAAGTATATAACAATCTGGCTGCCGGGGCATTGAGCGGATATAATGCGGTAAACAAAAATAATCGTGATACACATTACTATAAGCGGGTTTATCTCGGTTGCGTACGGGCTGTGGACTTCCTCTATTCTTTGCCGGAGTTTGACGGAAATACGGTCGGTGTGACCGGTGGAAGTCAGGGAGGGGCTTTGTCGATTGTCACGGCCGGTCTGGATCCGCGTATTAAGTTCCTTGCCGCTTTCTATCCGGCTTTGTGTGATTATGCCGGTTATCTACACAAACGTGCAGGAGGCTGGCCGCATTATTACCGGAATGCACAGCCTGTAGCAAACGAAGTGGAAACGCTTGCTTACTTCGATGTCGTGAATTTTGCCCGTCGGGTGAATGCTCCGGGCTGGTATAGCTGGGGATATAATGATGTGACTTGTCCGCCGACTTCTATGTATTCTGCCTACAATGTTATTCCGGGAGCAAAGGATTTGCATCTTTACCTCGAAACCGGTCATTGGACATATCCGGAACAGCAGTCGGAGCGTATTGAATGGCTGAAAGATAAATGTGGGAAGTAAATTACATTTCCCGGTTAATTATAACAGGTATGTCGAAATTAAAGTATTTTTTAGCGGGAGTGTTAATTATGGCAATGACATCGTGTGTACAAAAGGAGAATGAATTGTTTTTGTTTGTCGGATCGTATGCGGATGCTGCTGACCCAGGCATACATTTGTATCGTTTCGATGTGGAGAAAGGGACGGCTGTGCCGGTGAAAAGCCTGTCGGGTATTCAGGACCCTTCTTATCTGGCAGTGAGCCGGGATGGCAAGTTTGTCTATTCGGTAAGTGAAACTGCTGTGCCGGATGCAAAAGTATGTGCCTATTCGTTTGACAAACAAACCGGGACGCTTTCTCTGCTGAACGAGCAGAAGACGGACGGGAGCGCTCCCTGCTATATCTGGATGGACAGTAAACGCCGGATGGCTGTGACTGCCAACTACAATGGCGGAAGTATCAGCGTTTTCCCTATCTCGGCCGATGGCACTCTGCAACCGGCTAAAGTATATGCATATGAAGGAGGAACGCTGGGTTCCGAACGCCAGGCGGTTCCGCATCTGCATTGCGTGTACACCTCTCCGGATGAGAGCTGTCTGTATGCCAATGATCTGGGGACGGACCGGATTTATAAATACGATATCATCGCTTCTGATAAAGGACTGAGTTTGCGGGAAGGAACGCCTGCATCTTTTAGTTTGCCGGCAGGAGAAGGTCCGCGTCATACGGTTTTTCATCCGAACGGAAAATGGGTTTACCTGATTGGCGAACTTTCAGGTCGCGTCGCTCTCATGAATTACGACAAGGGCAATCTGACTCCCGTTCGGTTTGTAGAGGCCGACACGTTGCATGTCTCCGGCAGTGCCGATATACACATCACACCGGACGGCCGTTTCCTGTATGCCTCCAACCGTCTGAAAGGCGACGGTATCGCGATTTTCTCTATCGATCCGGCAGACGGTCAACTGACAAAGGTAGGCTATCAGTTGACCGGTGTTCATCCGCGTAATTTTGTCATCACTCCCAACGGCAAGTTCCTGCTTTGTGCTTGTCGGGACAGTAATGTCGTGCAGGTTTACGAAATAGACAAGCAAAGCGGCTTGTTGAGAGATATGGGAAAAGATATCCGGGTAAGCAAGCCCGTTTGCTTGAAGTTTGCTAACATATGAATGTGATTTTTTAGTAGCTTTGCCGGTCCAAATTGTAATAAGCTATGTCATTCATCAAGATAACAGAACAGGATTCTCTCTATAATGACCTGGAACGGAAGTCCGTCCGGGAGCTGCTCGAAGATATCAATACGGAAGATCAGAAAGTGGCGTTGGCTGTCCGAAAGACAATCCCCAAAATAGAAGAATTGGTTTTGCAGATCGTTCCTCGTATGAAGCAGGGCGGACGAATCTTTTATCTGGGAGCCGGAACCAGCGGACGTTTGGGGGTTTTGGATGCTTCCGAAATCCCCCCGACGTTCGGGATGCCTCCCACGCTGATCGTTGGCTTGATAGCAGGTGGCGATACCGCCCTGCGGAATCCGGTGGAGAATGCCGAAGACGATGAAGAGCGTGGCTGGCAGGAATTGTTGGAACATCAAGTCAATACGAAGGATACCGTGATCGGCATTGCCGCTTCCGGGACGACTCCCTATGTGATCGGTGCCCTTCGCAAAGCACGTGAACGGGGCATCCTGACCGCCTCCATTTCCAGTAATCCTGATTCTCCGATGGCGATGGAGGTCGATGTCGCAATTGACATGATTGTCGGACCGGAGTTTGTCACCGGCAGTTCCCGTATGAAATCCGGGACGGGACAGAAAATGATCCTGAATATGATCTCCACCTCCGTTATGATCCGGTTGGGTAGGGTTAAAGGAAACCGGATGATCAATATGCAGCTCACCAATCAGAAACTTGTAGATCGTGGAACTCGCATGGTAGCTGAAGAATTGGGACTTCCTTATAACCAATCCCGCCATCTGCTGTTGATGTACGGTTCCGTTCAGGAAGCCGTCGAAGCCTACCGTAAGGAGTAAGATTTGTTACGCCACTGGCACATCCGTTCCATCACTATGGCATATCCGTTTCCTTGGTATGGCACAAGTGTTTCCTTGGTATGGCACGACGGTGTTTCTGGCATGTGAAAATTGTGACACTGGCGGAAGGAACCGAAAGAATGTCGATAACGTCTGTTTTTTTCTGTAAGAGAATGAGAAATATATGGAAAATATCTTTATATTTGTCCCATGCATTGTTCCTGTTTCGCAGCCTGCGGAAAAGGATTAAAAGGGAATCGGGTGCAAATCCCGGACAGTCCCGCTGCTGTAAGCTTCAAAACGGATTGGGCAATTCTTTTATGCCACTGACGTGAGTCGGGAAGGCGCTCATACCGGAAGCAAGTCAGAAGACCTGCAACGCATATTTTTTCGACGGCTTCGAGGAAAGGCCGGAAGAAGTGGAACTCCCCGTAGTCCATTTACTTGTTTTTAATTATTTTGCCATAATAATTAGGAAAAGAGGCATGAATCTGTGTGCGGGATGAGCTCCGCCCCGATTCATGCTTTCCTTTTATGGGTGACAACACTTAGGCGATGATATTTGTTTATTATAGGAAAAGTGCGTTTATTTGTAATTCGTATTCACTAATTAAAGAAAAAAGTATGAAGAAGATTGTTGGGTTTATATTGTTGGCTGTTATGGCGTTGGTTGCCGTACCTGCGAAATCCCAGATTAAGTTCGGTATCAAAGGCGGTTTGAATATATCCTCTGTCCATTTCAACAAAGATCTTGTCGGAAAGGATAATGTGACCGGATTTAATATCGGTCCGATGGTGGAGGTGATGGCTCCGGTAATGGGAGTCGGATTTGATGCGGCTATCCTGTATTCGCAAAAAGGGATAGGCGTGAAGAGTGAGAAAGACATTAAGAATGACTATATCGACGTTCCGGTTAACCTGAAATGGAAATTTGGTCTGCCCATTATCAAAGGATACCTGGCTGCCGGTCCCTATGTCGGTTTCCGTGTGGGCGGCGATAAGTTTTGGGATATTCCGGGAACTGTTGGAGATCAGTTGAAGGCAAAAAGCTTTAATGCCGGTTTGAATCTGGGTGCCGGTGTGGAACTGATCAAACATTTGCAGGTCGGGTTCAATTATGCCCTCGGCTTGACGGATGATTATAGCGCATCAAAGTTCGAATTAAACGGTAAGAACCGGGGATGGTCGATTACGGCTGCCATCTTGTTCTAAAAAGAATAAAGAATATCTGCGATCAGATAAACAGAGGCCGGGGGTTAGCAGTCCGGCCTTTTTTGTTACTTTTGGTGTCGCTATGAACATTGGTTCGTATAAATAAGGTAAGAATGAAGTACGCAGACGTTATACTCCCGCTTCCCTTGGAGAACAGCTATACTTATAGCATACCGCCCGATCTGGAACAGACGGTAATACCCGGTTGCCGGGTGATCGTCCATTTCGGAAAGAAGCGTTATTATACGGCTATTGTTATGGATGTACACGAGCGTGGGACTGATAGCCAGTATGAGACGAAGGAGATTTACGCCTTGCTGGACGCTACGCCTGTGCTTCGTCGTCCGCAACTTCGTTTCTGGAAATGGATCGCGTCCTATTACTTGTGTAAATTAGGAGATGTTTATAAGGCGGCTTTACCTTCCGGTCTGAAATTGGAAAGTGAAACGGCTGTGACCTATAATGAAGAGTTCGAAGCCGACGGCCCTCTGCGGCCGAATGAACAGGCTGTGCTGGATGCCTTTACCGGCGTCTTGAAACTGACGGTTTCTGAACTGGAAAAGAAAACCGGGTTACGGAATGTCGTGCCTGTTGTCGCCTCCCTGATGGCTAAAGGTGCGGTTGAGGTGAGCGAGGAACTGAAACGGGGCTTTGTACCGAAGATGCAGACCTTTATCCGCCTTGCCGAGACGTATAAGGATGAAGAAAAACTACAGGCTGTGTTTGCGGACTTCAAGCGGGCGAAGAAGCAGGAACACCTGCTGATCTGTTTCCTGGAACTCAGCCATGCGCTTAATCCGGCACTGGTACGCGAATTGTCGAAGAAGGAATTGCTGGAGAGCAGCGGTTGTTCTTCGGCCATACTGGACGGAGTGCTGAAGCGAGGAGTGTTGGAAAGTTATGAGAAAGAGGTGGGAAGGTTGCAGATCCCGGTCTGCCGTTTACAGCCTCTTAACCCTTTAAGTGAGGCGCAGGAGAAGGCTTACGGGGAGATACATGATGTCTTCCGGGAGAAAGAAGTCTGCCTGTTGCACGGCGTTACCTCCAGTGGAAAGACGGAAGTCTATATGCGGCTGATCGACGAGGTGTTGAAGATGGGACGCCAGGTTTTGTATATGCTGCCTGAGATCGCCATCACGACCCAGATCACGGAACGGCTTGCCAAGTTGTTTGGTGATAAGCTGCTGGTCTATCATTCCAAGTTCTCTGATAACGAGCGGGTAGAAGTCTGGAACCGTTTGCTGCATACGGGTGAGCCGATGTTGGTGTTAGGTGTGCGTTCCTCTTTGTTTTTGCCGTTCAGGGATTTAGGATTGATTGTTATAGACGAGGAGCACGAGAATACCTATAAGCAGCAGGACCCGGCTCCGCGTTATCATGCTCGTAATGCGGCGTTGGTGTTGGCCAGTATGCATGGAGCGAAAACATTGTTGGGTTCTGCCACTCCTTCTATCGACTCCTATTTTAATGCCACTACCGGCAAATATGGTCTGGTGGAACTGACCACCCGTTATGGCGACCGGCTGATGCCGGAAATACAGACAGTCAATATCAAGGAGTTGAAGCGTAAGAAGATCATGAAAGATACGCTTTTTTCGCCGGTCTTGGTAGAAAAGTTGGGCGAGGCGTTAGGAAAGGGAGAACAGGCGATCCTGTTCCAGAATCGCCGGGGATTCGCTCCGGTGATCGAGTGCAAGGATTGCGGTTGGGTTCCCCATTGTGTCAATTGTGATGTCAGCCTGACGTATCATAAGTTTCGTAATGAGTTGGTATGCCACTATTGCGGATATAAAATCCAGTTACCTCACCAATGTCCGGAATGCCAGAGTCCGGAACTTCGTACGATGGGGTTCGGAACCGAGATGGTGGAGGAGGAGATCGCTACTCTCTTCCCATCTGCCAAGGTCGAGCGTCTGGATTTCGATACCGCCCGTACCCGTACGGCCTATGAACGAATCATCGCTGATTTTGAAAAAGGTAAGACACAGATATTGATCGGAACCCAGATGTTGTCGAAAGGTCTGGATTTCGGGAATGTCAGTGTGGTCGGTATCCTGAATGCCGACAGCTTGATGAACTTCCCGGATTTCCGTGCCCATGAGCGTGCCTTTCAGTTGATGGTGCAGGTAAGCGGCCGTGCTGGAAGGCGGGATAAGCGGGGAACGGTTGTCTTGCAAACGTCTCAGCCTGACCATCCGCTAATCCGGATGGTAGAACGTTTCGCCTATAAGGAAATGGTGCGTCTTCAATTGGGTGAGCGGAGCATGTTCCGTTATCCGCCTTACTACCGTTTGATCGTGATTGTCTTGCGTAGCCGGAATGATTCTGTTTTGCAGGAACTGTCGGCTTTATATGCCGAAAACCTGCGTCGCCGCTTGGGCGAACGCGTGCTTGGACCGGTCACTCCTCCGATAACGCGTGTACAAACCCTTCATATCCGGAAGATTGTGTTAAAGATAGAGATTGCAGCCGCGATTGCTCCGGTACGCGAGATACTGGAATCGGTACACACCGAAATGCAACGCTACTTGCCGTTTAAGCAGTTGATCGTGCACTATGATGTGGATCCGGCGTAAAAGAAAATCATAAATCAAAAATCAAGAAGTTATGGAAGAGAAGAAAGAAAAATATAAAATATTGTTTGTGTGTCTGGGAAATATTTGCCGGTCACCGTCGGCTGAGGCCGTGATGAAGAAGTTGGTTCATGATGCGGGGCTGGATGACCGGATCAAGGTCGATTCTGCCGGTATCATCGGGTATCATGCAGGAGAGAAGGCTGATCCGCGTATGCGTTCG
>DXRF01000154.1 GCA_019411205.1 Parabacteroides sp. | reverse complement strand
CTTATAAATAAAGTTAAATCAAAGTGTTGCGGAATTAAGGTATAGAATACAGATATTCAATCTCTTCTGCCCAAATAGACTCGTCCGGTGTTTCCAGAATTAAAGGAATGTTATCAAACCGGGGATCATCCATCAACATCTTAAATGTAGTCAATCCGATCACTCCTTTCCCAATACTATCATGGCGATCCACACGGGTAGCCAGATCTTTTTTGGAATCATTTATATGCATGCCACGCAAATAAGAAAAACCGATTACTTCGTCAAAATGGCGGAATGTCTCCGTAAAACCTTCGACAGTCTTGATATCATAGCCTGCAGCCAATGTATGGGCAGTATCTATACAGACTCCGACACGGGATTTATCTTCCACTTTGTCAATTATGTAAGCAAGCTGTTCGAAAGTATATCCCAAGTTGGTTCCCTGTCCGGCTGTATTTTCCAATACGGCACATACACCCGAAGTCTGATCCAATGCCCAATTGACCGAATCAGCTATACGCGTCAGACAGTCCTCCACATCCATCTGGTTCAGATGACTTCCGGGATGGAAATTCAAACGGTCCAGCCCCAATTGTTCACAACGTTGCATCTCATCCAAAAATGCATCCCGTGACTTCTGCAAACCTTCTGCTTCCGGATGTCCCAGATTGATCAGATAACTATCGTGTGGAAGAATATGCTCTGCCGCATAACCGAATTCCTCACAACGTTCTTTGAAAAGGGAAATACTCTTTTTTGTCAGCGGAGAAGATTTCCATTGACGCTGATTACGGGTAAACAAGGCAAATGCCTTCGCCCCGATCGCATTTGCATTCACCGGAGCATTCTCAACTCCACCTGATGCCGACACATGTGCTCCTATATACTTCATTTATTATTTATGTTTTATTGTTTATTTACCTTCTGCTTTGCATCCCGCAAAATGAAATTTTTCCGTAGCCTGTTCCTGTGTAACTATAAAATAGACCAAGTCGGCACGCGTACATAACTCATTTTGTGAATTATAGATTTCCGTTTCAATAAAGATTGCATTTCGTTTACGATCTTTGATACGTCCCCGGATTGTCAGCCTGGGCTCATGGATAGAAAGACTTTTCAGAAAGCGAGCATCCAAGCGTGAGGTCATTCCTGAAGTCTGTAACTTCCTAAGCACCACCCAACCGGCCAATTCGTCCATCAATGTTGTCAGGATTCCGCCATGCAACGTGTTTAACCAACCCTGATAATGAGCTTCCGGCTCCCAATAAGCTACAATATCATCGCCATCCTCATAAAACTCCATATGAAGTCCCATCGGGTTACTCGGAGCACAGCCAAAACACATATATCCATCCAATCCTTCCCAGGGATTAATAATCTTTTTCATATTTGATAATTATTTGCCACAGCCCTATTAATTTACAAAGGTAACAAAAAAAGCAGAAATAAGGTTTATTAAAATAGTGCCGCAACAAAGCAGTAGATAAAATAGCCGCAGACCGATACTTTCACCACCACACTGAACAGAAAACCGACAAAAGCCCCTAACCCGGCTTTAAAGGCATCGGCAGACTTCTTTCCTCCAAACAACTCGCCGATTACGGCTCCTGCAAACGGACCGATCAGCACGCCCCAGGGAGGAAAAACGAAAAGACCGGCAATCGTACCTATCACACATCCCCAATTTCCCCATTTACCTCCTCCACTGTATTTCGTCCCCAACATGGGCGTCACATAATCCATCACTTGGACAATAATGACCAGCAAAGCCCATAAAATCAAATATGTAGCACCGAAATGGATTTTGTCCGTAAAATGTAAAAGTAACAAGCCTACATAAGAAACAGGCGGACCGGGCAATACAGGCAAGAAACAACCTGCCAGCCCGACCAACAAACAAAGTATCCCCAAAATAATAAGAAGGATATCCATATAGTTATATTTTAGCTGTATGAGTATTCGTATGCAATAATACGAAAAAACATGAAAACAGTAAATTAAAAAGCACTAAACCGAGCTATCTTTAATGAACGGCAAACAGCTTTGTGAAGGAGTATTTATTCAAGAAACGCCCGTGTACTTGATTTTCTTCAAACACACGGGCAATCATTTATCAGAGTAAATCGGAAGCTAATTCGGACAATTGGCTACGTTCTCCTTTGATCAGATTGATATGGGCAAACAGCTCTTGCCCTTTCATTTTATCAACCATATAAGCAAGACCATTGCTCTGTGCATCCAAATAAGGAGAATCTATCTGCTGAATATCCCCAGTAAATACCATTTTCGTACCTTCACCCGCACGGGTGATAATCGTTTTAATTTCATGCGGAGTCAGGTTCTGCGCCTCATCGATGATACAGAACGTTTCCGAAAGACTTCGACCTCGGATGAAAGCCAATGCCTCAATCACAAGTTGTCCGTTCTTTTGCAAATCATCTATCTTACGAACCTCCGAACCACCGGGTGTAAACTGTCCCTTAATCACATTCAGATTATCAAACAAGGGCTGCATATAAGGAGCCACCTTCTGCTTCTCATCGCCAGGCAAGAATCCTAAATCCTTATTTGCCAAAGCAACGATAGGACGTGCCAGCAGAATCTGTTTATAAACATTTGCCTGTTTCAATGCAGAAGCCAAAGCCAACAAGGTTTTACCGGTTCCAGCCTTTCCTGTCAGCCCGATAAGTTTAACATCCGGATCATTCAATATTTCAAAAGCAAAACTCTGTTCCGCATTGCGGGGCTGAATACCGTAATTACTACCTTTTTCTACTTTCTTGAATTTATTAGTAAACGGATTATAACGAGCCAAGACAGAATTACGCACACTCTTTAGAATAAAACATTCGTTTGGCTCCAGCTTCGACTTTATATCGAACAGATCGGCATCGATACCGTCAGGCGAAGCATACATCTTATCGATCAGATCTGGATCTATATTCTCGTAAGTATCTTGTGCACGTTCGAAGATATCAACATTAATAACCTTGTCGGTTATATAATCTTCCACTTCGATACCCAACGAACGTGCCTTCATACGCAGGTTCACATCCTTCGTCACCAGAATGGTTTTCACATTCCGGTCTTTTTCTGCCTCGGCAACCGATAACGTACATGACAAAATACGATGGTCCGCAGTCTTTTCCGGGAACGACTGGTAAATCTTTTCCTGATACTTGTCTCCGGTCACCACATGTAAAGTACCTTTACCCGGTCCTAGTGAGGCCCCTTTCAAAAAGAGGTCGTTGCTGGTCAACGTATCCAACTCGCGTACAAACTCGCGGGCGTTGTAGTTAATCTGGTCACTCCCCTTTTTAAACTTATCCAACTCTTCCAACACGACGATCGGAAGATAAACATCATTCTCCTGAAAGTTCTCAATACACTTGTAATCGTGCAATATGACATTCGTGTCAAGCACAAAATTCTTCTTTGCTCCCATGATCTTTCGATTTAATGATTATGCCTCTAAGATAGAAATATTTCCGAGATATTATCCTTCGAAAGCCAAGAATATATCAAATAGACCAATTAATTCAACTTTTTTACAAAAGAATGAGAAACAGACTCCTGCTTTCAAGAATAAAATTCTTCATTTTAGCAGATAATTTCTGAAATCGACTCAACAAACTGATGGTTACCTTTGAAAACTTAATGAATATTCCTTACTTTTACAACCGAATCTTTGAAAAACCGATATCAACGAATACATTAAAATTAAACACATAACAAATTTATGAAAAAGATTTTCAGTTTATTGTTAGCGGCCTCCGCGTTTGCGTGCACGCAAGAGAAAGTGGTCGAAATAACCATCAGCAATCCGTCTGCCACGGACCGCACAAACGAAATCACCGAAATCACTTTGGACGCCATCGCCAAACTGGAGGATGAGACCTTCATCATTTCAGACAACACAGGCTCGCAAATTCCCTATCAGGTAACGTATGACAACAAGATCATTTTCCCGGTTTCCGTCAAGAGCGGTGAAAACGTGACCTACAAGATCACTCCAGGAGCCCCTGAAGCATTCAAAACAATTGCTTGCGGCAAACAATATCCTGAACGTGTGGACGATGTTGCCTGGGAAAACGACCGCATCGCCTTCCGCACCTACGGTCCGGCCTTGCAAGCTACCGGTGAGAAAGCCTATGGTTTCGATATTTGGGTAAAATGTGTATCCGATCCGATCGTCGACATGCGTTACAAAACTGAATTGGATCCGGAAACAAGAGCTAAAATCGCAGAACTGCGCAAGACCGATCCGAAGGCTGCACAGCAATTGGCCGAATCCGTTTCCTACCATATCGACCATGGAAACGGATTGGATTACTATAAAGTAGGTCCGACATTAGGAGCCGGCACTTCCGCCCTATTGGCAAACGACTCAATCGTCTATCCGTATTGCTACAAAGATTTCCAGATTTTAGACAACGGCCCGTTACGTTTCACAGTAAAGCTGGTTTACAATCCTCTGACCGTGAAAGGAAACAATAATGTAATCGAAACCCGTGTGATCTCTCTTGATGCTGGTTCCCAAATGAATAAACTCACAATCACTTACGATAACCTGATCGAAGCGACTCCGGTTGTGACCGGCATCGTTTTGCACGAGCCGAGCGAAGACTATCAAGCCGATGCAGCAAAAGGTTACATTGCTTATGCCGACCCTGCAGATCCCGTAAACGGACAAATTTATGTAGCAGCCGTATTCCCGGAGAAAGTCAATGAAGCTAAAGCCGTCACATTCTCAGACAAAGAAAAGGCTGAACGAGGCGCAGACGGCCATGTTTTGGCTTACAGCACCTATAACCCCGGCAGCAGCTATACATATTATAGTGGCGCCGGTTGGAGCAAATGGGGGTTTGAAAACTCCAGCAAATGGTTTGATTATGTACAGAAATTCGCACAAAATCTGAAAGAGCCACTGACTGTAACAATAAAATAAATCCAAATCAAATAAAAAAGTAAAAGGGGACATCAAAAAAACAGATGCCCCCTTTACTTTTATTTCGCCCATATTTTCTTTAGCTAGATTAGCCTTTCGGGATCAATATAAATGAAACATCCGCTCCATCATCCGCCATTTCTCGGCAGATGTTGCACCTGGACGGGCTGCCTGAAAGATGGACATATACGTTTCCCACTCCTCTTGACGAGGCAAAGTTGCCAACCGTGCAAAAGCCTCGTCCCAGTCAAAATCGAGCGGAGTTTCCACGATCATAAAAAGACGGTTATCCAGGATATAAATCTCCATTTCCAAAATACCGACACTCCGTATACCTTGTAAAATCTCCGGCCATACTTCGTTCTCCGTATGCCGTCTCCGGTATTCAGCGATCAATTCGGGATTATCTTTCAAATCCAATGTCTGGCAATACCGCTTTGTCGGTATACCATACTCCTTCATCTTATATCCTGTCTGTTTCATCTTCTAACATCCAATTATGGATTTATTTAAGTCCTCTGTTCTTCAATAAAGGTTCCGTATCCGGTTCTTTGCCACGGAAGTTCTTATACATATCCATCGCATCGTCGATTCCGCCCGGTGTCAGGACATACGCACGAAACTTGGCAGCCATGTCAGGATTGAAAATATCGCCGGTTTCCTTAAACGCTTCATAAGCGTCGGCATCCAGCACTTCCGCCCAAATATAACTATAATAGCCGGCCGTATAGCCACCACCCATCGTATGGTTGAAATAAGTCGTCCGGTAGCGGGGAGGAATTTGTTCCAGCAAGCCCCGGTCACCCAAGACTGCCTTTTCAAACATCATGACATCTGCACCGTCGTGTACTTCTTTCAGGACATGAAAATCCATATCGAGCAAGGAAGCAGCCAGATACTCAGTCGTAGCGAAGCCCTGTCCGTACTTACCGCTCTTATCCAATTTCTCGATCAAAGCAGCAGGAATGCCCTCTCCCGTCTGGTAATGCTTTGCATATACTTTCAATACATCCGGTTCAAATACCCAATGTTCCATAATCTGAGACGGCAACTCGACAAAATCGCGGGGAACACCCGACACTCCGTAATAATGAACATCCTTGAAAAGATTATGCAACCCATGACCGAACTCATGGAACAATGTACTTGCTTCGTCGGCACTCAACAGAGCAGGTTGTCCTTCAGCCGGTTGGGAAAAGTTGCACACGATCGTGACAACCGGAGCCAGTCGCTTACCATCCTTATAGGTCTGTGAACGATAGGTTCCGCACCAAGCACCTCCTCTTTTGCTTGCACGCGGGAAGAAATCGAAATACAGGATTCCTAAATGCGAACCATCCTTATCCTTGCATTCGAAAGCCTGTGCTTCGGAATGGGGCAACGGAATATTCCGGACCGGTGTAAAAGTGATACCGTACAATTTACCCGCCACATAGAAAGCACCGTCACGGACATTATCCAATTTCAGGTAAGGACGCACTTGATTCTCGTCCAGATCGAATTTCGCTTTTTTCGCTTTTTCAAAATAATAACGCCAGTCCCAACCTTCCGCTTTGAAATCGCCGCCCTCTTTCTTGATTTCGGCATTAATATCAGCCAGTTCCTCTTTGGCCTTAGCAAGAGCAGGCGTCCAGACTTCATTCAGCAATGCATACACTTTATCCGAAGACTTCGCCATACGATCTTCCAAGACAAAAGAAGCATAATCGTCATATCCCATCAGTTTAGCCTTTTCCAAACGTAAGGTAATTAGATCGCGGACCACCTTCTTATTGTCGGCATCATTGCCGTTATTGCCCCGGTTGATATACCCATTGAAGATTTTCTCACGCAAAGCACGGTTATCCGCATATTGCAGGAAAGGCATCACGCTCGGATTATGCAACGTGAAAAGCCATTTACCCTCCATCCCGGCAGCTTTAGCCGCTTTATCCGCATTCGCAACCAAACTTTCGGGCAAGCCGGAAAGGTCTTCTTTTTTATCGATCACTAACTGGAAATCGTTTGTTTCCTTCAGCATATTTTGACCGAAAGTAAGCTGAAGCATGGAAATGCTGCTGTTCAGCTCGCGCAGTTTCTCCTGTTTATCGGCCGGCAGATTGGCTCCTCCACGGACAAAATCCTTATAGGTTTCTTCCAACAATCTCTTCTGTTCCTTGTTCAGATTGAATTTTGCCTGGTTATCATAAACAGACTTCACACGGGCAAAAAGGGCCGGGTTTAGGCTGATATCGTCACTATGTTTGGAAAGCAACGGAGAGAGCTCACGGCTAAGCGCCTGCATTTCGTCATTCGTATTGACACTATTCTGCCCATAAAACACGGAACTCACTCTTTTCAGTAACTTTCCGCTTTGGTCGAGCGCGACAATCGTGTTCTCGAAATCAGGCATGGAACGTTGTTTCACGAT
>DXRF01000153.1 GCA_019411205.1 Parabacteroides sp. | reverse complement strand
CTTCCACATCGTATCCGCGGTAAAACAGCTTTCCGGGGATCGCTTTCAGACCACCTTCAGGCAAACGTTCGTAGCCGACCACGTTACCGACCTTCGTCAGCCCAACCAGTACACCCGTGCCGTCTTCGTTACGAAGTCCGCGCTTCACATTATACATCGGGAACAATTCGTTGTCGATCTTGCATGCTTCTTTGGATGCATCGGACAATTTATAAATGATATATTCTTTTTTCATGACAGTAAATTTTAATTTGTTCAACTCCCATGTCGTTACAAGATCGACATAATATATTCTCCAAACTCTTTAGTGCCGAGAGGCTGTCCGTTTGGCATAAAGCGGGCCAGATCACGGGTGGCCTTCCCTTCGGAGAAAGCGTGTTCGAGCGCGGCAGTTATCAGCAGTCCGGCCTCGTTCCATCCCATATATTCGAGCATCATGACGGAAGAAAGCAAAAGCGAGCAAGGATTCACGACATTTTTGCCGGCAATGTTAGGCGCTGTCCCATGTGTCGCTTCGAAAATCGCATAGCCACTGTCGTAATTGATGTTGGCTCCCGGTGCGATACCGATACCGCCCACCATCGCTGCCAATTGGTCGGAAACATAATCACCGTTCAGGTTCAGCGTTGCAATCACCGAATACTCTTCCGGCACGAGGAGGGTATTCTGGAGGAAAGCGTCGGCAATCACATCTTTGATGACGACCTTTCCGGCTGCTTCGGCATCCGACAGGGCGGCAACGGCAGCCTCCTCCCCTTTTTCCTTTTTGATCTTCTCATATTGGGGCCATGTAAAAGTCCTGTCAGGAAATTCGCGTTCCGCAAGCGCATATCCCCACAATTTGAATCCGCCTTCCGTAAACTTCATGATGTTTCCCTTATGCACGAGCGTGACACTGGGAAGGCGGTTGGCCAAGGCAAATCTAATGGCGGCGCGTACAAGACGTTCCGTACCCTCGACCGAAACGGGCTTCACGCCAAAGGAGGAAGTTTCCGGAAAACGCACCTTCGTCACTCCCATCTCTTCCGTCAGGAATTTGAGGAATTTGCGGGCTTCGGGTGTCCCTTGCTGCCATTCAATACCGGCATAGATATCTTCGGTGTTCTCGCGGAAGATATACATATCGACTTTTTCCGGTTCTTTGACAGGAGTCACGACTCCGCGGAACCAACGCACCGGACGAAGGCAGACATAGAGGTCGAGAGTTTGCCTGAGAGCGACATTCAGCGAACGGATACCGCCGCCGATAGGGGTTGTCAACGGCCCTTTGATCCCGATCATATATTCGCGGAAAGCCTCCATCGTCTCGTCGGGCAACCAGCTGCCGGTCTGCCTGAAAGCTTTCTCGCCAGCCAACACTTCTTTCCATTCGATCGCCCGCCGGCCGCCATACGCCCTACCGACTGCTTCACCAACAATGTGCTGGCAGATCGGCGTGATCTCCGCACCTACTCCGTCACCCTCTATAAACGGAACCACGACTTTATCGGGAACAAGTAGGTTTCCGTTTTCTTTTGTAATCTTGTTCATGATCTTCATTTTTTATTTTTATCATCGGGCTGCATTCAATGCTGCTCCTGCCTTAAACCATTTTATCTGCAATTCATTATAGGTATGATTCACGGCGAACGACTCTTCCGTGCCATCGGCATGATAGAGAACGACCGTCAGCGGCTTTCCGGGGGCGAACTCTTTCAAACCGACAATCGAAATCTTGTCTTCCTCGCGTACTTTCTTATAATCATCCTTATCGGCAAAAGTGAGGGCAAGCATACCCTGCTTTTTCAGGTTCGTTTCATGGATGCGGGCGAAACTCTTGGCGAGAATCACTCTTACATTCAGGAAACGGGGCTCCATGGCGGCATGTTCGCGTGACGATCCCTCGCCATAATTCTCTTCCGCTACGACGATAGACGAAATTCCCTTTGCCTTATACTGTTTAGCGACAGCCGACACAGCCTCATACTTGCCGTTCAGCTGGTTCAGCACGCTGTTTGTCTTGCCGTTGAAAGCATTCACGGCACCCATCAGCATATTGTCCGAAATATTCTCCAAATGGCCGCGGAAACGGAGCCACGGACCGGCCATCGAAATATGGTCGGTCGTACATTTGCCTTCAGCCTTCAGCAACAGCGGCATTTCGATCAGTTCTTTGCCGTCCCAAGCAGCGAAAGGCTTCAAGACTTGTAAACGGTTGGAGCCGGGATTGATCACCACCCCGGCGTCTTTACCCGTCGGGGCAACATACCCGTTGTCTTTCACTTCGAAGCCTTTCGGCGGAAAGTCGGAACCTTCCGGTTCTTTCAGTTTCACTTCGCGACCGTCGATGGTTTTCAACGTATCGGTCAGCGGGTTGAAGCAGAGGTCTCCAGCGATGGTCAGCGCCAGCGTCAGTTCCGGGGAAGCAACGAAGGCATGCGTGTTCGGGTTGCCGTCTGCGCGTTTGGCGAAATTACGGTTAAAGGAGGTAACGATGGAGTTTTTACGCATATTGTCGTCTGTATGCCGTTTCCATTGCCCGATACACGGGCCGCAGGCATTGGCCATAATCGTCGCACCGATTTTCTCGAAATCTCCGAGGATACCGTCCCGTTCGGCCGTATAGCGTATTTGCTCGGAGCCGGGATTGATAATCAGCGGAGCTGCCACCGGTATCTTGTCTTCGGCTGCCTGACGGGCGATCGAAGCGGCACGGCTCAAATCCTGGTAAGACGAATTCGTACAAGAGCCGATCAGCCCGACTTCCATCTTGCGAGGCCAACCATTCTCTTTCACTTTGGTGGCAAATTCGGAAATAGGCGTTGCCGCATCCGGTGTGAACGGGCCGTTGATATGCGGTTCCAGTTCGGACAAATTGATTACGATCACACGGTCATAAAAAGAATCCGGCTGTGCCTGCACGTCCATATCTGCTTCCAAATAGCCGGAAACGGCTGTTGCCCACTCGGCCACATCGTCGCGTCCCGTAGCACGCAAATAAGTGGCCATGTTCAGATCGAACGGGAAAAGGGAAGTTGTGGCGCCTACCTCGGCTCCCATATTACAGATCGTCGCTTTCCCTGTCGCGGACAAGGATGCAGCACCGGGACCGAAATATTCGATGATGGCATTCGTCCCTCCCTTCACGGTAAGGATTCCTGCCAATTTCAAGATCACGTCTTTCGGGGATGCCCATCCGCTCAGGCTACCGGTCAGTTTTACACCGATCAGTTTCGGCATTTTCAGTTCCCATTCCATACCGGTCATCACGTCTACAGCGTCGGCACCACCCACGCCGATAGCGATCATTCCCAGACCACCCGCATTTGGCGTATGCGAGTCCGTACCGACCATCATACCACCTGGAAAAGCATAGTTTTCAAGCACTACCTGATGGATAATGCCGGCTCCCGGTTTCCAAAAGCCGATACCGTACTTGTCGGAAACGGATTTCAGGAAGTCGTAGACCTCGCTGTTACTCTGCGTAGCTGTTGCGATATCCGTTTTGGCTCCCATATTCGCCTGAATCAGATGATCGCAGTGCACGGTGGCAGGAACGGCCGATTTGAATTTTCCTGCGTTCATGAACTGAAGCAATGCCATCTGCGCAGTCGCATCCTGCATCGCGACTCGGTCAGGGCGGAAATTCACATAATCTTCACCACGCCGGAAAGGACGGATGTCCGATTTGTTATACAAATGTGCATATAAGATTTTTTCGGCCAGGGTCAACGGACGGCCAACATGTTTTCGGGCTGCATCCACCCGCTTCGGGAAATCAGAATAAAAGCTTCTCAGCATGTCAATGTCGTACACCATATCTATTCTTTTTATTAGTTAGCAATGTAGGTTGGGATAAAAATAGTATTTATATAAATACCTTTTATTCAATAATTTCTATCGACCGATAAAAGGTATCTATGAGAACGGGCTCCCTATACGTTACAATAATAGAACGTAGCGGGAGCCCGTTTTGTTCAAAGGCTTTGTTTATTCCTTCAACGATTCTTTCCATTTGTCCGCATAGCTGTGCAGGATGGAGGCGATTCCTTCTCCGATACGGACATAATCTTCACGTTTCAGATTGGCAAGCGAACAGCGGATAGACCACTCCGGAGCATCGAACCCGCCACCGTTGAGCAATACCAGCGAAGTTTCCTGTGCCAGACGGAACACGACGTCTACCGGCTCATAATTTTCCTGCAGGTAGACAACGAAGTCATCTCCGTAAAACTTCTTTGCCCAGACCAACATATCGATCTCGCTGTAGTAACCAGCCCGCAACGGATCATCAAGCAATGTGAAACCGGTGCTTTCCCAAAGCGTATGGAGGCGGTCGTGAATAATCTGCTGCATCTTCGTCTTATAAGTATTATCCTTGTCCAGCAGTGCGAAGGCGGCAAAGAGCGCCATTTGCGTCTGCTGCGGCAGCGAAAGCCCGGCGGTATGGTTCAGGGCAACCTGGCGGCTGTCGGCCACCATGCGGTCGATGAAACGAATTTCCTCAGGACGGAGCGAAATACTGCTATAGCGTTTGTTCAACTGCTCTTTCTGTTCGACCGACAGTTCTTTCAACATCCGGTCGTATATATTATCTTCGTGCAGCGCGACAACAGCCAGGCGCCAGCCCGTCGCTCCAAAATATTTGGAGAAAGAATAGACACAGAGGGTGTTCGCCGGCAATTCCGCCATGACCGAACGGAAATGGGGAATGTAAGTGGCATAGACATCGTCGGTAATGATCATCAGGTTCGGATTGTCATTGCGTACGATATCTACGATACGCTTCATCAGACCGTCTGTCAGGCCGTACGAAGGTGGATTGCTCGGATTGACGATAAAAGCCGCCTTGACTGACGGATCTTTCAAGATATCCAGGTCTTTTTCCTTGTACTGCCAGGTGTGGTAGCCGTCTTTTGTCATTTTACAGGCGTGGATTTCGGTTACATCGAATAAGTAGCGGGTCTGTTCCGGTATCTCTATATAAGGAGTGAATACCGGGGCAAACAGGACGACCTTGTCGCCTTTGTTGAGAAGGAAATTTTGTTGCAGGGAGTCGAATATGTAGCACATCGCAGCTGTTCCTCCCTCGGTGGCAAAGAGATCGAACTTCCCTTTAGGCGGGCGGTTGTCGCACAACTCCTGCTTCAGGTAGTCTTCGACCAGTATTTCCGTATATCTCAAGATACGATCGGGAACGGGATACTGGTCCCCGATGACGCCTTCCGCCCATTCGTGCACGAGGTCGTTCTCATCGACTCCTTTATCATTCACAAGATAATCGTAGGTATCTTTCAGCAGCGCCATTCCGGGAGAACCGGCGTGTTTCATCAAGAATTGCGTGAAACGGGTAGCAATTCGTTTCTTTTCGGGGATGCCGGCCAGCCCGACCATCTCCCCAGCACATTCGGAGGTACGGGTGCATTCTTCCAACGCGAACTGGCCGAGCAGAAAGAAGGCTTCACGGGGTACGGTGCTGATCCAGTTCGGATTGCCACGTCCTGCGTTCAACATGATATGCGTGCTCTTGCGGGCGCTTTCGTCCGCAAGGTCTATCAGGATATTTTTCAGTTCGAAAGGACTGATTTCCGACATTTTCTTTTCGTATTCACGAGTGATTTTGTGTTTCATAGAAAAATAACTTTATTGAATATAATGAGTATATAAAAACACTGTTTCCGATGCCTTTCAAGTCATCAACAGAACAATCACAACACCCCAGATGATCAACAGGGTATTACCGACCGCGTATGTTACCGTGTAGCCCAATGCCGGTGTCTGGCTCTCCACGGCATCCTCCACGGCCCCTAAAGCTGCGGTGGTCGTACGGGCTCCGGATGTACAGCCCAACGTAATGGCCGGATGGAACTTAAAGACATATCTTCCCAACAACACACCAACGATCAGTGGGATAGCGGTAGCCAACGCACCGATAAAGAAGAGGCTGATACCGACCTCCTTCAAACCGGTGACAAAACTCGGTCCGGCCGTTATACCGACAACAGCGATGAACATGTTCAACCCGACATTATTCAGCACCCAAAGGGAAGGTTCCGGGATTCGTCCGAAAGTCGGATGCTTGGAACGCAACCATCCGAAGACCAATCCGGCGATCAAGGCACCGCCGCTCGTACTCAAGCTGATGGGAACACCACCAAAATGGATCGCCAAAGCCCCCACGACACCTCCGAGAAAGATTCCGAAACCGACGAAAATCATATCTGTCTGGTTCGTCGGACGATCGGCATAGCCCAGTGTATCGGCAGCCGCATTCACCTCCAATTTTGTGCCGACCAGTTCCAGCATATCGCCGGGATCGATCGTCGTGGCGGCCAAAACCGGAATGTTGATGCCGGCACGTTTGATGCTCTTGATACTGACACCGTGCATAACCGGCAGTTTACGCAGTTTGGCGACTGTCATACCTGCATATTGTTTGCGGGAGATCAATACGGGTAGAGTTTCGGCCGGAAAGTCCAACAACTCGATATCATTGACTTCATCACCAATCCAGTCCTCCTCTCCGATCACAAATTCACGACGTCCGCTGAGCACGACTTCGTTTCCTTTCAAAAGCATCTGGTCGGACTTCGCATCCCGGATCACACCATCGATACGGACCCGTTCGACGAAAAGACGCCTCCCCTCTCCCTCCAAATAATCTTCCAACTCTTTCACGGTCTTCCCTGCCCCGAACCAGTCGTTGCTGATCTTGTAGGCGCGGAACGTGATCGGACGGGCGGCAGGCATGAAGCCGGGCTGCTCGCTTTCGTCATCCGTACCCATTTTGGCTTCCAGTTCGCGACAAGCTTTCTTGACCGACTCGATCCCTCCCAACAGACGGGGAGCGATATCGCTCATAATCCAGGCGGAACCGGCCGTACCGAAAATATAAGAGACAGCATAGGCTACTGGCATGACATTGATCATATCCGTTTTATCTGCCGCCGGTATTCCCAACTGGTTAATCGTATCTTCGGCCACACCAAGTACGGCAGATATCGTCTGTGAACCCGCCAACAAACCGGCTGCCTCTCCGGCAGAATAGCCCATGATCTTTGCCAGCACAAACGGGGCCAGCAGACAGAACAGGCACATCACGACAGCAAACAATACCTGCGGCAATCCTTCCTTTTTCAACCCTCGGAAGAATTGCGGACCGACACTATACCCTACGGCAAACAAGAACATCAGAAAAAATACCGATTTCAGCGGAGCTCCGATATCGATATGCAATTGCCCGATCAACACACCGACCAGCAAAACGCTGGTTACCGTTCCTAACGTAAACTTTTTAATCTTGAATTTACCGATCCAAAAGCCGAAAGCCAGTGTGAGAAAGATAGCAAGCTCCGGATAATGCCGGAGCAAATTGGCAAACCATACCATATA
>DXRF01000152.1 GCA_019411205.1 Parabacteroides sp. | reverse complement strand
CAACGGCACGTGAAGCGCCTGCACCATGGAAAGCAATGTTCGGGATTGGCAAGCCCAATACGGCACGGGCATGCAAGGCGAACTGCGAAAGATCCTGCGTGATCATCGTGACCATTCCCGTGTCGTGCGGACGGGGGGAGACTTCGCTGAAAATGACATTTTCACCTTTTACAAACAATTCGACTCCGAAAATACCGCGACCACCAAGCGCTTCCGTGATCTTGCCTGCGATCTCGCGTGCCTTTTCTTTGGCAACCGGGCTCATAGCTTGTGGCTGCCAGGATTCGCGATAGTCGCCGTCAACCTGTACGTGTCCGACCGGTTCCAGGAATGAAGTGCCTCCAATATGACGGACGGTCAACTGGGTGATTTCGTAATCGAAATCGACAAACCCTTCCACGATCACCTTCCCGGCGCCGGCACGTCCGCCTTCCTGTGCGTAATGCCAGGAGCGGTCGATATCTTCCTCTTTGCGGATGACGCTCTGTCCGTGTCCGCTCGAACTCATGATCGGCTTGACGACACACGGCATCCCGATCGTTTTTACAGCTTCGATAAACTCCTCTTCCGTCTCGGCAAAGCGATAAGGAGAGGTCGGCAGGCCCAATTCCTCGGCTGCCAGACGGCGGATGCCCTCGCGGTTCATGGTCAGCCAGGTGGCACGGGCAGTCGGGATGACGTGGAATCCTTCTTTTTCCAGTTCCATCAACGTCTGCGTTGCGATGGCTTCCACTTCGGGAACAATATAGTCAGGCTTTTCTTTTTCTACAATCTCGCGCAAGGCTTCTCCGTCCAACATCGATACGACATACGAACGGTGAGCAACCTGCATGGCTGGAGCATCAGCATATTTATCCAAAGCGATCACTTCCACTCCATAACGCTGTAACTCGATTACAAACTCTTTGCCTAATTCGCCGGAACCGCAGAGTAAAACTTTCGTTGCGGTAGCCGACTTCGGTGTTCCTATTGTTACCATATTTATTGAATGTATTATATTTCCTTTGTTTGTAGGCGCAAAGGTACAGTAATATTGGCAATTGACAAGTGGTTCTCAATAGGGGATTTCCGAATAGATGTAAGTGTAATCTGTTTTTGACATTGTCGGAAATAAAATAGATGTAAGTCAGAGCAGGCTTCCATGCAGATGTAAACATCATTTTCAACAAAGAAATATAAACCTTTGTGAGGTTAATTTGGGTTAAATATAAGTACCTTGTGATACAAGGTATTTTGGTAAAGCATATATTTGTGGCAGTTAATAACAAAATATTTTCCTATTTGTGTAACGATTTTGCAAAATGTTCGTCTAATAGAAAAAAGAAACAACAAATATGATGATTCATCTGGAAGGAATTAACAAAACGTATTTCAACGGCGCGCCGCTGCATGTATTGAAAGGCATAGACTTGGATATAGAGAAGGGAGAGATGGTGTCTATTATGGGTGCGTCGGGATCGGGAAAATCCACATTACTGAATATCTTGGGGATACTGGATACATACGATACGGGCACTTATACCCTGAACGGGCAGTTGATCCGCAATCTGAGCGAAACCCGTGCGGCGGAACTGCGTAACCGGATGATCGGTTTCATCTTCCAGTCCTTTAATCTGATTTCATTCAAAAATGCGATGGAGAACGTAGCGTTGCCCCTATACTATCAGGGAATAAGTCGCAAGAAGCGGAACGCTATGGCGTTGGAATATCTGGATATGGTCGGACTGAAAGATTGGGCGGAACATATGCCGAATGAAATGTCCGGTGGGCAGAAACAGCGTGTTGCCATTGCCCGTGCCTTGATTGCCAAACCGCAGGTGATCCTGGCGGATGAACCGACCGGAGCGTTGGACAGTAAGACGACAGTCGAGGTGATGGAGTTGCTCCGGAGAGTAAACCTCGAGGGGCTGACGATGGTGATCGTGACACACGAACCTTCGGTGGCCGAGGCAACCGACCGTATTATCCGTGTAAAAGACGGTTTGATAGAAACAATAGAAAAAGGATTGGGATATGTTTGACTTTGATAATTTCCGAGAAATATGGAGTACGATTCAAAAGAATAAACTCCGTACCTTTCTGACCGGCTTTTCCGTGGCATGGGGGATCTTCATATTGATTGTCCTTTTGGGGGCAGGCAACGGAATGAAGAACGGGATCATGTCTAACTTTCGCAATTTTAGCCTGAACCGGGTGGAAACATGGCCGCGCTACACGAGTAAGCCATACAAAGGTATGCAGACGAACCGTAGGATCGAATACAAGGATGAAGACCTGATCGCCATTCCGCGTGAAAACCCTGAAGTGGACTTGATCACGGCGAGTATCAGTCGGAACGATACGCTTTCCTACGGAGATGAATATAACGCCTATTCCCTGAACGGTGTGCATTCGTCGAAGGCGGTGATCGACAATATCGAAATGACGGTTGGAAACGGCCGCTTCATCAATGACATAGATGTAAAGGAAAAAAGAAAGGTGATTGTTCTGAGTCCCCGTATGAAAGAAGTGCTTTTCAAAGGAGCGGACCCATTGGGCAAATATGTGAATGCAGGAAGTGTCGCCTACCAGGTAATCGGCGTCTATAAGGCGGAGAACAATGACAACAATGCGCCGGCTTATATTCCTTTCAGTACGGCGCAGACCTTGTATAATGCCGGATACGGACTGGATGACATCATCTTTACGGTGAAAGGTATTTCTACACAGGAAGAATTTGATGCTTTCGAGAAACGTTTCCGTCAACAGATGGGATTACGGCACAAGTTTGATCCCGAAGACCGGCGGGCGATCGGTATGTGGAACACACTCGAAAACTTCATGATGCTGAACGGCCTGATGAATGGTATCGCTCTCTTTATCTGGGTGATCGGTATCGGTACACTGACTGCCGGGATCGTAGGCGTGAGCAACATCATGCTGATAACGGTACGTGAGCGAACGAGGGAGTTCGGTATCCGGAAGGCAATAGGAGCGACTCCGTTCTCTATCTTGAAACTGATCATTGTCGAATCGATCCTGATCACGGCGGTATTCGGTTATTTGGGCATGATCTTAGGAATCGGGCTGACGGAAGGAATCAATTCGGTCATGGAGATGATGAATGTCGGAAAGAATGTTTCACAAGATGACATGAGTATCTTCTTGAACCCGACGGTGAACCTCAGTGTGGCGCTGTCTGCTACGGCCCTGATCATCGGAGCAGGCGTGCTGGCCGGCTATTTCCCTGCTCGCAAGGCAGTCAAGATTACGGCGATTGAAGCCATGCGTAGTGAATGAAAATAGTTATGATTTTAGATTTGTGATTTATGGCGTCAAGCGGTATAAAGTTAAATCATGGATCGGGAATCATAAGTCATAAATTATAAATCATAAATCAAAGTAAAATGTTTGATATCGATCGCTGGGTAGAAATATGGGTGACGATCACCCGTAACAAGACCCGTAGCCTGTTGACCGGTTTCGGAGTGTTTTGGGGCATCTTGATGCTCGTGATCCTGTTGGGCTCCGGCAATGGTTTAAAGAACGGCGTATTGAAGAACGTCGATGGCTTTTCGACAAACTCTGCATTCTTCTTTTCCGAACGGACCGGCGAACCTTATAAAGGGTATAAGAAAGGACGCTACTGGCAGATGCGCAACCGCGACTTGGAGACGATCCGCCAGCGTGTGAAAGGGGTACGCTATCTTTCACCGATGATCATGCAATGGGGCGGACAGAACAATGTGGTGAGAGGACAGAAAGCGGGTACATATAACGTGCGTGGTGTCTATTCCGAATATTTCAATATCGAAACGCAGCATATCCTGGCGGGGCGTCTGTTGAATGAAATCGACATGATTGAAAAACGAAAGGTATGCCTGATCGGTAATATCGTGCGCGAAGTCCTTTTCGCGCCGGATGAAGATCCGATCGGACAATATATACGGGTGAATGGCATTTATTATCAGGTCGTCGGTGTGATCAAGCCGAAGCCCCGTGCCCAGATTGGCGGGCGTACGGAAGAGAGCGTGATGATCCCGTTCAAGACGCTCCAGCAGGCTTCCAACCAGGGAGACAAGTTCTGGTTCCTCTGCGCGACGGCCGACGACGGTTACTCCTGTGATAAGATGGTGGAAGACATAAAAACGGTTCTGCGTTCGCAGAACGAGATTTCCCCGACGGACGAACATGCTATCAGCAGCTTTACGATAGCCAAGCAGTTCGAAACATTCGACATGCTGTTTACCGGTATTAATATTCTGGTCTGGCTGGTCGGTATCGGTACGCTGCTGGCCGGAATTATCGGGGTTAGTAATATCATGATGGTAACGGTCCGGGAGCGGACACGCGAGATTGGGGTGCGCCGTGCAATCGGTGCGAAGCCTTTCGATATTGTATCGCAGATCATGAGTGAGAGCTTGCTGCTGACATCCCTTGCCGGGTTGATCGGGCTTAGTGTGGGCGTGTTCTTGCTCGATGTGGTGAACAATGCGATGGCAAGCGGCGGCGATGTGTCTAACGACACGTATTTCTCCAATCCCGAAATCCATATCGGAACAGCGGTTGCGGCTACCGTAATCCTGCTGTTCAGCGGTCTGTTCGCCGGGTTGATCCCTGCCTGGCGTGCCATGCAGATCAAGGCGATCGACGCTATCAGGGAAGAGTGATTTGGATTTATGATTTCAGATTTATGATTTATACGTAGACACAAATTATAAATCATAAATCTGAAATCATAAATCATAAATATTTCCATTGTCAATTAATAAAAAGCTATAGTTATGAAGAATCGTATCGTAAAAAAAGTCCTGCGGATCATCTTTTTGATATTAGTGGGAGCTGCTGTTGTCGGCACTTTCTATTTCTTGTGGAAGAAAGCGCAACCCGTCATTACCGTCTATGAGTTGGTTACTCCTGCTCGTGACACGATTGAGACGAAGACCGTGGCGACCGGAAAGGTCGAACCCCGTGATGAAGTACTTATCAAACCGCAAATGTCGGGTATCATCTCCGAATTGCTGAAAGAAGCCGGACAGATGGTGAAAGAAGGGGAGATCATTGCCCGTATCAAGGTTATTCCTGAAATGGTTCAGTTGAATAGCGCCGAATCGCGTGTGCGGGTAGCGAAGATCAGTCTCGAACAGATCAGTGCTACCTTCAAGCGAGATGAAGAGTTATATAAACAGGGCGTTATCTCCAAAGAAGATTATGAGACATCTCTTGCCAATTATAAGAAAGCGCAGGAAGAGGCCGAGAATGCTCAAGATGCTCTTGAGATCATCCGTGAAGGGATCTCCAAACGGTCTGCCGCTTCCAGTACGACACAGGTTCGTTCCACTATCACCGGTATGATCTTGGATGTTCCTATCAAGGTCGGTAACTCGGTGATCCAATCGAATACTTTCAACGACGGTACGACGATTGCTACTGTTGCCGATATGAGCAATATGATCTTTAAAGGAAAAGTAGACGAAACGGAGGTCGGCCGTATCCACGAAGGGATGCCGATCAAGCTGACGGTCGGCGCAATGGAAAGCCGTACGTTTGACGCCGAATTGGAGTATGTGGCTCCTAAGGGAGTGGAAGAGAACGGAGCTGTACTGTTTGAGGTGAAGGCGGCCGTACATATGCCCGGCGATGCTTTTATCCGTGCCGGCTACAGTGCCAATGCCGAGATCGTGTTGAAGCGTGCGGAGAATGTTTTGTCCGTACCCGAAAGCTGCGTCGAGTTTAGTGGTGATTCTACTTTCGTGCAAGTGGTAAAAGCGGAAAAGCCGGAACAGCAGTTTGAAAAGCGGGCCGTTAAGGTGGGGTTGTCCGATGGTATCAAGATCGAAATTAAGGAAGGCCTCGCCGAAAATGAAAAGGTACGTGGGGCGATTGTCGATCCGAATAAGAAATAATTGTAAACGATAGAATGATGAGAAGCCAATTAATAATAGCTACGACTTTGTTTCTTTCCGGTACCTTCGCTTGGGGGCAGGAATCTGCCAAACGATGGTCTCTGGAAGAATGCATTCGCTATGCGATCGAGCATAATGTTGATCTGAAGCAAAAAGAGCAGGATCAGGAAAGCCGGAAAGTGGAATTGAACACCAGCAAGTTCAGTTGGTTGCCCGATTTGAATGCCAATGTCGGACAGAACTTCGACTTCGGGCGTTCTCCCTCCAAATCGGGTGTGATTGTGGATCAGAACTCGGCCAATACCTCGGCCTCCGTTTCTTTGAGCATGCCGATATTCGATGGCTTGCGTATCCCCAACGATATCGCTGCCCGCAAGTTGGACTTGAAAGCGGCTGTCGAGACTTTGAATAAGGCGAGGGAGGACTTGTCGATCAATGTTGCTTCCTATTATTTGCAGGTTTTGTATAATAAGGAAGTCCAGAAGATTGCCGAGTTACAGGTTGCGCTGAGCAATGAGCAGGTCGTGAAAACCGAAGCATTGGTAAAGAACGGGAAGGTTCCCCTTTCTCAGTTATACGATATGAAAGCGCAGCTGGCGAAGGACGAAGTCTCGCTGACCGAGGCGCGTAACAATGTGAAACTGGCATTGCTCGATTTGACGCAGAGCCTCGAACTGGAACGTGACGGTGAAAACTTCGATATTGTAGTCCCTGAAATTGAGGATGCTGTCGAACAGTATATGGGCAGTATTCTCCCACCGGACAATGTCTATGATCATGCCATTGCTTTCAAGCCGCAGATCAAAGAGCAGGAATATCTCTTGGAAAGTCAGAAGAAGATGCTGAAAGTCGCTCAGGCAGGCTATTATCCGAAACTGAATTTCGGCGCCAGCTATAGCAACGGTTATTATCATTATTCCGGTGATGGCGAGTATACGAACCTTCCTTTTGGCGACCAGTTGAAGAATAACGGACGTAAAACGATCGGGTTCAGCTTGAGTATTCCGTTGTTCAACCGTTTCCAGGTCCGCAATAATGTCCGTTCTGCCCGTATAGGTATCCGGAACCGGGAGTTGATGATGGAGAATGCGAAGAAGGTGCTGTATAAGGAAATCCAGCAGGCCTACTACAATGCGACTGCCGCCCAGGAGAAATATACCGCATCCGACAAATCGGTCCTTGCCAGCAAGGAGGCTTTCTCTTATGCCGAAGACCGCTATACTGCCGGTAAGAGCACGGTTTTCGAATATAGTGAAGCCAAAACGAAGTATGCCCAGAGCTTGTCCGAACAAGTCCAGGCCAAGTATGACTTCATCTTCCGTACCAAAATCCTGGACTTTTATAATGGCACACCAATAACACTATAACATATTTGGGTTAGACACATTTGTTTAAGAAAAAGAAGGTCTCCGTGATGGAAACCTTCTTTTTGTTCTTATATTTTGTCTAGTCCTAAAATATCGTTACACTCAAAAGAAGTAACAAATGGAAAAGACAG
>DXRF01000151.1 GCA_019411205.1 Parabacteroides sp. | reverse complement strand
TCCTGAGACATTGCAAACACCATGGAATAAATATTTTCCGGAGGAGGTTAAGTTCGGGATGGGAGTAAGCTCTTTTAAGGCGATTTTACGCCCATTTGGAACGGCTGATGTCATACAAAAATTCAACGCTTTGTTGGATGACTTTAAACCGGATATTGTCCATTTGAATAATATTCATTCGCAACTTTCCCCTGTTATTGCAGAAGTCGCACATAGCCGGGGAATCAAGGTTTTTTGGACATTACACGATCATAAATTACTTTGTTCTCGTTATGATTGTTTACGAAATGGGACGATTTGCGAACAATGTTTGGACAATCTGCATAATGTAGTAAAACATAAGTGTCTTAAAAATTCATATATCGCAAGTTCTATAGCGTATTTTGAAGCTAAGAAATGGAATCGGGATAGATTGGAGAAGTGTACGGATCAGTTCATAGCACCGAGCCAATATATGCTAAAAAAAATGCAATCAGGAAGATTCACTTCCTCTAAGATTACCCAACTCTATCATTTTGTGGATGAAAAGAAATATGAAAATGCAGATTATGAAAAAGAAGATTACTATTGTTTTGTTGGGCGGTTGTCACCTGAAAAAGGAGTTGCGACTTTAATTGAAGCAGCAACTCAGTTACCTTATAAGTTAAAAATTGTGGGGGATGGCCCTTTAAAAGATGAGTTGGTTACTAGAGTTGATAAAAATGCATTTGTTGAATTTTTAGGTTTTAAATCGTGGGAAGAAGTAAAAACAATAGTAGGTAAAGCTCGTTTTATAGTTGTTCCATCGGAATGCAATGAAGTTTTAGGACTTGTAGCTTTGGAAGCTTTATGCTTGGGGACTCCTGTCTTGGGCGCAAGAATAGGAGGAATCCCGGAGTTGATAGAAGAAGGTTTTAGTGGAATGGCCTTTGAAAGCCGGAATGTGGAAGATTTGAAAGCCAAAATAGAAATGATGTGGAATGCTCGATTTAACTATGAAGCGTTGGCAGAATGCTCTCAGCAAAAATATGGCTCTGAATCCTATTACCGGCAACTTATGAATATATACAAACAATCAGTTTAACATTATAAAAATAAAATAGATATGAAAGCTGTAATGCAAGGAAGCTTGATAACAACCTTTCGGTGTAATGCCAAATGTAATATGTGTAATATTTGGAAGCATCAGACTAGGCCGGAGGAAGAAATCGACTATCATTATTACGAAAAATTACCGGCAGGCCTCCGGATCAATATAACAGGCGGAGAATCTACAATCCGTAAAGACATAGATGATATATTTCGTGTATTATATCCTAAAGCATCGCTTTTGGAACTTAGTACGAATGGTTATAATACGGAAACGATTGTAGCTTTAGCTAAAAAATATCCTAATATCTTGATTCGTATCAGTTTAGAAGGACTTCCCATGTTGAATGACTCTAAAAGAGGTACGACTAATGGTTTTGATCATGCTTTACGTACAATGCTTGAACTGAAGAAAACAAAATGTAAGAATATTGGTTTTTCAGTTGTTATATCCCCTGATAATTATAAGGATTTGATTTACCTTTATGATTTATGTGTTGCATTAGGGGTTGAATTAGGTAATTCGGTTGTCCATAATTCTTGGTATTTTCATAAGGATGACAATCAGTTGACCAGTAATGAGGCATTACAGGAACATGAAAAGTTCGTAAAGGCGTTATTGACATCCAAACGCCGGGGACTTAAAAATAAATTAAAAGATTATGGACGAGCTTATTTTAATCGTAGCATCCATCGCAGATTGCGTGGTGATGAACCTGGATACAGACCTCCTTGCGGAGCATTGAGCGACTTTTTCTTCATTGATCCTTGGGGGAATGTTTCTCCTTGTAATGGGTCTTCTGAAGAATGGATCATTGGTAATATCAAGGAAGATTCGTTTGAAAATATAATGAATTCAGAAAAAGCGAAAGAAGTAGCTAAGAAAGTCAAAGCTTGTGATAGAAACTGTGCATTTATTGTAACAGAAAGGCATGATATGGTAAGACGTCCTTGGAAACCTATTCTTTGGATACTCAAAAATAAGATAAGGATAATTAGGGGAAAGGATATTTGCTGGTAATCATGAAAATATGTGTGTTTGGAACCAGAGGATTTCCTATGATACAGGGAGGAGTAGAAAAACATTGCGAATCCCTGTATCCATTGTTTGATGAGAGCATAGATTTTGTCGTTTTCAGAAGGAAACCTTATGTTAATTCATCTATAACCTATTCTAATATACGGTTCATAGATTTACCTTCAACTAAAATTAAAGGTGTTGAGACTATATTTCATTCTTTTTTAGCGACAATAGCATCTATATTCCACAAGCCTGATATCGTCCATATCCATAATATTGGACCAGCTTTGTTTTCTCCTCTATTGCTTTTGTTTGGAATAAAGATTGTTTTGACTTATCATAGTCCTAACTATGAACATGACAAATGGGGAATATTGGCTAAATGTTTACTCCGTTTTAGCGAAAAAATAGCGATTAGTGCTTCTAGTGCCATTTTGTTTGTAAATAAATTTCAAATGGAAAAGATGAGGCAATCTTTTGTTTCGATCCGTGCCAAATCATATTATGTACCAAATGGAATTCCCGCTGTCATACCCACAAAAAATACCGATTACATCAAATCGTTAGGTTTATTTCCTGAAAAATACATTATAGGAGTAGGACGCATTACACCTGAAAAAGGATTTGATCTGCTGATCCGTTCCTTTGAATCTATGCAAAATAATGATTTTAAACTGGTGATAGTTGGAGGGGTTGAAACGGAGTCTAATTATTTTAGAAGGCTGAAAGATTCGATAAAGACCGATAAAATAATTTTTACCGGTTATATCTATGGTGAGAAACTAAATCAAGTTTACAGTCATGCGGCGTTATACGTATTGTCTTCTTATAATGAGGGGTTTCCTTTAGTTTTACTTGAAGCTATGAAATACAATTTAGATGTGTTGGTAAGTGATATTCCTGCGACTCATTTGGTGACATTGGATAGTCAAGATTATTTTAAAGTTGGCAATGTATCTGATTTGTCTTCAATGTTGCAAGCTAAAATAAAAAATATTTGCAAAAGGCATTATGATTTATCGGAGTTCGATTGGAGAAAAATAGCAAAACAAGTTGCTGAAATATATGGAAAGGTACTTAATGCTTAAATCTATAAAGTATCAATGGGAGGGATAGGTATTGTTCGTGATATTGTGTAAATGATAATTAGGATTCACCTTCACATCTGTTATAACATTTTGTCATTCAGATATATCCTGTGAACCCTGTGAATGCTGTTCTTTCTCTCCCTTATTTCCATGCCATGACCTTATATCGGTTCCCGTATCGCGTATGTATCCGTTCTATTCCCAGATTGTTAAGAAATGGGCCGATCCGGTTGGCGGTTGTGCCCAGCATGGCTGCGGGATTTTGTTTTTTCATACGTTCGAAGATCTCTGCGGCCGAGAGGAGTTGGGGATGCTCACTTTCCAATGCTTGGCGGAAGCAGGAATGGAAGATGTCTTCTTCGATGGTCTGCTTGTAGAACTTGGCGTTCGATGCCATGATTTCGGCTTCCTCTCTGGAGGTGAACCAATATCGTTCGCCGTCCGACAGGCAGTTTTTCAGTTGGGCATAGATCTGGTCGTGGTCGATCGGCGAACAATCGATTTTCTCCTCCACTTCGATGCATAGGAAACGGCGGCTTCCGCTTGGGTCGCTTAATAGCTCTTTTTGATTGGATGTTGCGATGAAAGAGGCCATACGAGGCAAGGATGCATAACTTTTTTGGTAAGCTTTCCGGATGTTCAGTTCCGCCATCTGCATCAGATTTTTCAATAAGGGCATTTTCTTGGGCGGGATCTTGTCGAACTCGTCCAGGTTAACTAACCCGAAGAGCGATAGTTTGCGCTCCATCTGTGTCGGTGCGTTCAGGTCTATGCTGTCTGTGTAATAGCGTTGCAGGACAGTGGGTAACAAGAGTTTGCAGAATGTGGATTTCTGTCTTCCCTGTTTCCGGCTGATCAGGACCGGAGCCACGCTGTTTCCGTGCAGGTGGTCCAATTGCATCCATTGTGCCGTCATTGCCAGCATCCACCGCCGGAATCCTTTCATCCAAAGTGGGTTACCGGAGACGCGCCGGGCCAGGTTTTCCAGGCGATCGGTGCCGTCCCAATCGGGGAGATTATCCATGTAAGAGGTGAAAGGATGGTATTCCTTCACACTGTAGGAGTGGATATAGCGCGAGATGTCACGATCCCAGCAGGCGATGCCTCGTGTCTTGGCTTCCATGCAGAGACTGTTCAATGCTCGTTGGTCAGCTATGCGATATGCTGCACCTGCCTTCGTTCCTTGGGTACGGTATTCGGTCTCTTCCGTCAACAAATTGAAGCGGAAGTCATAAGTTGTTTCCATGAATGATTGCAATTCCTGTAGTAGGTTGTCGGTCTTGGTTTTGGACGGTTTTTTGTTGGCCTTTTTCCCGTTTTCTTCCGTGGTGCAGTTTCGTGAGGATTGCGGCAGGGACGGTATTTCATCGGGACGGAGACTATTGATCCAGTTTTGGATTATTTTCCAAATGTTTGTTTGTCTGATCATCTTCTTATTGCTTTTTTATGAGGTTCTACATTGTGTTGAAAAAAGACTTCCGGTTGTCTTGCTTGTGACAAATATAAGGTTGTGAATCATGGTTTTCCAAATAGATGGACAAGAAAATCGTTTATTGGAAATAGTATAGGTTTTTGTTGTGTGGCTTGTAATGAAGTAGTATATTTGTAGGTAGTTCTTGATCTTTCCATAGCTATGGAACGATCTTTCCATTAGTGTGGAAAATACGGCTTACAAGTGTGGAAAGTACGTTCCACCAATGTGGAAAGATTAAGAAGTGCCTGGTGAGATATTAAAACATAACTAAATTCAGGTCAATATGGCTGTACAATATGACTTCTATAAGAACCCTTCGCCGAAGGATAGCAAGAAACGAGTGCGTTACCATGCGCGGGTGGTTCCTTATGGGACTGTCAACACGAATAAACTGGCACAGCGGATACATAGCCGCTGTACGGTGACGCCGGCCGATGTGAAGGCTGTCCTTTCTTCGCTCAGTGATGTTGTTATCGAAGAGTTGAAAGATGGAAACCGGATTCATATAGAGGGATTGGGATATTTGCAGATCACGCTTGAATGTCCGCCGGTACAATCTACGAAGGAAATAAGGGCGGAGTCGATACGTTTCAAGTCGGTTGCTTTCCGGCCGGAAGCCGAGATGAAGAAACGTCTTAGGATAGCACGCTTCGAGCGGGTTCCGCGTAAGAATCATTCGAGCGGACTCGTGGCGGGCGAACGGCTTGATGCGCTTCTTGTTGGTTATTTTGCTACGCATGACCATATAACTCGTGTTGATTTTCAAACACTTTGCGGTTTTACTCGTACCACGGCGAACCGTCGCCTCAAAGAACTTCGAGAGACAGGTAAGATTGACTGTCTCAGTGCGGCACGAGCTTCGATTTATATAGCAGGGAAGAACCTTGGGGTGCATTCACAGGGTTCACAGGAAGCAGCTGGTTCATAGTTGTTTCCTGTGATGTGAAGGTGAAATGGTGACTTATCCATTGAAATAAAGATGCTCGATCAGAATCTTGGTACCGATGCAGATCAGGATCAATCCGCCGATCAGGTCCAGTTTGAGGTCTATTTTGCGACTGAAGCGGTTGCCGAAGTAGACGCCAAAAGCTGAGAACAGGAAGGTGACGATTCCTATCGTCAAGGCTTCCAGTGCTATGGCTGATTCGATGCAGGCCAGCGATATGCCGACAGCCAGCGCATCGATGCTTGTTGCAATGCCTAATCCACACAGCGTTTTGTAGCACAGCGGGTTCGTTCTGTAATCCTCCTCCTGCTCCTGGGTGCTCTCGTATATCATTTTGCCTCCGATATAGAGTAACAGCAGAAAAGCGATCCAGTGATCGAATGCCGTGATGTATTTTTTGAAGCTCATCCCCGCCAAATAACCAGCCAAGGTCATCCCTGCTTGAAAAAGCCCCATTACACAGCCGATTTTCAGCATGTGGTGATGTCTGTAGTTTTGTATGAGAGCTCCGCCGGTGACAGAAACTGCGAGACTGTCCATTGACAATCCCACTGCCAGTAACACTATTTCTAAAAATGACATATTACATTAAAATGTTTCTTGCTTGATGATCTCCTCCAACGCTTTCCGTTTTTTGGGAGTCTGTTCAAAAAGGTCCGGACTTTCCGGATAACCTATCGTGAGTATAACCGCCGGCTCTATCGTGTCTGGTAAATTGAAGTGCTTCCGGCATAGATCCGTGTCAAAGTTACAAACCCAGCAGCTGCCCAGACCTTGTTCAGCGGCTGCTAAGCTGATATGTTCCGTAGCGATTGCCACATCGATGTCCATATGATCTTTTAGGTCCGAAGAGCGTTTCCACGACTTGCTGTGGTCGCCGCAAACCAAAATGTAGAGTGGTGCGGACCGGAACCATTCACGTGCATAGCACTCCTGTATTTTTGCCCGTCCTGCCTCTTGCCGGACTATGACGAAACACCAAGGCTGGAAATTGACCGCCGATGGAGCCATACGTCCGGCTTCCAAGATATATGCCAGTTTCTCGTCTTCCACCGGGGAGGATGCGTACTTGCGTATCGAACAACGTTTCTGTGTCAGTTCTAACAGATTCATAATTCTGTTTCGATTTTATATTTGTTTCGATTAGGCGAATCTCTTGAAATCAGCTCTCCGATGAATCCCGCGAGGAACATTTGTGTTCCGAGGATCATGGCTGTGAGCGAAACATAGAAGTAGGGCGAGTTGGTGACCAGTGGCCGCAAATCTCCCGTACAGATGGAAATCAGTTTTGCACTCAACACAATGACCAGTGCGATGAAACCGATGAAAAACATCACGCTTCCCCATAATCCAAAGAAATGCATCGGCTTCTTCCCGAATTTGGAGGTAAACCAAAGGGTAATCAAGTCCAGATAGCCGTTGACGAAGCGGTTCAGTCCGAACTTGGTCGTTCCATACTTACGTGCTTGGTGTTGCACCACTTTTTCGCCGATCTTGCTGAATCCTGCGATCTTGGCAAGGTAGGGGATGTAGCGGTGCATATCGTTATATATTTCTATGTTCTTGATTACGATATTCTTGTAAGCCTTCAGCCCGCAATTGAAGTCGTGTAGGTTCGTAATACCGGAAAATTTGCGTGCCGTAGCGTTGAACAGCTTGGTCGGAATGGTTTTCGACAGCGGGTCGTAACGTTTTTTCTTCCAACCGGACACCAGGTCATAACCGTCTTCGGTGATCATCCTGTATAATTCGGGAATCTCGTCAGGGCTGTCTTGAAGGTCGGCGTCCATCGTGATAACCACATCTCCCTTTGCCCGTTGAAAACCGCAGTTCAGACCGGGTGATTTGCCGTAATTGCGACGGAACTTGACTGCGTGTACCACTTCCGGATT
>DXRF01000150.1:5538-7515 GCA_019411205.1 Parabacteroides sp. | reverse complement strand
ATATTAAGAAATGCAGTTAAACCTGAAAAATCCGTTAGTCTTCTTCGACTTGGAGACAACGGGTATTAATATTGTTAAAGACCGTATCGTGGAAATCTCTTTTGTCAAGGTTTACCCGAATGGAAAAGAAGAATCTAAAACGAGACGGATCAATCCGGAAATGCCCATTCCACCGGAGTCGACCGCTATTCATGGCATCACTGACGAAGACGTAAAAGACTGTCCTACTTTCAAAGAAATAGCCAAATCGCTGGCAGCCCAGATAGAAGGGTGCGATTTGGCAGGATATAATTCCAATCGCTTCGATATCCCTTTGCTGGCGGAAGAGTTTCTGCGTGCAGGTGTCGATATCGATTTGAACAAACGCAAGTTCGTAGACGTACAGACCATTTTTCATAAGATGGAACAGCGTACGCTTGCGGCCGCTTATAAGTTCTACTGTGACAAGAGCCTTGAAAACGCCCATACGGCGGAAGCCGATACGATGGCGACTTATGAAGTGTTGAAAGCGCAGTTGGACCGATATCCGGAGTTGCAGAATGACATTAATTTCCTTTCCCAATATTCGAGCTATACGAATAATGTGGACTTTGCCGGACGTATGGTCTATAACGACAAGGGGGAAGAGGTGATAAACTTCGGCAAATATAAAGGCCGTCTGGTAGAGGAAGTGCTGAAGAACGATCCCGGATATTATTCCTGGATCATGAATGGAGACTTTCCTCTGAACACCAAGAAAATACTGACTGAAATAAAATTGAGAGGTTTTAATTCGAAATAAGAACCATGAATAATTTTGAGTTTTGTAACCCGGTAAAGATTGTTTTCGGCAAAGGTACCATAGCCCGCTTGTCTGCTTTGATTCCGGCTGGAAGTAAAGTGCTGATGGTGTATGGTGGTGGAAGCATAAAGAAAAACGGCATCTATGACCAGGTAACGAAGGCGTTGGAAGATTTTGAAGTGACCGAATTTCCAGGTATTGAAGCAAATCCGCATTACGAAACCTGCATGAAGGCCGTGGAGGTCGTCAGAGAGAAGAAGATCGATTTTCTGTTGGCCGTAGGTGGTGGTTCGGTGATCGACGCAATAAAATTCATCGCGGTGTCTGTCGGTTTCGAAGGTGATCCGTGGGATATCCTTTCGAAAGGTGGCGAGATAAAGAGCGCCCTGCCTTTGGGTACGGTGCTTACATTGGCTGCGACCGGTTCGGAGATGAACGAACGTTCGGTTATCTCCCGTGTATCGACTCGTGAGAAGCTGAATTTCGCTAGTCCGCTGGTATTCCCGAAGTTCTCCATACTGGATCCGGAAGTAACCTATTCACTCCCTGCGCGTCAGGTGGTGAACGGGGTGGTCGACTCTTTTATCCATGTAGTGGAGCAGTATTTGACTTATCCGGTCAATGCGAAAGTACAGGATGCCTTCTCGGAAGGACTGATGCGCGTCATTCATGAAGAGGGGTTGAAGGTCTTGGACAATCCGAACGATTACGATATCCGTGCCAACCTGATGTGGGCGGCAACCAATGCGTTGAATGTCTGGATCGGGCAGGGGGTTCCACAGGATTGGTCTTCCCACCGCATGGGGTATGCGCTAACGGCGCAGTTCGGCCTGGATCATGCACAAACACTGGCGATTCTCTTGCCGGGCGTCATGACCTATATGTTTAAAGAGAAGCAGGTCAAACTGGCTCGTATGGGGGAAGTCGTTTTTGGTATTACGGATGGAACGGAAGAGGAAAGGGCACGCAAGACAATTGCGGCCTGCGAGGATTTCTTCCGCCGGATGGGACTGAAAACGCGCCTCGGTGAATGTGGCATTGCCGAAAAGGACTTGGATGCCCTTGCCGCTCCTGTGGACAAACAGGGTTGGAAATTGGGCGAACATCACAATATAGACAGCCGTGTGGCGCGTGAGATAATGGCGCTGCGTTTGTAATAAAAATGGAACAAGGGACATCCTCTTTCAAAACATATA
>DXRF01000150.1:0-5528 GCA_019411205.1 Parabacteroides sp. | reverse complement strand
GTGTTTTAAAGTCAAAACATAGGTGTTTTGAAAGAGGGGGGACCGCATATCGAATAAAATGCTGAAAGGTAAACATATCATATTGGGGATAACGGGGAGCATTGCTGCCTATAAAGCCGCCTATATCATCCGTGCCCTTGTGAAAAAAGGGGCGGAGGTTCAAGTAGTCATTACCCCTGCGGGAAAAGAATTCATTACGCCGCTCACGTTATCCACGTTGAGCAGCCATCCGGTGATCAGCGAGTTTTTCTCGAATCGCGACGGTACGTGGAACAGCCATGTCGATCTCGGCCTCTGGGCCGATGCCATGCTGGTCGCACCGGCTACTGCTTCGACGATCGGGAAGATGGCGAATGGCATTGCCGACAATATGCTGGTCACGACATACCTGTCATGCAAAGCTCCTGTTTTTATAGCACCGGCGATGGATTTGGATATGTTCGCACATCCTTCCACCGGGCAGAACTTAGAACGGCTCCGTTCGTTCGGCAACCGTATCATCGAACCTGCCGAAGGGGAACTTGCCAGTCATCTGGTGGGTAAGGGACGTATGGAAGAACCGGATAGGATCGTGGCGGTCCTGGAAGATTTCTTCGCTTCTCAAACCCGGCTTGAAAAAAAAAAGATTGTAATAACTGCCGGTCCGACATATGAAAAGATAGATCCCGTACGTTTTATAGGTAACTATTCTTCCGGAAAGATGGGATTTGCATTGGCTGAAGCGTGTGCAGAACAAGGAGCCGAAGTGACCTTGATCGCAGGTCCGGTGTCTTTGAAGGCGGTCCATCCGAATATCAAACGGATCGATGTCGAGTCGGCCGAAGAGATGTATCAGGCGGCCATGGCGGCTTTCCCGGAGGCGGATGCCGGTATCCTTTGTGCTGCCGTGGCGGATTATCGCCCGGATGAACAGGCAAGCGAAAAGATCAAACGGGAAACGAAAGGGGAAATGACGTTCCGCTTGGTTCCGAATAAGGATATCGCAGCTTCGTTAGGAGCGATCAAGCGTGAAAACCAGGTTCTGGTAGGCTTTGCATTGGAGACAAACGACGAGACGGCTCATGCGGAAGGAAAACTGAAGCGGAAAAACCTCGATTTCATCGTCTTGAATTCTTTGAGGGATGCAGGTGCCGGTTTCCGTTGCGACACGAATAAGATCACGATCATCGACAAGGAAGGCGAGACGACTGTTTATCCGCTGAAGAGCAAACAGGGAGTGGCCGTTGATATTGTAAACAAATTGGCAACATTAGTAAAATGAGAATGATTAAGAAATTGTTATGCATATGCTTGTTGGGAGCTGCTCCTTTTATAGGTAAGGCGCAGGAGTTGAATGCCCGCATCACCATAAACAGTGATAAGGTGCAGAGTACGAATAAGCAGGTATTCAAAACCTTGCAGGATGCATTGAATGATTTCGTCAATAACAAAAAGTGGACAGATGCCACTTTCGCCATGAACGAACGTATCGACTGTTCCATGACTCTCATCATCAATGAAATGGTATCGGATAATAGTTTTAAAGGCGAGATACAGGTACAGGCACGCCGTCCGGTATATAATTCCAGCTACACCACTACGTTGCTGAATTATCGTGATACGGAACTCTCTTTCGACTATACCGAATTCGAACCATTGGAATATACGGAAAATACATTGAGCAGCAATCTGATTGCAACGGTTGTTTTCTATATCTATACAATCCTCGGATTGGATTTCGACAGCTTTTCCCCGAAAGGAGGTACAGCTTTTCTCGGACAGGCCATGCAGATCGTGAGCCTGGCACAGGCACAACCTGCGTGGACAGGGTGGAAAGCTTTTGAAAACGACCGTAACCGCCATGCTTTGGCAACGGCTCTGACAGACAATACTTCGGAGCTGTTCCGAGACATGTGGTATAACTATCATCGTAAGGGACTCGATGAAATGGCTGCAAATCCGGATCGTGGACGTACGACTATAATCGGTCTGCTTCCGGTTTTGGAGCAGGTGAAAAGTGCCCGGCCGACATCTCCCTTGCTTCAGATGTTCGCTGACTCCAAACTGGATGAAGTCGTTTTGATCTATTCGAAAGCTACTACACCGGAGAAGCAGGAAGGTTATAAGATGTTGTCCAATCTGTATCCTGCCCTCACGACGCGTATGGAATCGCTTAAAAAGTAATCTGGAATAGCTATGCTGAAATCTTTGTTCATACGGAACTTTGTTCTGATAGACAGCTTGGACATTAAGTTCGATAAAGGTTTTTCTGTGATAACCGGCGAGACGGGTGCAGGAAAGTCTATTATATTGGGGGCTCTATCCCTGGTTTTGGGACAGCGTGCGGATGGAAAGAGCATTAAGAACGGTTCTGAAAAATGTGTGATAGAAGCAGTCTTCGATGTCTCCCGCTATAAGCTGGAAGAATTTTTTCTTACGAATGATCTGGAATATGATGCGGAGATTTGTATTCTTCGCCGGGAATTGTTTGTATCGGGTAAATCCCGTGCTTTTGTAAACGATTCGCCTGTCCCGCTTTCCGTTGTGAAGGAATTGGGAAGCCGGCTGATCGATATCCATTCGCAACACCAGAATCTTTTGTTGGGAGATAACCGGTTTCAGCTGAAAGTAATCGATGTAATGGCCGAAAACGATATCCTGCTGATTCTTTATCGGAAGGAATACAGCCGATACCTGTCTTTGAAAAGGGAACTGAAAGAGCTGACCGAAAAGGCTCTTCAAACCAAGCAGGAGGAAGACTATGTGCGTTTTCAGTTGGAGCAGTTGACCGATGCCGGTTTGGTTGCCGGTGAGCAGGAGGAATTGGAACAGGAGTTGGAAACCCTTTCTCATGCCGAAGAGATAAAAGGCTCTCTTTATAAAATAACTCAATTGTTGGACGGAGAGGAACAGGGAGCTGTCCAACTGATAAAAGAGGCCCTTTCCACTGCAGACGGTCTGGAACGTTATTATCCGAAAGCGAAAGAAATAGCCGAGCGTCTGCGCTCTGCCTATATCGATATGAACGACCTAGCGTCCGAAACGGAAGTACTGAAAGAGGACATAGAATTTAATCCTGAACGCTTGGATTGGGTGAATGAACGTCTTAATACGTTATATACTTTGGAGCAGAAACACCGGGTCTCCAAAGTTGAAGAGCTGATGGAGTTGCAGGACAAATATAACGAGCAGCTGAAGGAGATCGATTCTTTTGATGAACAGATCGAATCGTTGAAAAAGCAGTTGGAAGTTTCTCACCAGGAATTACTTCAACAGGCTGCCGTATTGAGCGAACAGCGTAAGATAGCCTCGAAAGCCATCGCTTCCCAATTGGTGGAAATGGTTGTCCCGCTGGGTATGCCGAATACGCGTTTTACAATTGATTTTGTACCTAAACAGGAACCGGAAAGCGATGGAATGGACGAAATCCGGTTTATGTTTTCTGCCAATAAGAGTGCGGAACTGCAACCGGTAGCCCAGACGGCATCCGGAGGCGAGATTTCCCGCCTGATGTTATGTATCAAGGCGATGATTGCCGGATTTACGGCGTTGCCAGCCATCATCTTTGATGAAGTAGATACGGGTGTTTCTGGAGATATCGCCGATAAAATGGGGGATATCATGCAGGAGTTAGGTATGAAGATGCAGGTTTTTGCCATTACCCATCTCCCACAGATCGCAGCAAAAGGAAAAGACCATTATTTTGTTTATAAGGAAGATACGGATGAACGGACTGTTACCCGTATCAGGAAAATGAATAAAGAAGAGCGCGTGAAAGAGATTGCGCGTATGCTGAGTGGGGCTTCGTTGACCAGTGCTTCTATTGCAAATGCGAAAGAACTGTTGAAAACAAAGAATTAAACCTTTTCATCGCGATCCGGTCATAATAGCAACAGAGTATGAGTGTTAATTTAAAGTTGAGAGCCATGAAGAGATTGAGTATTCTATTAATAGTAGTCCTTTTTTGCAGTTTGCAGGGGCATGCACAGTTTTGGATCAGTTTCGGATGGAATGAACCCCATTGCCATAACTGCCTCTGGATGGAACAGGCCATCCGCATGACGAACCGTCAGGCTGCCGAGTATCATAAGATCATTCATCGGTACGGAGAGAAGATCGAGCGTGAAGCACGCAAGCATTATCGTTATTGGGACCAGTCTGCCCGGAAGATATATAGGTTGCGTATGGAGCGGGACCGGAAGTTGCAGCGTATCCTTTCACCTTCGCAATTCCGTTTATACGTGCGTTTTGTCCGTGAGACACCGACACGCATCCATGACTGGAGAGGTTGGTACAATAACCCGCATTATCCGCACTATCGTCCGTCCAATGTGTGCCATCGTTATGAGGATCATTATTGGCATTGCCAGTGGGAATATGCGAACAATAGATGGTTCGACCGTTTCGATGACGGCAAATGGTATCCTGGCAAATACGATCGTCCCGGTCATGATAACGGACAGTGGAGGCCGGACAAGTATGATCGTCCCCAACCGAATCATAACAATGGTCGTCCACACCATGACAATGGACAGTGGAAACCAGGCAAATATGATCGTCCGAACCGAGATAAAGACAGACATTACGATAAGAACAGAAAAGAGGACAAGCGCTCTGACAAGGATCGCACGAATAGCCGCCAGCGTACGAGCAACAGGCGGAACATAGAAAAAAGTATATAATAAAAGCGTAAATCTTCGTATCTTTGTGCACATAATGACGGGAATAATCGAATAGCCCGGTGATAAAAAACGGAAAAGATATAGAATAATGAAAGAAAACGAAATGGTGTTCGGCATCCGTGCCGTGATCGAGGCAATCCAAGCCGATAAGGAGATTGATAAAATATTGGTGAAACGTGAACTGCAGGGAGACTTGTCTCGTGAACTGTTTGAAGTTCTGAAAGGACGTGACATACCTGTTCAGCGTGTGCCTGCCGAACGTCTCGACCGTTTGACGCGTAAGAATCATCAGGGAGTAATAGCCTTTATCCCGGCTATCACGTACGAACGGTTGGAAAATATTATTCCGTTTGTATATGAGCAAGGAAAGAATCCGTTTATCGTCTTGTTGGATGGGGTTACGGATGTCCGTAACTTCGGTGCGATTGCCCGTACTTGTGAATGTGCGGGGGTGGATGCGATCGTGATTCCTTCAAAGGGAAGTGTGACGGTGAATGCCGATGCGATTAAGACCTCGGCCGGTGCGCTCCATGTATTGCCTGTCTGCAAGGAAAAAAGTATTACGGAGGCTATCCGTTTTTTACAGGCATCTGGAGTAAAAGTCTATGCAGCTAGTGAAAAAGCCTTTGAGAATTATACATCTATCAAATATGACGGACCTGTGGCTATCGTGATGGGGGCGGAAGATAAAGGTGTTTCAATGGATAACCTTCGTATCTGTGACAGCATGGTAAAGATCCCTCAGTTCGGTACGATCGGTTCGTTGAATGTATCGGTTGCCTCTTCCATTTTGATCTATGAAGTGGTTCGCCAGCGGATGAATGAACAAGCACAATAACGCTGTCTCTTATACACATCTCCGAGCCC
>DXRF01000015.1 GCA_019411205.1 Parabacteroides sp. | reverse complement strand
GATATTTGACTCCGCCTTCAGTAGACGTTAAAAAGAAAAAATATTGTCGTTTCAAAAAGAACGGCATCAAGTATATCGATTACAAAGATCCTGAATTCCTGAAGAAATTCCTGAACGAACAGGGTAAGATTCTTCCGCGTCGTATCACTGGTACTTCTTTGAAGTTCCAGCGTCGTATCGCTCAGGCTGTTAAAAGAGCTCGTCATTTGGCGTTGCTTCCTTACGTAACCGATTTAATGAAATAATAAAAAGAGAGGAGACAGAATATGCAAGTTATTTTGAAAGAAGACGTAATCAACTTAGGTTACAAGGACGATATCGTAACAGTTAAAGACGGTTACGGACGTAACTTTCTAATCCCCACGGGTAAAGCAGTTATCGCATCTGAGTCTGCAAAGAAAGTATTAGCTGAAAACTTGAAACAGCGTGCTCACAAGTTGGCTAAGATCAAAGAAGATGCTCAGGCTTTGGCTGCTAAGTTGGAAGGCGTTGCCCTGACAATCGGTGCTAAGACAAGTTCTACAGGTACAATCTTCGGTTCTGTAACGAACATCCAGGTGGCTGATGCATTGGCTAAAGCTGGTTTCGAAGTAGATCGTAAGATTATCTATATTAAGGAATCTGTTAAGGAAGTTGGCAATTATAAAGCTACCTTGAAACTTCACAAAGAAGTATCGGTAGAAATTCCTTTTGAAGTAGTTTCTGAGTAATCCTACCGGATATATAAATAAAAAGGGCGATTCCTTGTGAATTGCCCTTTTTTTATTTTAGATCAGCCCAGTTTAACTCATCAAAAAACATTACATTTGTCCCGAATTTGCAAGAGATTTTTAAAGTGGCAAAAAGAGCTTTTCTATATATTAATTTGGTAATAGCCCTGTTTTTGGTTTTACCTGTATTGCAGGCAAAGGAAAAGACATTTACGGTGGTGATTGATGCCGGGCATGGGGGAAAAGACCCTGGTGCGCGTGGTTCGTCCATCAATGAAAAGGCTATTAATCTGGCGGTAGCCCTCAAACTTGGTAGCCTGATATTGGAAAAGCACAATGATGTGAAAGTCATTTATACGCGTAAGACGGATGTCTTCATCGAATTGGACGAGAGGGCGAATATCGCCAACCGGAATAAGGCGGATTTGTTTATCTCCATTCATACAAATGCTGTGAAGAGAGGGAGTTCGGTATCGGGGACAGAAACTTATACATTAGGTCTGGCGCGTACGGACGAGAACTTGGAAGTGGCCATGCGCGAAAACTCAGCGATCCTTTTGGAAGATAATTATCTGCAGAAATACGAAGGCTTCGATCCGACTTCTTCCGAATCGTATATTATTTTCGAATTTATGCAGAATAAGCATATGGAACAGAGCATTAGCCTGGCTTCGGAGGTGCAGAAATGTTTTACTTCCGCCAAGCGTAATAACAGGGGAGTGCGGCAGGCTGGCTTCCTTGTATTGCGTAAGACGAGCATGCCGAGTGTTCTTGTGGAATTAGGGTATATCTCGAATCCGGCGGAAGAACGCTTCATGAGAACGAAGGAAGGACAGAACAAGCTGGCAACCGCTATTTATAATGCTTTTACAAAATATAAATGGGAGTATGACCGTAAGCGCGGTGCGTTAGCGGGAAATGCAAGTGTTGCTCCTGTATTGGAAGATGTAGATAATATTGATGATAATCAGCCGATTTCTGCACCTCCTGGAAGTGAAGAGTATATCCGCCAAAAGAACAAGATGGAGGAATCTAGCCGGAGCCGCGTGTCCAAACCGGTGGTCTCCGCGAAGCAAGCGGGTCAGGTTAAAAAGGGACAAACGATTTATAAAATACAAATACTTACCTCGGATAAAAAACTTTCTCCTAGTTCTAAACTGTTTAAAGGATATAAGAATGTCGATTGCTTTATCGAGAAAGGCATTTATAAGTATACATATGGCGAGACGACAAGTTTCGATTCTATCCGCAAGTTGCGCCGGCAGGTCGCGAAAGATTTTAAGGACGCTTTTATAGTTGCCTTTAAGGATGGGAAGAAAGTGAAATATTGATAGTAACAGAATTTATATTATATACAGAGAAGAAATGAAAAATGTATTCACCAAAGAGGCAAAGATCGGACTTGTGTCTATAGTCAGTCTGGCATTGTTATATTTAGGAATTAATTACTTGAAAGGAATCAATCTGTTTAAACCGACAAACCATTATGTGGTGGCTTGTACGAATGTGAAGGGGGTGACGGTTTCGAGTCCTGTATTTGTAGAGGGTTTTAAAGTCGGTCTGGTGCGTGAGATTGTTTATGACTATGATGCCGTCGATAAGATTTCGATCGGTATTAGCCTGGAGGACCATATGAAAATAAATAAAGGCAGTTATATTACGATTGTAAACAGTTTCCTTGGTGGCGGTGAATTGCATATCCATCTGAACAAATATGTGGACGACTATCTGAAACCCGGTGATACGATTGAGGGGCGGATGGAGTCGGATATGATGCAATCCGTGCAGGAAAAGATTCTCCCGCAGGTGGAACAGCTTTTGCCGAAGATAGATTCGATTCTGGGCGGTTTGCAAACGCTGGTAAATCATCCGGCATTGGCCCAGTCTTTGAATAATATAGAGACAACGACCAATAGTCTGGCTGTTTCTTCCCGTCAGCTCAACCAGATGCTGAGCAAGGATGTGCCGGGCATTATGAGCGATCTGAAGGTTATTACCGGGAACTTTGCCGATGTTAGTACAGATTTGAAAAAACTGGATTTGGCAACGACTGTGAATGCGGTGAATGCAACATTGGATAATGTGGAACAGATGACGCGTAAGCTGAACTCAAAGGACAATAGTATGGGACTTCTGTTGAACGACCGTGCTCTTTATGATAATTTGAACAGCACGGCAGACAATGCCTCCAAACTTTTACTTGATTTGAGGCAGAACCCTAAAAGATATGTACATTTTTCTGTATTTTAAGATAGCATAAGATTTGTTGTACAAATCTGTTTGTTTAGAATTATTCTAATTAGACGAAAATGTATAAAATACAGAAGTTTGACTTCTATAAGACCTTTAGATTGAGAAGTATAACTAGCTCAAAAGGTCTTTTTTGAAGTTGGTTACCTGAGAAGGCAAGGAGCTGAAGAATGCTCTTAAACAAAGGTTTTCTGTGATTCTAATGTTTTAAAATGAAGATATTCAGATTGTTGGAATTAACTGCCTGACAATAAATAGGATATTGAACAATCAAAAGTTCCAAACAAAATGATACTTTTTTTTTCGGAATTAATTTCTAAACTTTGTAGTCGTAAAAATAAAAATTGAAGTTGTAAGTATAGTTGGGAGAGTAAAAAATCATGCAGACTGAATATCAAACTTTGTGGAATAAATGCCTCGCAGTCATTAAGGATATTGTCCCTGAGGCCGCTTTTAACACATGGTTCAAGCCTATCATACCATTATCATACGAGGATAATAAATTTACAATTCAAGTACCCAGCCAGTTCTTTTACGAGTATCTGGAAGAGAAGTATGTGAATGTGTTAAAAGTTACTTTATATCGTGTGATGGGACAGGGTACGATATTGAATTATCGTATCAAGGTTGTTGATAAAGTGAAAGAAGATGGCATGATTACTTTACCTACCGGTAATGACGCTCCCCGTACCGGTAAGAAAAGTGCGGATATCCCTTCGTTGTTCGAGTCCAAAGCCCGTCAGGACTGGGATTCGCATTTGAACCCTAAATACAACTTTGACAATTATTTTGAAGGAACAAGCAACCGTCTGGTCCGTTCTTCGAGCGAGGCTATCGCACAGGAACCGGGAAAGACCTTTAACCCGATGTTTGTCTTCGGGGCGTCAGGTGTGGGAAAAACTCACTTATGCCATGCGATCGGTAACCGCATTCAAGAGATCCACCCAGAAAAGAAGGTGCTGTATATATCAGCCCACCTTTTCACCGTACAATATACGGAAGCTATCCGGAAAAATACGACAAACGACTTCATGTATTTCTATCAGGGCGTGGATGTGCTGATTTTGGACGATATTCAGGAGCTGATCGGGAAAGATAAGACACAGAATACATTTTTTCATATATTCAATCACTTGCATTTGTTGGGCAAGCAGTTGATCCTTACCTCTGATAAGGCTCCTGTCGATTTGCAGGGAATGGAGGAGCGTCTGATTACCCGTTTGAAATGGGGATTGACGGCAGAGCTGGATCGCCCGGATCTGGATTTGCGTAAGAAAATCCTGAAAAATAAGATCAGTCACGATGGTGTGGTGATTCCGGACGATGTGTTCAATTTTATTGCAAGCAACGTGACGGAGAATGTACGTGACGTGGAAGGTATTGTTGCGTCCTTGCTGGCTTATTCTACGGCATTCAACCGGATGATTGACCTGCCTTTGACCAAACAGGTAGTGAGCCGTGTCGTGAAACTGGAAAAGAAGCAGGTATCTGTGGAATCTATTCAGGATGTAGTCTGCAAATATTATAACCTGGAACTGGCCGCTATACAGACCAACTCGCGCAAGCGGGAAATCGTGCAGGCCCGCCAGGTTACGATGTACTTGGCAAAGAAGTACACCGACAGTTCTTTCTCCCATATCGGTAAGATCGTCGGAAAGCGTGATCATGCAACTGTCCTGCATGCTTGCAAGACGGTAAGGGATCAGATCGAAACGAATAAATCTTTCCGTTCTTCGGTAGAAGAGATCGAGGCTTTGCTCAAAGCTTGATTTGATGTGATATTTATATGAAAGGATGCGCTTTCGGGTTGCGTCCTTTTTCTGTTTTGGGAAAACCTTGATGTGGTGCTGGTTTCCTTTTTGGAAAACTTTTTGAATTAGATAAAAGGATAAGCTGTTGATAAATAATATGGTTTTCTGGTGAAAGTGGAAACTTGTCAACAATGCATATTTTCTTCGTAGAATAATTTGGCTAATCCGTAAACTATGCTTAAACTTGCATGTCATTAAACTTAAAAACAATCGTGAATCGTAAAACTTACACCTTCGATGAAGCGTTTAGAGCTTCACTGGACTACTTTACCGGCGACGAATTGGCCGCAAAAGTATGGGTAAATAAGTATGCCTTGAAGGATGCATTCGGGAATATCTATGAGGAGTCTCCCGTAGACATGCATCACCGCCTGGCAAGTGAAATTGCCCGTGTAGAAAAGAAGTATCCTAATCCGCTGTCGGAAGAGGAACTCTTTAACCTGTTTGATCATTTCCGCTACATCGTGCCGCAGGGAAGCCCGATGACGGGAATTGGCAATGATTTTCAAATTGCCTCACTCTCTAACTGTTTTGTAATCGGGCTGGATGGAGATGCCGATTCGTATGGTGCGATTATTCGAATTGATGAGGAACAAGTGCAGTTGATGAAACGTCGTGGCGGTGTAGGTCATGATTTATCACATATTCGTCCGAAAGGATCCCCTGTTAAGAACTCGGCGTTGACATCGACCGGATTGGTTCCTTTTATGGAACGTTACTCCAATTCAACCCGCGAAGTAGCTCAGGATGGCCGTCGTGGTGCTTTGATGCTTAGTGTTTCCATCAAGCATCCGGATTCGGAGTCATTTATCGATGCTAAGATGACGGAAGGGAAGGTGACAGGGGCTAACGTCTCTGTGAAGATCGATGACGAATTTATGCAGGCCGTAGTCAATGGAACTCCTTACAAACAACAATATCCGATCGACTCGTCGGAACCCACCAATGTGAAGGAAATTAATGCGGCTGAACTTTGGAAGAAAATTATTCATAATGCGTGGAAGTCGGCTGAACCGGGTGTGCTTTTCTGGGATACGATCCTGAGAGAGTCTGTTCCCGATTCGTATGCGGATCTCGGATTCCGTACGGTTTCTACTAATCCTTGCGGTGAGATCCCTTTGTGTCCGTATGATAGCTGCCGTCTGTTGGCAATCAATTTATATTCGTATGTTGTCAATCCTTTCACAAAAGAAGCTTATTTCGATTTTGACCTGTTCCGGAAGCATGTTATCCTGGCACAGCGCATCATGGACGATATCATCGACTTGGAATCAGAAAAGATTGAAAAGATTCTGGAGAAGATCGATGCCGATCCTGAATCATTGGAAGTGAAACAGAGCGAACGCCACTTGTGGGAGAAGATACAGAAAAAGACTTTGCAGGGACGTCGTACCGGTGTGGGCATCACTGCCGAAGGCGATATGATTGCTGCCTTGGGGCTGCGTTATGGAACGGAAGAAGCGACAGAATTTGCCGAGAAGGTACAGAAGATGTTGGCGCTGGCTGCTTATCGTTCTTCTGTGGAAATGGCCAAAGAACGTGGTGCATTCGATATCTATGATGCAAAGCGCGAAGAGAAGAATCCGTTTATCAACCGTTTGCGTGAAGCCGATCCGGAACTGTATGACGACATGGTGAAATATGGTCGCCGTAATATTGCCTGTCTGACAATCGCACCGACCGGAACGACCAGTTTGATGACACAGACTACTTCGGGTATCGAACCGGTATTCCTACCCGTATACCGCCGTCGCCGTAAGGTGAACCCGAATGATGCGGACGCCCGTGTTGATTTTGTAGACGAAACGGGTGACGCATTCGAAGAATATATCGTATTCCATCATAAATTTGTAACCTGGATGTTGGCTAACGGCTTCTCTGCTTCCAAGAAATATACACAGGAAGAAGTGGAAGAATTGGTTGCCAAGTCTCCTTACTATAAAGCAACGTCAAACGATGTAGACTGGTTGCAGAAAGTCCGTATGCAGGGACGTATCCAGAAGTGGGTGGATCATTCCATCAGTGTGACGATCAACCTGCCGGCCGATGTGACGGAAGATCTTGTGAACTCCCTCTATGTAGAGGCCTGGAAGTGTGGTTGCAAGGGCTGTACGGTCTATCGCGACGGTTCTCGTTCTGGTGTGTTGTTGTCTACGGATAACAAGAAGAAGAAAAAAGAGGATTGCAATTGTATGCAGCCGCCGGTTATCGTTGCTACCCGTCCGCGCGAACTGGAAGCTGATGTGGTGAAGTTCCAGAACAACCGCGAGAAGTGGATCGCTTTTGTCGGTTTGCTGAACGGCCGCCCGTACGAAATCTTTACCGGTCTTGCCGATGACGAAGAAGGTATCATGTTGCCGAAGAACGTATCGAAGGGTAGCATTATCAAGAGCTATGACGAGGATGGCCAGAAGCATTACGACTTCCAGTTCAAGAATAAGCGTGGTTACAAGATGACAATCGAAGGCCTGGATGGCAAGTTTAATCCGGAATTTTGGAACTATGCCAAGTTGATCTCCGGTGTCTTGCGCTACGGCATGCCGATTGACCAGGTGATCAAACTGGTTCAAGGTATGGAACTGAATAACGAATCTATCAATACCTGGAAGAACGGGGTGGAACGTGCTTTGAAGAAATACCTGCCGAACGGTATGGAGGCAAAAGGACAGAAATGTCCGAATTGCGGACAGGAAACACTTGTCTACCAAGAAGGTTGTCTGATCTGTACCAATTGCGGTGCTTCAAGATGCGGATGAAAAGATTTTTGATTTATGATTTATGATTTGTCATTCAGTGTCAATGATAAATCATAAATCGTGAATAACACCACATAAATCATAAATTCATAGAAATGAAAGTCACCTTTAATATCAACTTCCATACCGTTTGGGGGCAGAAGTTATGTGTTGTAGGGTCGATTCCAGAGCTGGGTTCCTGGGAGCCGGCTTTGGCAAAAGAAATGAGTTATAAGGGAGATGGAAACTGGCAACTTGAGCTGGAAGTGACCTCTCCTGTCAAGGATATAGAATACAGATATTTCCTGAGTGTAAATGACAGGCAGATATTCGAGGAATGGGAAAAGAACCATCAGGTATTCTTTATCGGTCAGGCAGATCAATATACGCTATATGATTATTGGCAGATTCGTCCAGCCAATCTGGCCTTTTACTCCTCTGCATTTACTAAAAGCCTGTTTGCACATCCGTGTAATACGCACGAGCGAGTGATAAAGAGCGGCAAGAGGCTTACGATCAAGATTTCCGTCCCGCGTGTTGAAAAGAACCAGCGCGTGGCTATCACCGGTAATCAGGAGTGCTTGGGTAATTGGCATCCCGATAAAGCGTTAATATTGAGTTGCGACACCTTTCCTGTCTGGCATATAGACTTGGATGCGGGTGAGATTACCTATCCGTTGGAATATAAGTTTTTGATCTGTGATGACCAGCAGCAGCCTTTATATTGGGAAGAAGATGAGAACCGTGTCTTGAATCTACCTTCGCAGCAGGTGGGAGAGACAGCAATTGTTTCGGGCCTTTATTTTCGTGATAACCTGCCTTTGTGGCGATGTGCCGGTTCGGTGATCCCGGTCTTTTCCTTACGTTCGGAAAAGAGCTTCGGTGTCGGTGACCTGGGAGATTTGCGTATGTTGGTGGATTGGGCCAGGAAAACGCGTCAACGTATCATCCAGGTGCTTCCTATGAACGACACGACGACGACACATACCCGTACCGATTCGTATCCTTATAGCGCCATTTCGATTTATGCCCTTCATCCGATGTACATCAGCCTGCCCGACTTGGGAGAGCTGGCAGATCCGGAAAAGGCGGCTTTTTTTGCTTGGAAACAGGCAGAGTTGAACGGATTGGATGTCGTCGATTACGAACAGGCGGTCCGATATAAGTTGGAGTATTGCCGGGAATACTTTAGGCAGGAGGGAGAGTCGATCCTGTCCACCTCTGAATATCGGGAGTTTTTTGCGCAAAACGAATCCTGGCTGATACCGTATGCTGCCTATTGCTACCTGCGTGACCTGTACCAGACTTCCGATTTCACACAATGGAAAGAGAACTCCGTATTCGATAAGAACAGCATTCGTGAACTTTGTTCCGTGGAAGGCAAGGCATATCCGGAAATATCTTTCCTGTATTTTCTGCAATATATCCTGCATACCCAGTTTAAGGGCGTTTCCGATTATGCCCGCAAGAACGGAATCGTGTTGAAAGGTGATTTACCTATAGGAGTGAACCGTACAAGTGTTGAGGCATGGATGGAGCCGGAATATTTCAATATGAACGGTCAGGCCGGTGCTCCGCCCGACGATTTCTCCGTAAATGGTCAGAACTGGGGGTTCCCGACCTATAATTGGGATAGGATGGAGAAAGATAATTTCTCCTGGTGGAAGAAGCGTTTCCGCAAACTGGAGGACTATTTCGATAGTTTCCGTATCGATCATATCTTAGGCTTTTTCCGTATCTGGGAAGTGCCGTCGGATTATGTTCAGGGACTTTGTGGGCATTTCAACCCGGCTTTGCCGCTTACCCCGAACGAAATCGAACAGTATGGTCTAGGTTTCAATGAAGCTCGCCTGACCACCCCGCACATCAACCGCGAATTCCTACCCGAGTTGTTTGGTGATCAGACGGAAGAGGTGATCGGTGCGTTCTTGGCCCAGTCGTCATCGCGGCATTTCGTGTTGAAACCTTTCTGCGATACGCAACGCAAGGTGGAAGCTCTGTTTGCCGGAAAGACAGACGAGGCATCCCTTCGGATCAAGAAAGGGCTGTTTGCCATAGCCAATGAAGTGCTGTTTTTACGTGACCCGCGTGAGCCGGATAAATTCCACCCGCGCATTTCGGCTGGCCAGTCCTATCTGTATCGCGAGTTGAGTGCTTCTGACCGATATGCTTTTGATCAGCTATATTGGAACTTTTTCTATCATCGCCATAATGAGTTCTGGAAAGCGCAGGCTTTTAACCATCTGACTCCGCTAGTAGGCTGCACGAATATGCTGGTTTGCGGCGAAGACTTAGGGATGATTCCGGAATCCGTTCCCGATGTGATGAACAAGTTGCAGATATTCAGCTTGGAAATAGAACGTATGCCCAAGACTCCGCAACGCGAGTTTTCGGACTTGTACAACCTGCCTTATCATTCGGTTTGTACGACATCCACCCACGATATGACACCGCTTCGTAGCTGGTGGAAAGAGGACCGTGCTAAGATACAGCGTTATTATAATAACGTGCTGGGGCATGCCGGGGATGCGCCTGAAGAGTGTACGGCAGATTTGGCGACGCAGATCATTTCCAACCATCTGGCAACAGCTTCGATGCTGGCTATAATTCCCATGCAGGACTGGTTTGCAATGGATGACTCCATCAAGCGTAAAGATTACGAAGCGGAACGTATCAACATCCCGTCCGATTCAAACCACTACTGGCGCTACAGGATGCACATCACGTTGGAGAAACTGATCGAGGCAGACAGCCTGAACAACAAGATCACGGAGATGATTAAGAATTCAGGGAGAAAATAAAAAAAGATTTATGATTTATTGTCAACATATAAATCATAAATCTTTTTCCGACATCTTGCAAACCCCGTTGAAGCGGGCGTTCGGTTCGATCTCCAACGTTTGGGCGAATATATCGCCTTTGATGATGGCGGTCGCTTTCAGGACAAGTTTGGCACTGACGTGGATGGAGCCTTCCACTTCTCCCAATATTTCGGCATTTGCAGAAACGATGTTTCCTGTGACATTTCCTTTCGGGCCGATTACGATCTTGCCGCTGCAACTTACATCTCCTTCGATCTTTCCATCCAAGCGAAAGTCTGTTTCCGTTACGATGTCACCTTTTACGGTCGTGCCGGCGGCGAGGGTATTATGCAGGCCGCCATTTGTATTTTCTTCTTTTTGCTTTATTCCCATCATATTTCGTATTGTTTGTTAGAGACGTACGGCCGTGCGTCTCTGCATGTCGCAAATATAAGACTATTTTTTTGCAGAAAGGTTTACTTTATTTACATTTACAGATAAAATAACGAATTATGACAACAAGGATAGAACTGAAGGAAATGAAATTCTATGCCTATCACGGTGTAATGCCGCAGGAAACAAAGGTAGGGAACAATTTTGTTGTGAATCTGATCCTTACGGCTCCGTTGGAACAAGCCGTAAGAAGTGACGAACTGGACGATACGATCAACTATGCCGCTGTTTATGCAGTTGTAAAAGAGCAGATGAATATCCCATCCAAGCTGATCGAACATGTGGCAGGACGGATTCTGTATGCTCTGAAAGAAAGTTTCCCTCAGCTGACAGCTATCGAGTTGAAACTCTCCAAGCTGAACCCGCCCTTCGGTGGTGATGTCCATAGCGCCTCGATCCTTCTTGGTGAAACTTTCTCCTGAGATCAATCTTTTGCCGGAGGATTTATCCTTGGGCAAAAGATTTTTTACAATTTAGCTGGTTCGTTATTTGGCGGGAGAGGCGTATGCTCCGTATCTTTGTAGCCTAAAGCACAAATAATATATTCACCATGGCATTTACCAATAACGTAATGATTGTTCGTCACGGATTGCTGGCGAAGTTAGTGAAACTTTGGAAGGAAAACCGTTTGCTCGAAGAGATAGACCGTTTGCCTATCGAGTTGAGTCCCCGTAAGTCGAAAGTCATCGGCCGGTGCTGTGTGCACAAAGAACGGGCAGTGTGGAAATACAAGACATTGCCACTGCTCGGATTTGATATGCAGGACGAGGTCGACGAGCTGACCCCCTTGTCCGAATATGCCAAACAAGCGTTGCTGCGTTCGGAAAACAAGAAAGAGAACCTGATGTGCGTGGTGGATGAAGCCTGTTCGTCCTGCGTGCAGGTGAACTATGAGATTACGAACCTTTGCCGTGGCTGTGTGGCACGTAGCTGCTATATGAACTGCCCGAAAGACGCGATCCGCTTCAAGAAGAACGGGCAGGCGGAGATCGACCATGATACCTGTATCAGTTGCGGCAAATGCCACCAGAACTGTCCCTATCATGCCATCGTGTATATTCCGATCCCTTGTGAGGAAGTTTGCCCGGTGAAAGCGATTAGCAAGGACGAGTACGGGGTGGAACATATCGACGAATCCAAATGTATCTATTGCGGTAAATGTGTGAACGCCTGTCCTTTCGGAGCGATCTTCGAGATATCTCAGGTATTCGATATCCTGCAGCGCCTGCGTAACGAGGAACCGATGGTAGCCATTGTCGCTCCGTCTATCCTGGCCCAGTTTGCGGCTCCGGTGGAGAAGGTCTACGGTGCCATCAAGTCGCTGGGGTTCCTCGAAGTTGTCGAGGTGGCGCAGGGAGCGATGGAAACGACCCGTCACGAAGCTGAAGAACTGAAAGAAAAGTTGGCGGAAGGACAACCATTCATGACGACCAGTTGTTGTCCTTCTTATATCCAGCTTGCCGAGAAACATATCCCGGACTTAAAGAAATATATTTCGACTACTGGTTCGCCGATGTACTACACCGCCCGGATTGTAAAGGAGAAATATCCAGATGCCAAGATCGTGTTCGTCGGTCCGTGTGTGGCGAAGCGGAAAGAGGTGAAGATGGACCCCTGTGTGGATTTCACGCTCACGTTCGAAGAGGTCGGTTCCGTGCTGGCTGGTATGGATATCAAGATCGAAGATGCGCAACCGTTTACCGTCTTGCGTAACTCCGTACGTGAGGCACATGGATTTGCACAAGCAGGAGGTGTGATCAATGCGGTGAAGGTCTACTTGAAAGAAGATCAGGATGCCAGCTTGAATACGATCCAGGTAGCCAACCTTACGAAGAAGAACGTCGCTTTGTTGCGTGCATACGCCAAGACGGGCAAGGCTCCGGGACAATTCATCGAGGTGATGGCCTGCGAAGGTGGCTGTGTGACAGGACCCTGTGTGCATGGCGACCGGTCTGCCGGGCAGAAGCAGTTGCTTAAAGAGCTTACTAAATACTAAACGCAAATGATGAAAAAGATTGTTTTACTCTTTTCGTGGGTGGGGACGTTGTTGCTGACGGCATGCGGACCGCAGGAAATTCCTGCGAAGGGAGATTTTACTGTACGTGTGTTTGACGATACGCCTGTACGGTTTGCACCGGATATCTATCCGGGAGCCTATAATGCACCGGGAGCAGACAGTATCTACCATTTGGTGAATGGGCGTATTATCTTGAAGAAGATAACGTTGCCCGAATACGAACGCAACGTTTCTGTAAAATTGAAGGTGACGGTTGCTTCCAACGGTGACCGCTGGGATAAATCCGGTTCTTGTTTCGTTCTGCCGAAAGCATCGGGCATCAACCTGCTGAATATTGCTAAAGGCGAGAAGCAGTTTCCGGAAGTGGACAGTACGAAACTCGAACACATGGTCGGGATCGTTTCGGGCGAGGATTATAAACCGACGGTTGAGCTGATGCGTTTCATGACCCCTTTCGGAGTTGGGCATTTCAGCACTCCCGACGACAGTCTGACGCATAATCGCAAGCCGGTTTATATCGACCATTGGGAAGATAGCGTCAGCTGGGAACAGGATATAACCGACCTGTATCCACTTTTGGAGGGAAGTGCTTATGTCGGTATCTTTATCGATACCTGGACGACGGAGGGGTATATCGCCAGTATGACGGTCGATGTGGATGAATCTGCTCTGGCTTATGATCCGCTGACCCACCGCCATGTGGAGCCGTTGATGAATACGGTCTATTACGAGGGGCAGACCTATCCGGATATCTTTGCTCGCCGGGACGTGTCGACAGATTTCGAGATTCCCGACGATGCGCGTAATGTTCGGCTGAAATATATCGTGACCGGTCATGGTGGCCATTCCGGTGGCGATGAATTTGTCGAGAAACGCAATATCGTTTCGGTTGATGGGAAAGAAGTGTTGAACTTCATCCCCTGGCGTTCGGATTGTGCCTCTTTCCGCCGTTTCAACCCGGCAACGGGCGTGTGGCTGAAAGAGCGTCTGGCTTCTTATATTGCCAAAGACGGTTATTCGGAAAAGAGAGTGGAAGAGCCGTTAGGATCGTCCGACCTGTCACGTTCCAACTGGTGTCCGGGTTCGGATGTGATACCTGAAGAGGTTCTTTTGACGGATATCGCGCCGGGCAAGCATACCTTCACGGTCAGTATTCCTGAAGCAGCTGAGATAGACGGGGACAAACTGAACCATTGGCTCGTGTCTGCTTATTTAGTATGGGAAAAATAATGTGTCAATATTTTATTGGCACATTATTCTATATAGCACATTATAAAAATAGTATTATCATGGATTCATTGTTACCTTTTTTTCTGTTATGTTTTACCTCGTTTTTTACGCTGACAAATCCGTTAGGGACGATGCCTGTCTTTCTGACCATGACGAATGGCATGAGTGAGGAGCAGCGTCGTGCCATTGTCCGCCGCGCCACAATCGTGTCGTTCCTGACACTGATGGTTTTCACTTTCTCCGGGCAGTTCCTGTTCAAGTTCTTCGGTATTTCGACCAACGGATTTCGCATTGCGGGCGGCATTATCATCTTCACGATCGGTTTCGACATGCTACAGGCACGCTATGCGAAAGCCAAGCTGAAAGAGGAGGAGGTGAAGACGTATGTGAACGATATTTCCATTACGCCCCTTGCTATCCCGATGCTCTGCGGGCCGGGTGCGATCGCCAATGCCTTAATGCTGATGGACGATGCCGTGACATTGGCAAAGAAGTGCATCCTGATTGGGACGATCGGGCTGATCTATTTTATCACCTATCTGATCCTCCGCGCTTCCACACGTCTGAACCGCTACATGGGCGAGACGGGCAATAACGTCATGATGCGCCTGATGGGATTGATCCTGATGGTGATTGCCGTGGAGTGTTTCGTGAGCGGTTTCAAGCCGATCATGATCGACATTTTACAGCACTCGAACCTGTAAAAAAGACGAGGGAAAGTATTGCTTTCCCTTGCATCAGACAGGTATCCCAAAAATGGTTTTTAGAAGGAGTGAGCAGTTTTTATTGATTATTAGTGTTTTATTGAAATGTCGGGATTTGAATATATCGGGTGTCCATTTTGTCCATACTTGTCCGTTTGCCTGCAAATTCTCTCTGTTTATAACTCCGTAAATCTTTTTTTTCCCAGTAAATAGAACGCTAAGATCAGGCTTCCTTTTCGCAGCTCCGGGATGTTGGTAAGTTTTGTTTGGGCAAGATTCTCACGGCGGATCGGTTCGTAAGACGGTTTTAGCTCGTGGAACGCCTTCCGGGCCTCATACACGGCACGTGCGTTCGGGTAATGGCCGGTCAGCAGAAACTTGGCAGCAGCGATATAGTCCAGCCAGAAACGTGTACGCATCACGTGTTTCAGATCCTTTTCCGGCAAATTCTTATATAACATCAGCAGGTTGTTACGGAAGTTGAGGAACGTCTTGCGCGGACTCTCGACATTCAGTGTGGCGCCTCCCACGTGATATACGACCGACGATGGCGTACAGACCATCCGGTAGCCGCGCGAACGTAACCGCCAGCACAGATCGATTTCTTCCTGGTGGGCAAAGAAACCGGCGTCGAGACCGCCGACCTCTTTATAGACTGACGTACGGACGAACAGGCAGGCCCCCGTGGCCCAAAGCAGGTCGGCTGGCGTGTCATATTGTCCGGTGTCTTTCTCTACGACATGCAGGACGCGTCCGCGGCAATACGGATAGCCGTACCGATCCATATATCCCCCTGCTGCTCCGGCATACTCGAAATATTCCTTGTTCCGCTGGGCGCGTATCTTGGGTTGGACCCCGGCGATGGTTTTGTCGGCGTCCATCACGGCGACAGGAGCATCCAGCCATCCCGGAGTGACTTCGACATCGCTGTTGAGCAAGATTGTGTATTCGTGCCCGATGTGCTTCAATGCTTGGTTATATCCTTCGGCAAAGCCGTAATTTTTGTCCAGCCGGATGATGCCGACCGTCGGAAATTTTGTCTTCAACATCTCGATGGAATTGTCTGTAGAACCATTGTCGGCAACGATTACATCCGCCCGTTCGCCAGGAGTGCAAGCGACAACGGAGGGTAGGAATTCTTCCATTAGCGCTCGCCCGTTCCAGTTTAGGATGACAACGGCAAGACGTTTGAATTGACAATTCACAACTGACAATTGAGAATTAGTGTTTGTTTCCATTACCTTCTTTTTTATGTTGTTACTGATTGTCAGTTGTCGGTTGTGTATTGTCAACTCTCTTATGTTTCCATCTCTTATGCGTCCAAAGCCAGCCCGACGGATTGCGCAAGATACATTTTTCCATCAGGCGGGCATATTGTTCGGTAATCCAGTTTTCGGGAGTCTCTTTGGGAGTCTCGGTCACCAGTTTCATATCTACGGTATAGTAGCCGCGTTTCACCTGCTTCGTGTCGAGGAATATGACGGGCAAATCCAGTTTGCGGGCAAGGCGTTCGGGACCGGTCAGGATGGAGGAATCCTGGTTCAGGAAATTCGTCCAATAGTGCAGGTTGTTCCGGCTCGGTGTCTGGTCAGCGATAAAGATCACGACACAGCGGGTTTTGTTTTTTTTCAGGGTGATGACATCGCGCACGGTGTCCTGCTTTTTGATTCCGAAGGAGCCGAATTTCGTACGTAAGTTGATGAACAAGCGGTCGAATGCTTGGTTGCTGAGCGGTCGGTATATCTGGTAGATGCGGGAGTCCTTGAAACGGGAGGTAGAGCCGGAAAACCATTCCCAGTTGCCGTAATGTCCCATCAGAAGGATAAAACAGGTATGTCCCTTCTCCATCAGTTTGTCTATCAGTTCGGGATTTTTCAGGAAAGCCCGGCGTTGCAACTCCTCGAGGGAGATGTGGGCGAGCTTGATCGTCTCGACCACATAGTCGGCGAAATGGTGGTAGAACTCGCGTTCCAGCCGATGCAGCTCGGTGTCTGATTTATCAGGAAAAGAGGCTTTCATATTTTGCCTGACAACCTTCACCCTGTATCTGATGACCTTATAGACCAGCACATATAGGATATCCGATAATATATAAAGCGCCCACATCGGTAATAAGGCATGAACCTTTACCCAACTGTAGATAAACGCATATTGTATTTTATTCCACATGATGATGAATGATGATTTTAGATTTATGTGCTGTTCATAAATCATAAATATGTAATGCCGTTTTCTCCTCGTTCCAATCTCCTAACGTGACCTGCCGGGTTTCGTTTACCAGTGAACCGTCGTAAGGAATCTCCACCTTTATGTAATTTTCGGTGAATCCGTGCATCATGCCCCCTTTGCGTGTTTGTTCAAACAAGACATTCGCCTTTTGGCCGATATGGGCTTCGTAGAATGCATGGAACTTGCGGTCGGATATGTCCAATAATTGCTGGCTGCGCGCATGCTTGGTCTTTGGGTCGACGATGTGATCGATCTTGAGTGCCTGTGTGCCCGGCCGTTCCGAATAGCTGAATACATGCAACTGGCTGATGTCCAGGCTTTCGATAAAGGTACGGGCATTTTCGAAATAGGTATCCGTTTCGCCCCGCGTACCGACGATCACATCAACACCGATAAAGGCGTGTGGTATGACCTCCTTGATCTTTTCGATCTTATGCCGGAACAGGGCCGTGTCGTAACGGCGGCGCATCAACTTCAGTACATCGTCGCTTCCGCTTTGTAACGGAATATGGAAATGGGGAGCGAAACGTTTGCTACCTGCCACGAAGTCGATTGCCTCGTCCGTTATTAGATTCGGTTCGATGGAGGAGATGCGGTAGCGTACGATCCCTTCTACCTCGTCGAGCGCCCGGATCAGGTCGATAAACGTTTCTCCGGTGCTCTTCCCGAAGTCGCCGATATTGACACCGGTCAGAACGATCTCTTTTCCCCCGCTTGCGGCGACCTCTTCGGCCTGTTTCACCATGCTGGCAATCGTCCCGTTGCGGCTGCGTCCGCGGGCAAAGGGGATCGTGCAGTAGGAACAGAAATAATCGCATCCGTCCTGTACTTTCAGGAAATGGCGCGTACGGTCGTCTGCTGAGCAGGAGGGGGAGAAGGTGCGGATGTCTTTCGTTTGGGAAGCGATAATGGAGCCTCCCTCTTCTTTCTTTTTCAGATCGTCCAGATACATTAACAAATCCAGCTTCTGCTCGGCTCCCAAGACAAGGTCGACTCCTTCGATACGGGAAACCTCTTCCGGCTTTAACTGGGCGTAGCAACCGGTCACGACGATGAATGCCCCCGGATGCTGTTTGCCGATCCGGCGGATTGCCTGGCGGCATTTCTTGTCGGCAAGCTCTGTCACAGAGCAGGTGTTGACAACGCAAATATCAGCCTTTTCACCCGGACGTGCTTTACGTACGCCCTGTTCGGCAAGGACTTTCCCTATGGTCGAAGTTTCGGCAAAATTCAGCTTGCATCCTAAAGTGTAGTATGCGGCTATCTTATTCTCAAAAACAGTCTTATCAATCATTGTCTTTTAATTATCGCGCAAATTTAGCGAAAATGTTTGGACATAGTATATTCTTATCGTTTATTGTGGAACCGGTAACCTATTCCTAACATCAGGTTGTTGGGGTCTTTGAATTTGCTCAACTGGTATCCTACGTGCAGGAACAGGTTGCGCGTGACGGATGTTTTCAGTGCTAGGATTTGATACATCCCTTGTGTGTCGGTGCATTTGTGGTAAACGTTGTAGCCTATACCTACATTGATCGTGAAGATCGGCATGACCAGTTCGCCTCGTACGGATAGTCCGATTGCCAGCTGTTCCTTGAATGGCGGACGGTAAAATTGGTGTTCGGCCTGGTTGCCGTTGTCGGCTTCGTGTTCCTTGATATTGGCACTTTCGTCATATTGCACGTCGAGCGATGCCCCGGCACGGAAATATTTATGGAAATTGTACATGGGATTGAAATTGAATCCCAATACGCCGAACGAACCGGGAGCTAGGTAGGATTCATCGGGTTTGATCACTCCTTTCCGTTTCGAAGCGCCGTACAGGATGATGTCATAGCTGATGTGCGGTTTGATGCGCTGGGTGGTCAGCCTGTCGGACATCACCGTTCCGGCATTTTCTCCGAAGGTATGTACTAAGCCTATCCTGCCCCCAACAGTATTGACGCCTGCATTGGGGTACTGGGTGTTTCCGTTGGAAAAATGGCTCAGGTCGACGCCTGCCGTCAGTTGCCATCCTGCCGCCAGTTGCCAGTTCAGTAGGAATCCCAAATTGATATAAGCATTTATCTTCGACCCCACGACATAATTGTAGGCGTTGGTTTCCGGATGGTATTTTTCCCATCCGAAGGAGGCACCGAAGTTCCATTCGTAATCTAATGACAGGCGGGAGGAGAGTCGGGCTATGCGTGCTCCCTGGAAGGCATAGACTGAGACCGGAGTCCCGATCTCGGCCTTGTCAAAGAAAGAATGGTATGAAACACCGATTCCCTGGTACGTGTGCGGGTATAATTTTCCGTAGCGCGAATCGGGATGAAACCGGAAAGAGTATTTTAGGTGGGCCGACACAGACTTACGCAAGGGTTGTAGCAATGCGTTCTCGCCCGCAAAGAACTCATTGGTGGGGAGGAGATAGACGGGACGGAAGTCGATACCAACCTCGTGAGTAAGCGGATGGCGGGAGACGGTGTCGTTCGTCCCTGTCTCTTGTGCACATATAGGGGTGCATCTCAGTATACACATCCCTGTTATTATGAATACTTTCAAGTTCATACTGTTGATTGCTTAACGTTCAGCCAGGATAATGACCGGATTCTCATCGTTCTCTTGTACTTCATAGCCTATCAGATAACGACCGTCTTCGGATGTAAAACGGGGGACGAACGTGTTCCCTTCTTTAAAATCGAAATCATGTCCGGGATAAAGTAACTTGACACTTTCCACTTTTCCCTCTTTATCATCGTAGCTGATCAGATAAGAGTTGCCATTTAGGTTGGCTGTTAGATACAATTTGCCTTTGCTGTTTCCTACGACATTGATCTGTGCCGCATTTTTTTCCTTAAACAGGCTGTTGTGCGGGTCTTGTAATCGGTAGCGTCCAACCTCTTCCAGCTTGTATTTTCCTGCATCTACTACCCAGCGTGGGATAAGCGTGTTCTCTTTTGTGATCAGGAAAATCGTGTCGTTGAACATTTCCTTCACATAGTTGCCGGTCGAGGTAGAGAAAACTTTGCATTCGTTGTAGAACACTATCGTGATTTCTCCCGGCTCGAAGTTCCGGGTGTATGCGATCGAGTCCAGTACGGCCGAGTCGCGGAACAAGTACATCCGTATCGGCTCTTTGCCTGAGATATTCTGGACATATCCGATATTGCGCCCGTCGGGTAGGGAAAGCACTTCTCTGATATTTTTATGGGAGGGGACGGTTGTTGTCTGTTTCCATTTGCCGTCCCAACCGTATGTTTTGAGCCATTTGCCGCTGTCGTCGATACGGATGCCTTCCGGGGTTATCTTCGGATTGCCAGCGGATAGGTATTCTTCCGGCCCTTCACCTTTAGTACCGATTATCCGGATAAATTTTCCTTCTGGGTTGAACAGGTATATTTTATCGTTGTTGAAGACAACCAGCTTGTCCTGGTGATAGACAATCTGCGGAATGTATCCGGTCAGTAATACGGAGTCTGTTGTTTCCAACGGGATGAAACGTACGTTTTCCGCCCATTCGTCCAGTTTTATTTCGGTCGGCTCTCTATCGAAAACGGGGGCTATATTGATTGTTTGGCAGACCGCATCGTCTGTCTTTTGTTTATGAGAGTGCTGGCAACCAGCCAATACTCCGCATAGTAGCAGTATCCATTTGTTCATATATCATATTATTAGACCGACGAAAGATAGGGAAAATTTTGTTTATTTGGGAGTTATAGATTATCATTTCAGGACAACCACACCCAATTCGGCAACAACAATTTCTTACTTCTATGGAGAGAAATCCCTTTTTCGTTCCGAATAATTCTTTCTTAAATGCCTACTAATTTTGTAATCGGTGGCAGCGATTACATAGTCATTGACACTGATTATAGAATTAGTAGGCACTCTTATCTTTTTTATTGGTTTTCTTGTAGCGGGGATGCATTGTTCCTTATATTTTGTTGTAAGGGTTAAACTCTGGCTATCTGTTGTGTATTTGTCGGATAGTCTGTATTTTTGCGCAAATTATAATACAGTGTGCAATATGATACAAGAGAATTTTATCAAAATATATGAGGAAAGTTTCAAGAAAAACTGGGAACTGCCTGCCCTGACGGATTACAGCAAAGGGACGACTTTTTCTTTCGCCGATGTGGCAAAAGAGATTGCCCGTATCCACATCCTATTTGAAGAATGCCAGATACGGCGGGGAGATAAGATTGCTCTGATTGGAAAAGACAGTGCCCGTTGGTGCATTGTCTATATGGCCGCTGTGACGTACGGAGCGATTATAGTACCTATCCTGCAGGACTTCAGTCCGAACGATGTGCATCATATTATTAATCATTCCGAGTCGGTTTTCCTTTTTGTCAGCGACCGTATCTGGGATACGTTGGAAGAAGAAATGATCGAGGATGTGCGTGGTGTCTTTTCACTGTCCGATTTCCGCTGTCTGCATCAGCGCGATGGCGAAAGTATCCAGAAGCTGTTGAAGGGGATGGACGAGAAGATGGAAGAGAAATACCCGGACGGTTTCGGCAAGGACGACATCAAATATGCGGAATTGGACAATGACAAAGTGGTCTTGTTGAACTATACTTCCGGCACGACCGGCTTTAGCAAAGGGGTTATGCTTACCGGAAACAACCTGGCGGGGAATGTGATGTACGGCATCGGGCTTGGCGTATTATACAGGGGGGAACGCGAACTCTGTTTCCTGCCGTTGGCACATGCTTATAGCTGTGCGTTCAATTTCTTGGTACCGATGGCTGTCGGGGCGCATGTTTACTTGCTGGGTAAGGTTCCTTCTCCCAAAATCCTGTTGAAAGCCTTCGAGGAGGTGAAACCTAATCTGATCCTGACGGTTCCGTTGATTCTGGAGAAGATTTACAAGAAAATGATCCTGCCGCAGCTCAGCAAGACGACTATGAAGGTGGCATTGAATATCCCGTTGCTGGATTTCCGTATCTATGCACAGATACGGAAGAAACTGGTCGATGCTTTCGGAGGACGTTTCCGTGAAGTGATCGTGGGAGGGGCTGCCATGAATGAAGAGGTGACGAACTTTCTTTATAAGATCAAATTTCCGTTCACGATCGGTTACGGTATGACGGAATGCGGACCGCTGATCAGCTATGACCATAACGACGAATATGTACCCGGATCATGCGGCCAAATATTGAAGGGCATCATGAAGGTGCGTATCGACTCGGAAGACCCCTATAATAAGGTTGGTGAAATTCAGGTGAGCGGCGAAAATGTGATGAAAGGTTATTATAAGAACGAGGAAGCGACTTCCAAAGTTTTTACCGAGGATGGTTGGTTGCGCACGGGTGACTTAGGGACGATTGACGCTGATAACCGTATTTATATCCGTGGTCGCAGCAAGACGATGATTTTGGGAGCGAGCGGACAGAATATTTATCCGGAAGAGATCGAATCGAAGTTGAATAATCTGCCGTTCGTAATGGAAAGCATCATAATCGAAAAGAACGGTAAACTGGTGGGGCTTGTTTATCCGGATTACGATACGGTGGACAGCACGGGAATCTCGCACGAAGACCTTCCGATCATCATGGAGCAGAATCGGATCGAACTTAACAAACTTTTAGCACCTTATGAAGCTGTATCCGCCCTGCATTTGTATCCGACAGAGTTCGAAAAGACGCCAAAGAAAAGCATTAAGCGTTACTTGTATAGCAACTATTGATTAATTTATTCAGTCTATAAATCAGTTTGTTGATGCTTGTGTGGGAAATATTTTGAAAAAAAGAATACTATGTTGTACAACATATTTGATTAATATATACATTTGCATCGTTTTAAGACAAAAAGATATTATAGACCGTTTAAATTAAAAAACAAAATGAAAAAGTTAGTTGCATTTGCTGCCGTTATCGCAGCTGTATCATTCGTATCTTGTGGCAACAAATCAGCAGAGAACACTGAAGTTGCAGAAACTGAAACAGAAACTACAGTGGAAGAAGTTGTTGCTCCTGCTGAAGAAGCTACAAAAGAAGAAGCAACGGTTGCTGAAGGCGATTCAACTGTTGTTGAAGCTCCTGCTGTTGAAACAGAAGCAGCTCCTGCTGAATAATCCTTTCGGCAATCAGTGATGAGGACAGTCTGTATGCGTGTAACATACAGACTTTTTTGTTTTTAAACCTAATGTACTTTATATATATGAAACGAACGCTATTACTTCTTCCTGCGATTGTCTGCCTGAATCTGTCTGCTTTTTCACAGACTCCTGTAGATAAAACTGTCTCGCTGCAGAGTATCGAAATCCAGGGAAAGCGCTTTGGCGGCCTGACTGGCGGTGAAGTGAAACGCTTGCAGGTGGACAGTAATCTGAGTGGCTTGAACGGGACGACAGCCGATGTATTCCGTCTGCTGCCTTCCGTTGTGACGGATATCGAGGGAGGAATTACCTTTCGTGGTTCCAACAATCCCGGCTTGTTGATAAACGGAGTGCCTTATGGGTTGATGGAAGAATATAGCGGGGATATGCTGATTCAACTTCCAGCGTTGTTCTTCAACAGGGTGTCGATGACGGCAACCCCTTCTGTCGAGCTGGTTCCGGATGGGGATGCGGGAATTTTGAACTTGTCGTCCGTAGGTTATACGGCCGATGATTCGCCGTTGGTCTTGACCGTGGGAGCCGGATTTCAGGAACGTTATAATACCGGTGCGATCCTAAATCTGCATCCGGGTAAGTTTCATATTGTTGGAAAGTACAATTATCGTCGCGAATTTCGTAAACGTACGTTCAGCAAGTCGACGACAAATAAGGTCGGGACGACTGTCATGAACAATAATGCGTCTGCCCGGCCTGATGTGCATCTGGCAGACTTGAGTATCGGATACGATTTGACGGCTGATGATCTGATCACGGTCTACGGTCTGTACAGCCTGATGGACTATGGCCGCTATGGGAAAATTCATAATAATAAGTTGGTGGATGGAAACCTACAACCGGTGATGTTCCGCCATCGCTATAATGATCAGCGTCAGGAGGCATATGCTGCTGAAGCACGTTGGAACCATACCTTCGACAATCCTCAGGATCACTTGAGCGTCGTGTTCAATTATAATAACTTCGGGTATGACGAAGATAACGAATATAAGAACGAGAAGCCGGAAACGGGCAAGATCATTGCCGAGGATAACTATTATGTCAATCAGGACAAAAATAATTATTATTTGTCTGCCGTCTACCGCAAACTATTTGCCAGCGATTGGTGTTTGCGGGTAGGATATATCGGACGTTTCAAGGATGAGAGTTACCATGCTTTCGGGAACAAGTTGGCTGCCGGAGAGTGGCAGTCTGATCCACAGAAGGAAAATGAATATAACTTTAATCGCCGTACGAATTTGTTGCTGACTGTTTTGGAAAAGAGGTGGAGCAGCTTCTATGCCGAAGCCGGCGTACAAGGCGAACTGAACTGGCAAAAGATAGATACGCGTTATCAGACTGACGATGGGTTTGGAAAGATCCCGATGGTTAAGAGTACGTCCCGTTTTCACCTCTTCCCCCGTTTGAAGTTGGGATACCAGGCGGATACAGCTGGGGAGTTGGCTTTCAGCTACGTGCAACGCGTAATTAGACCTTATGGCAGTTACCTGAATGTGTTTACCGACTGTAGCGACGCTACACATGTCTGGAAAGGTAATCCGGATTTGAAAGACGAGATGATTCATTCGGTTGAGTTGTCTTATTCGTATGCAACTTCTGCTTTCCGGTTGTCACCGAGCGTTTATTACCGGAATAAGAGGAACCGTATCATGGACAGGGTAGAGG